>NZ_SMJW01000210.1 GCF_004348335.1 Actinomadura bangladeshensis | reverse complement strand
GGCGGTTCGGGGGGTTCGCGGAGGGCGGCGAGCAGGGTGAGGCCGGCTGCGACCCTCTCGGGCTCTATCTCGATGCCCACGACCTCCAGCCGCGGGGAGACGGCGCGCAGGCGGGAGTAGAGCTCGAACGTGGTGACCGGGGAGGCGCCGTACCCGAGGTCGACGACCAGCGGGCGGCCGCCGATGCGCAGCGGGCCCGTCTGGGTGGCGGTGATCCAGCGGTCGACGCGGCGCAGGCGGTTCGGGGCGGTGGTGCCGCGAGTCACCTCTCCTCGCGGCTTGCGGGCTGGGGGCACCCGGTCATTGTTCCGTCTTGCCGTCTATGCCCTGTACGCCCGGCCGTCATGGATATGTCCCCCCACCCCACCGAACGAGGTTCGGTAAGTTATCGGTTACGGTGCTGCCCACGCCGTCCCCGCGAGGAGAATGCCGATGCTCGACCTGGCGACCCTGCACGAGGCCATCGCCGCCGCGGTCCCCGACCGCGAATGCCTGGTGTGGCGCGACCGCCGGACGACTTGGCGGGAGGTCGCCGACCGGACGCGGCGGCTCGCGAGCGTCCTGCACGGGCACGGCCTCGGCCTGCACGGCACGGCGTCCGAGCCGTGGGAGTCGCCGCACGACCATCTGGCCCTCTACCTGCACAACGGCCCCGAGTACCTGGAGGGACTGGTCGGCGCGCACAAGGCCCGGGTCGCGCCGTTCAACGTCAACTACCGGTACGTGGACGACGAGCTCGCCCACCTGTTCGGCGACGCCCGGCCGGCCGCCGTGCTGTACCACGCGCGGTTCGCGGACGCGATCGGGCGCGTCACGGAGCGGCTCGCCGACCGGCTCGGCGACCGCCCGCTGCTCCTCCAGGTCGCGGACGAGTCCGGCGCCCCGCTCCTGCCCGGCGCGCTCGACTACGAGGACGCCCTCGCCAAGGCCCCGTCCGACCCGCTGCCCGTCCGGCCCGACGCGCACGACCTGCACATCCTCTACACGGGCGGCACGACGGGCATGCCGAAGGGCGTGCTGTGGCGGATCGGCGACCTGATGCTCGGCCCGCTCGGCCTGCGGCGCCGCGACGGCGCGCCGGTCACCGCTCTCGGCGAGGCGGTGGCGCGGGCCGTCCGCAGCGACGTCCGGGTCCTGGTCGGGCCGCCGATGATGCACGGCGCGGGCACGTGGTCGGCGCTCGGCGCGTGGTGCGGCGGCGGGTCCGTGGTGTTCCCCGACCGGGTGGACGGCCTGGACGCCGCCGACCTGATGGCCACCGCCGAACGTGAGCGCGTCACCCGGATGCCCCTCGTCGGCGACGCGTTCGCCCGCCCGATCGTCGAGGCGCTGGAGGCCCGACCGCACGACCTGGGCGCGCTCCGCTCGTTCGTCAACTCGGCCGCCGCGATCAGCCCCGGCGTGAAGGCGCGGATGCTGGAGCTGCTCCCCCACTCCCGGATCGTGGACGTCCTCGGGTCCTCGGAGTCCGGTTTCCAGGTGACGCGGAGCGGCTCGTCGGCGACGACGTTCGCGGTGGCGCCCGGGACGGCCGTGCTGTCGGCCGACCGGTCCCGGCGCCTCGCGCCCGGCGAGGACGAGATGGGCTGGCTCGCCAAGGGCGGCGGTTCGATCCCGCTCGGCTACCTGGGCGACCCGGCGAAGACGGCGGAAACGTTCCGCACGGTGGACGGGGAGCGCCTCGTCGTGGCGGGCGACCGGGCGCGGCTGCTCGCCGACGGCACCGTGGAGGTCCACGGGCGGGAGGCCACCACGATCAACACCGGCGGGGAGAAGGTGTTCGCCGAGGAGGTCGAGGCGGTGCTCCGCGCGCTGCCGGGCGTCGCGGACGCGCTGGTCGTCGGCCGGCCGAGCGAGCGCTGGGGGACGGAGATCGTCGCGGTGCTGAGCCCCGCCGGCGGCCCGTCCGACGCCGAGCTTCGCGAGGGCTGCGCCGTCCACCTGGCCCGCTACAAGATCCCGAAGGCGTTCGTCCGCACCGACCGGGGGCTGCGGCTGCCGAACGGGAAGGCCGACTACGCCGCCGCCCGCGCTCTCCTTCACTAAAGAATCCCGTTCGGGTTTGTAGGGGCCGGTCCTGTACCGGCGGCGCCGCGACCGGCCATGCTGGCGAAATGCCGGATCTGCACTCGCTGCTCACCGATCTCGCCGCCGAGGGCGACTCCGTCGACGCCCTGGTCGCGCCGCTGCCCGCCGCCCGGTGGGCGGACCCGACCCCGGCCGAGGGCTGGACGATCGCGCACCAGATCGCCCACCTCGCCTGGACCGACGACCAGGCCGTCGTCGCGGCCACCGACGCCGGCGCGTTCGCCGAGCTCGTCGAGGAGGCGCTCGCCGACCCCGGCGGCTACGTCGAGACGGGCGCGCGCGAGGGCGCGAAGGACGCCCCGGCGGATCTCCTCGCCCGCTGGCGCGACGGGCGCCGCCGCATGGTGGAGGCGCTCGCCGCCGTCCCGCCGGGCACGCGGCTCCCCTGGTTCGGCCCGCCGATGGGCGCCGCGACGCTGGCGACCGCGCGGCTGATGGAGACGTGGGCGCACGGCGAGGACGTCGCCGACGCGCTCGGCGAGCGCCGCGAGCCCACGCACCGGCTCCGCCACGTCGCGCACATCGGCGTCCGGACCCGCGACTTCGCGTTCCGCAACCGGGGCCTGGAGCCGCCGGCCGAGGAGTTCCGCGTCGTGCTGGCGGGCCCCGGCGGCGAGGAGTGGACGTGGGGACCGGCGGACGCGCGCCAGTCCGTGACCGGCCCGGCGCTCGACTTCTGCCACGTGGTCGCCCAGCGCCGCCACCGCGCGGACACCGCACTCGTCGCGACCGGCCCGGACGCCGACCGCTGGCTGGACGTCGCCCAGGCGTTCGCCGGCCCGCCCGGCCCCGGCCGCGCCCCGTCGTCCGGCTGACAACGGGCCGGCTGAGAGATCGGCCACTGCGCGCCCCGTTCGGGTTCGAGATCGGACGATCTTGGAAATGGTCGGGGTATGACAGTTCTGATCGCCTTTGACGGTTCTGACGACTCCCAGGCCGCGGTCGAGTACGCGGCCCGCCATCTGAAGGCCGAGCCGACCGTGGTCATGACGGTGTGGGAGCCGCTGCTGACCCAGCTCAGCTGGGCGCCGCTGGCCGCGGCGGTGCCGGTCGCCGCGCAGGCTCCCGGTGACAAGTACGAGGAGGAGAAGCAGGCCGAGCAGCTCGCGCGCAAGGGCGCCGACCTCGCGATCGCCGCCGGGTTGACCGACGTGGCGGTCCGGGCCGAGCGCGGCGGCGGACCGATGTGGGCCGCCATCGTGGACGTCGCCGACGAGCTGAACGCGTCCCTGATCGTCACGGGTTCGCGGGGTCTGGCGGGTGCCCGGTCGGTCATCCTCGGCAGCGTCTCGACCCGCGTCCTGCACCACGCGCGCCGCCCGGTCCTGGTCGTCCCGCCGGCGAAGGAGGACGACTAGCGCGAAGCAGGCTCAGGGCGTGGCCATCGCCTGCTCGAACGCCGCGTAGGCGTCCGCGGTGAACAGGACGAAGCGGGCATCGGCGATCTGGGTCGGGGTGGCGCGGACGGTCCCGACGGCGATGCGGGCGGCGTCCTGCATCGGCCAGCCGTAGATGCCCGCCGACACGGCCGGGAAGGCGATCGAGCGCGCGCCCAGCTCGTCCGCGACGCGCAGCGACTCGCGGTAGCAGGAGACCAGCTGCCCGGACCGGTCCTCGGACCGGGAGTACACCGGCCCCACCGTGTGGATCACCCAGCGGGCGGGCAGCCGCCCGGCCGTCGTCGCGACCGCCTGCCCGGTCGGCAGCCCGCCGCCGTAGTGGGAGGCCCGCAGCCGGCGGCACTCGTCCAGGATCTCCGCGCCGCCCTTGCGGTGGATCGCGCCGTCCAGCCCGCTACCGCCCAGCAGTGAGGAGTTGGCCGCGTTCACGACCGCGTCGACCTCCTGCTCGGTGATGTCGCCCTGGACAAGAGTGATCTTCATTGCGCGCATTCCTCCGCATTGGCCGGACCCGTCCGAGGACATCAATTCTCATCCGCGCCAAGTGTGAAACGCGTTCGGGCGGTTCCCGGCGGTACGCTCATTGGCGGACGAGGCTCCGGGGGCGGTGCGGCTCGTCCGACTTCGTCCGGCCGGACGCAGGGGGGCTACCATGCCGAACGCCAGGCGCAGTGCAGGTGACAGGCGCAGTGCAGGCAAAGAGAGTGCAGGCAGAGGGGCAGTGCAGGCAGAGATCTCGCACGCCCGTTCCGACCAATGGCGTGACAGTCCCGGAGGTACCCCCTTGAAGATTCTCCTCGCCGGAGCGACCGGAGTGGTCGGTCGCCGGCTGATCCCGCTGCTCGTCCAGGCGGGCCACGAGGTCGTCGGAACGACGCGCCGCACCGAACGCGCCGGCCTGCTCAGTGATCTCGGCGCCGAGCCCGTCATCGTGGACATGCTCGACGCCGCGGCGGTGCGCGACGCCGTCGCCGCGCAGCGCCCGGACGCCGTGATCCACCAGCTCACCGACCTCAGCGCGGAGGACTTCGACGCCAACTCGCAGCTGCGCATCACCGGCACCCGCAACCTGGTGGACGCCGCGCGTGCCGCCGGCGTCGAGACGATGGTCGCGCAGAGCATCGCGTGGCTGTACGTGCCGGGCGACGCGCCGGCCGTCGAGACCGACCCGCTCGACTCCTCCCTCCCGCCGTACAAGGGGGTCGCGGCGCTGGAGGAGGCGGTCGGCGAGATGCCGCGCGGCGTGGTGCTGCGCTACGGCGCGCTCTACGGCCCCGGCACCTGGTACGCCCCGGACGGCGCGATCGCCGAGCGGGTGCGCGCGGGCACGCTGCGCCCGGCGCCCTCGTGGACGTCGTTCGTGCACACCGAGGACGCCGCGTCGGCGGCGCTCGCCGCCCTCGACTGGCCGGCCGGCGCCGTGAACATCGTGGACGACGAGCCCGCGACCACGGCCGACTGGCTGCCCGTCTACAGCGGGGCCATCGGCGCCCCGCATCCGGGCAGCGCGGGCAAGCACGCCGCGGCGACGGGCCGCCCGGCGTCCAACGCCAAGGCGCTCGGCCTCGGCTGGAAGCCGCAGGTCACGTCCTGGCGCACCGGTTTCGCCCGGATGGGCGGCGCGGCCTCCTGACCGCCGCCCGCCAACCGGACGGAACGTGACAACTCACCCGAACTGGAACGAGCGCTTCGCCAGCCCGAGCCAGTAGCCGTCGATCACCGCCCGGCGGTCGGAGGCGTCCCCGGCGTCGGCTCCGAGCGCCACGAACAGCGGCGCGAAATGCTCGGTCCGCGGGTGGGCGATGCGCGCCGCGGGCGCCTTGGCGCGGAAGTCGAGCAGGGCGTCGATGTCGCCGTCGCCGACGGCGCGGTCCGTCCACTCGTCGAACTCCGCCGACCACGCGGGCGGCGCGGCGTCGAAGTCCGGGCGCATCTCCCGCAGGTTGTGAGTGGTGAAACCGCTCCCGACGATCAGCACGCCCTGGTCGCGCAGCGGCGCGAGGCTCCGGCCGAGTTCGAAGAGCCGCTCCGGTTCCAGCGTCGGCATCGACATCTGCAGCACGGGGACGTCGGCGTCCGGGTACATCTCCACGAGCGGGACGTAGGCGCCGTGGTCGAGCCCCCGCTCCTCGTCCTGGTGCACGCCGGGAATGAGCTTGCGCACGTCATCGGCCAGCTCGGGAGCACCGGGCGCGTCGTACCGGACGCGGTAGTAATGCTCCGGGAAGCCCCAGAAGTCGTACACGAGCGGCACCCGCCGGGTGGCGCCGATGCTCAGCGGCGCCTCCTCCCAGTGCGCCGACACCATGAGCACCGCCTCGGGCTTCGGCAGCTCGGCCGACCAGCGGGCGAGCTGGCGGGTCCACAGGGCGTCGTCGGCGAGCGGCGGCGCGCCGTGGCTGAGGTAGAGCACGGGCATCCGGGTCATATCGTCCTCCTTTTACTTGAGAGCTCAACTATAACCCGAGAATGATTGAAACTTCAAGCCTTGAGTGTTCAAGCTTTCGGATAGACTGGACGCATGACCGAGACGCGCTGGCTGGACGACGAGGAGCAGGAGACCTGGCGTGCCTTCCTGTGGACCTCGCGGCTGCTCAACGAGGCCCTCGACCGGCAGTTGCAGCGAGACTCGGGCATGCCGCACGCCTACTACATGATCCTGGCGATGCTGTCGGAGGCGCCCGGCCGCGCGCTGACGATGACCGCGCTGGCCGAGATCGTCCACTCGTCCCCGAGCCGCCTCTCGCACGCCGTGAACCGGCTGGAGGAGGCCGGCTGGGTGAGCCGCTGCAAGCACGAGGGCGACCGCCGCACCACGATCGCACGGCTCACCGACGAGGGCCATGCCGTCCTGCGCGAGGCGGCGCCCGGCCACGTCGGCGAGGTCAGGCGCCACCTGTTCGACCCGCTGAGCCGCGAGCAGATGCTCCAGTTCCGCGAGACGCTCCACACCCTCCTGTCGTCCCTGGACCCGGACCACAAGGCCCCCTGCGCCCCCGAAAGCTAGAACTCGACGGTGTGGGAGGCGGCGTCTGGGTGGGCGGCGGCCAGCAGGCGCATCCCCTCCTCCTCCAGGGCGGCGCGCTCCCGCTTCGGGACCGGGTCGAACGGGTCGATGCGCAGCACCGCCGCCCGGCGCTTCTTCTCGATCTTCCACATGCCGTGCACGAAGCCGTCCACGAGGAACGTCGCGCGGATGATGCCGTTGACCGTGAAGACGCGCTTGCGGTGCTCCTCGCTGATGATGCGGGACCGCTCGGCGTGCGAGAGCAGCAGGTTGTCGAAGTCCGGGACGAACCGGACGGGCGCCGGCGTGTCCGGGTCGGGGCGGGGCGCGTCCGGCACGTCGTAGAGCGTGCGGCCGCCGTCGCCCCGGAACTCCAGCAGCCCCGGCCGCAGCCGCTCGACGACCTCGCCGAGCCGCGTCAGCCCGGACCACTGCTGGACGTCCCGGACGCTCGCCGGCCCGAACGCCGCCAGGTAGCGCAGCACCACGTCGTCCAGCGAGGTCTCGGCCGCCGGGTGCTCGGCCAGCCACGTGTCGAGCGTCGTGTGCCGCGCGGCGCCCGAGGCGCCCCAGATGCCGCGCGGCGGGACCTGCACCAGCGGCAGGCTGCACCGGACGGCCCAGTTGAGCAGGTCGGCATCGTGCCCGGGCCACCGCTCGCCGAGCAGGCCGCGGAGCTCCTTGTCGGTGCGGGGCTCGTCCTCCAGCAGCCCCCGCGCGTGCGCGGTGACCGCGCCGAGGTCGATGCCGTCGAGGTCGCGGGCCCGCGCCTTCAGGTGGTTGTCGAGGAGCACCTGGGTCAGCGGGCGCAGCGCGCGGGCGTCGCGGGCGCTGACCAGGTGGAGGGTGCCGCGCATCAGCACGATCCGCAGCGCGCTCCGCTCGGTCATCAGCGCGCCGACCTCGTCGAACCCGAAGTCCGCGAGCCGGCTCCACAGCCCGATGTGCGGCGGGTTCGGCGCCTGCGACTGCATGCCGACCAGATGCTCGATGGCGTCCAGCACGGGTATGTCATGCCGCTCCAGCAGCATCTGCCGCGCCAGCAGCGCCCGGTTCAACGCCCTCTTGTCAGTTGTCACAGCGCCCAGGATGGCCGATATGCGGGCGACTTGACGGGGCAGAAGTTATGAACGTACGTTCATGAACATACGTTCATACCGAGGGAGGCGCCATGGCGGACATCGTCAACACGCATCAGGCCGAAGCCTGGAACGGGTACGAGGGCGAGCACTGGGCCGGCCACTACGACCGGTACGACGCGGTCAACGGCGGGTTCAACGACGCACTGCTGGACGCGGCGGCGATCGGGCCGGACGACCGCGTCCTCGACATCGGCTGCGGGAACGGGCAGGTCACGCGGCTCGCGGCGCGGCGGGCCCGGCACGGCGGCGCGACGGGCGTGGACCTGTCCGGCCCGATGCTCGCCCGCGCCCGATCCCTCGCGCAGGAAGAGGACGTCGCGAACGCGGCGTTCGAGCAGGGCGACGCGCAGGTGCACCCGTTCCCCGACGGCGGCTTCGACGTCGCGATCAGCCGGGTGGGAGTCATGTTCTTCGCCGACCCCGTCGCCGCGTTCGGGAACATCCGGCGGGCACTGCGGGACGGCGGCCGCCTGGCGTTCCTGTCGATGGCACCGATCGGCGAGACCGACCTCCAGGCGGTCTTCGCCGCGCTGCCACCGCGAGAGGAGGCGCCGATCGGGCACGACGGGCCCCTGTCGTTGTCAGACCCGGGCCGCGTCCGGGAGGTGCTCGGCGCGGCCGGGTTCGGCGACGTGGACTGCCGCAAGGTGGCGGCCGAGCAGATCTGGGGCCGGGACGCACGCGACGCGGCGGAGTTCTTCGCCGCCTGGGGCCCGATCCGCTACAACTACGGCACGGACGGCGCCCTGGTCGACGCCCTGACGGACGCGATGCGCCCCTTCGAACGCGACGGCGCCGTCCGGCTGCGGGCCACGTCGCTGCTGGTCACGGCCCGGCGATGAACCGCGTCGTCGTCCTCGGCGGGTACGGGGCCGTGGGACGGGAGGTCGTCGCGGGCCTGCGCGGGCACGTCCCGGAGATCGTCGTCGCGGGCCGCGACCCCGCCCGGGCCCGCACGGTGGACGGCGCGACACCGATGCGCATCGACCTGCGGCGCGACGGCGCCGAAGGGCTCGACGCCGACGCGGTCGTCATGTGCGCGGAGACCGAGAACGTCCGCGTCGCCGAGCAGTGCCTCCGGCGCGGTGTCCACTACGTCGACGTGTCCGCCTCCTACCCGGTGCTCGCGGAGATCGAGAAGCTCGACGGGGTCGCGGCCGGGGCCGGTGCGACGGCCGTGCTGAGCGTGGGCCTCGCGCCCGGCGTGACCAACCTGCTGGCCCGCGAGTTCGGCGGGGCGGACGCGGAGATCGGCGTACTGCTCGGCGCGGGCGAGCGGCACGGCCCCTCGGCGGTGCGGTGGACGCTCGACTCGCTCGGCGACCTGGGCGAGTCGTGGCGGATGCGCTTCCCGCCGCCCTACGGGACACGCACCGTGCACCGCTTCCCGTTCTCCGACCAGTACACCCTCCCCGGGCGAGTCAGGACGGGCCTCTGCCTGGACTCGCGCGCCCTGACCGCCGTCCTGCCCCGGCTCCGCCGGTTCCGCCGGGCGGCGCCGCTGCGGGCCGCGTTCCGGCACGTCCACGCGGGCGGGGACGGGTTCGCGGTGGCGGTCGCGTCCGGCGGCCGGGTCCGGTCGTTCGCCGGGCGGCGGCAGAGCCGGGCGACCGGCCTGGCCGCCGCGCTGGTCGTCCGGCGGCTGGACGGGGCACCGCCCGGCGTCCGGCACATCGAGGACGTCGCCGGCCCGGACTTCCTGCCCGAACTCGCCGCCCGCGGGTTCGCGCTCGGCGAATACGATGCGGGGTGATGTCTCCTCGAAGAGCGGCCGCGTTGCGCGGCGGCGAGCGGTCGCTGCGCGAGCACCTGATCGCCACGGCGGAGCGGATGATCGCGGAGCGCGGGACGGCGGGGCTGACCGTCCGGGCCATCGCGCGGGAGGCCGGCGTCGCCGACGGCGTCCTGTACAACCACTTCGCCGACAAGGAGGAGCTGCTCGCGCACGCGCTGCGCGCGCACGCCGAGTCGGTGGGCCGCACGCTCGATCCGCTGCCCGAGGCCGGCGGCGGGACGGTCGAGGAGAACCTGCGGGCCTACGTCCGGCACGGGCTGGTCGCGCACAACGCGCTGCTGCCCGCGCTGGCCGGGCTGGTGGCGCAGCCCGAGGTCCTCGCCCGGTTCTCCGAGCTGAGCGGCGGCGACCAGGACTGGCGCTCCCGGCTCGCCGCCTACCTGCGGGCCGAGCGCGACCTCGGCCGCCTCGCCCCGGACGCGCCGGTGGACGCGGCCACGTCCATGATCGTCGGCGCCTGCCACGAGCCGGTGCTGTCGGTGCTCTTCCAGGGTGAGGACATCGCCCGCCCGGTGCCGTCGGACGCCGCGGACGACCTGGTGGCCGTCGTCCTGCGCGGCATCGCCCCGCACACCCCCTGACCGCACACTCTTCGTTGACCTGCGGCGTGTTGTTGTTATGCGGCGCTCGATAACAACAACACGCCGCAGGTCAACGTGACTCCATGGCCGCCCTGACCTCCTCCAGGGTGCGGTTCGCGACGGCGTTGGCGCGGTCGTTGCCCGCCGCGAGGACGCCGCGCAGGTACCCCCGGTCGGCGATGAGCTCGGCGCGGCGGGCGCGGACGGGGCGGAGGAACTCGTTGACCGAGTCCGTGACGACCTGCTTGAGCGCGGCGCCGCCGCCGTCCCCGATCTCGGCGGCGACGGCGTGCGGGTCGCGGCCCTGGCAGAGCGCGGCGAGCAGCACCAGGTTCGACACCTCCGGACGGGTCCCGGGCTCGTAGGTGATGCGCCGGTCGGCGTCGGTCACCGCGCGCCTGATCAGCTTGGCGGTCTCGTCCGGCCCGGCGGACAGCGCGATGGCGTTGCCGCGGCTCTTGCTCATCTTCCGGCCGTCCGTGCCGAGCAGGCTCGGCGCGTCGGACAGCAGCGCGTCCGGCACCGGGAAGACCGGCGCGTAGCGCTCGTTGAAGCGGCGCGCGATCGTCCGGGTGATCTCCTGGTGCGGGAGCTGGTCCCGGCCGACCGGGACGAGGTCGGCCTTGCAGAACAGGATGTCGGCGGCCTGGTGGACGGGGTAGGTGAACATCAGCCCGCTGACCGACGCCTGCCGGGACGAGGCGATCTCGTCCTTCACGGTGGGGTTGCGGCTCAGCTCCGACACCGACACGAGCGACAGGAACGGCAGCATCAGCTGGTTCAGGGCGGGCACGGCGCCGTGCCGGAAGATCGTCGCCGTGGACGGGTCGATCCCGACGGCCAGGTAGTCGGCGACCAGGCCCTCGACGTACTCGGACAGGTGGTCGGCGACGTCCCGGTCGGTGAGCACCTGGAGGTCGGCGACGAGCACGAACAGCTCGACGCCGGCCCGTTGCAGCCGCACCCGGTTCGCGAGGGTGCCGAAATAGTGGCCGAGATGCAGCGGCCCGGTGGGACGGTCGCCGGTCAGGATCCGGAACGCGCCGGGGTCGGCGGCGATCCGCTCCTCCAGCTCGCGGCTGCGCGCTTCGGGAGCGGCGGCTTCGGGAGCGGGCGCTTCCGGGGTGCGCGCTTCGGGGGTGGTGGTCTCCATGGTCTCTCCTCGGTCGGGTGTCCGGCCATCCCGCCGGACCGGCCCCGGGTCACCGAGAAGCAGAAGGGCCGTCCAGCGGACGGCCCGTGGCATGCGTGAGCGTCGGCCGTCCTAGGACGGCCACCAGCCCAGACACACGTGGTACATGGACTTCAGCATAGCCAACGAGATGCGGCTTCTCGTAGATAATCCGCAACAGAACCACTTGGGTAGGCTGGAGGCATGACCTCGATGGCCCCCGGACGGACGAAACCGGACCTGTCGTTCCTGCTCGACCACACCGGCCACGTACTGCGGACCCGGATGACGGCGGCGCTCGCCGAGATCGGACTGACTCCGCGCATGCACTGCGTCCTGGTGCACGCACTGGAAGGGGAGCGCACCCAGATCCAGCTCGCCGAGATCGGCGACATGGACAAGACGACGATGGTCGTCACCGTGGACGCCCTGGAGAAGGCGGGCCTCGCCGAGCGGCGGCCGTCGTCCGCCGACCGCCGCGCCCGGATCATCGCGGTCACGCAGGAGGGCGCGCGGGTCGCGGCGCGCAGCCAGGAGATCGTGGACGGCGTCCACGCGGCAGCCCTCGGCTCCCTTCCGGCGGACGAGCGGGAGGTGCTCGTCCGCGCGCTGGACGCGCTGGTCACCGGCCATCTGGCGACCCCGGTCGAGACGGCGCAGCCGACCCGGCGGGCCCGGCAGAGCCAAAAGTAGATCCGTCAAGGATCGTCTGCAACAAAACTATCTGCTACGGTCGCTCCCATGAACAAGGAGACGACCCTGCCCGCCCTGCTCCGCTCCCGCTGGGCGGCGCTCGGCGTGCTGTCCGCGACCATGCTGATGGCGATCCTCGACGGCAGCATCGTCACCGTCGCCGCCCCCGCCATCCAGCGCGACCTCGGCTTCTCCCCCGCCGGGCTCAGCTGGATCATGAACGCCTACCTGATCCCGCTCGGCGGCCTGCTGCTGCTCGCCGGGCGGCTCGGCGACCTCGTCGGCCGCAAGACGCTGTTCCTCGCCGGCAACGCGCTGTTCACCGCCGCGTCCGTACTCGCGGGCGCGGCCACCACCTCCGGCGTGCTGATCGCGGCGCGCCTGCTGCAGGGCGTCGGCGGCGCGCTGGCCACGGCCGTCGTGCTCGGCATCCTGGTGACGCTGTTCACCGATCCGCGCGAGCGCACCCGGGCCATCGGGATCTTCAGCTTCACCGGGGCGACCGGCGCGTCCATCGGGCAGGTGCTCGGCGGCGTGCTCACCGATGCGCTGAGCTGGCACTGGATCTTCCTGATCAACCTGCCGATCGGGCTCGCCACCCTGCTGCTGGCACTGCCCGCCCTGCCCCGCGACCGCGGTATCGGCCTCGCCGCCGGCGCGGACGTCGCGGGCGCGCTGCTCGTCACCTCCGGGCTGATGCTCGGCATCTACACGGTCGTGAAGGTCGAGGCCCACGGCTGGCTCTCGGCGCACACGCTCGGCCTCGGCGCGGTGTCGCTGCTGCTCCTCGCCGGGTTCGCCGCCCGGCAGGCGCGGGCCGCGACCCCGCTGATGCCGCTGCGGATCCTGCGCTCCCGCAACGTGTCCGGCGCCTACGCCGTGCAACTGCTCACCCTGTCGGCGATGTTCTCGTTCCAGGTCATCGTCGCCCTCTACATGCAGCGGGTCCTCGGATACGGCGCGCTGGACACCGGCCTCGCGATGCTCCCGGCGGCCGTGGCGATCGGCGCGGTGTCGCTGCTGGTGTCCGCGCGGCTGTCGAACCGGTTCGGGGAGCGGTCCGTGCTGATGGCGGGCCTGGTGCTGCTGATCGGCGCGATGGCCTGGCTGGCCAGGGTGCCGGTGGACGCCGGCTACACCGCCGACCTGCTCCCGGTGTTCGTGCTGGCCTCCGGCGCCGGGCTCGTCCTGCCGTCCCTGACCGGTCTCGGCATGTCGAGCGCCCGCCCCGAGGACGCGGGTCTCGCGTCGGGGCTGTTCAACACCGTCCAGCAGGTCGGGATGGCACTGGGCGTCGCGGTGCTGACCACGCTCGCCGCGTCCCGCACCGAGACCCTCCGGGCGGACGGACGGGACGCCGCGACCGCCCTCACCGGCGGCTACCACCTGGCGTTCGGCGTCTCCGCGGGCCTGCTGGTCGCCGCCCTCGCGATCTCCCTGCTCGTCCTGCGCCGCCCGGCGCCCCCCGCCGACCCGGCCGCGGCCGCGTCCGCGGCCACCGAGAACGTCCCCACCGCCCTCTGAAGGAGAGACCGAGATGACCGAGTACGGCCCCGGCCAGGGACCCGGCCCCAAGCCCGTCGGCGAGGACGAGCTGTCCCGCATCCTCGGCGAGCAGCGGTTCGCCGTCCTGGCCACGAACAAGAAGAACGGCCACCCGCACGTCTCGACCGTCGTCTACACGTGGGACCCCGGCGAGCGCGTCGTGCGGATCTCCACGACGGCGGGCCGGGCGAAGGTGAAGCAGCTCCGGCGCGACCCGCGCGCCGCGCTGCACGCGTCGAGCCCGGACCACCTGTCGTTCGCCGTCGCCGAGGGCACCGCCGCGCTGTCGGAGATCTCGGAGCGGCCCGGCGACGCGGCCGGGCGCGAGCTGCTCGCGATGACGCCCGGCTTCCCGGACCCCGCCGACGAGCAGGCGTTCCTCAAGCAGATGGTGGCGGACCGCCGGCTGGTGATCCGCCTGCACGTCACCCGCCTCTACGGGACGGTCCTCGCGGTCTAGCCCGGCGGACGGGCGCGGGCTAGTGGGGCAGGACCAGGAGGAGCAGCGGGAGCCCCGCGATGACCGGCACGGCGACGGACGCGGCGATGCGGATCTTCCGGGACACCGGTTGCGGCTCCAGCAGCCGGTTCACCCGCACCATCACCGGGATGTCGCCGTGCGCGACCCCGAGGGTCCCGGAC
>NZ_SMJW01000020.1 GCF_004348335.1 Actinomadura bangladeshensis | reverse complement strand
TCCATGACGGCACCGCGACCAAGATCCGAGACCGCCGCTGCAAGGTACTGGCCGCCGCCTACACCGCCAACCCCGAACGGTTCCACACCAGGCCCGTCCCGCCCGAACTGCCCGACAAGGCCTGGATAAACGAACCACCCAAGGACAAGAACCAGGAGAACAACCAGGCCCAACCCGCAGCCTGAACTGTCTCAACGAGTTTGACAGGCTCCGATGCCGCGACCGCCTGGGACCGCGGCGGGTGTGGGAGTGGGCGTAGGTGCCGAAGGCGGTCGGGACCGGCTCGTCCAGCATCGGCAGATCAAAGCCGGCCACATCCAGGATGTCGATGCTGGCGCGGCCGTCGGCGACGGCCGGGTGAGTGGCAGCGGTGTCAAGGACCCAGCGGGCCACGGCGATGCCACGGCGGCCGGGGCGGGTGCTGCCGACAACGAGGGCGATACGGATCACCAAGGGTCTCCTTGGGTGAGTGGCGGGGGGGTTCACCGGAACTGGTAGGCCCCGACCGATTCCAGATGGGTCACGGACGGCAGCTGGGTGCAGATCTCGTTCAGCGCGGTCCGGTAACGCTGGAAGGAGAGCAGGTGGTGGTGGGCGGCCTCGGCCGGGCCACCGTCGGACTCGATGATGGCCATGAACTGGTCGGTGCCCTCCAGACGGAAGGTCTCGTAGCGCAGTCGCGGCGGTCGGCTGCTCTCCAGGTCCGAATAGACCTGTCGCAGCAACTCGAGGCTGTGGTCGACCAGCTCCGGCTTGACGGCGTAGCGGATCATCACGCGCATTGCGGACTCCTAATGGCACGACGGCACTGGTTGTTTTCGTCGGACAACCTGTCTTTCGCTGGACATGCTGTCTTTCATAGGACGTGCTGTCAAGCGAAGCGGTAGACTCAGAGGCATGCCCCCTACCCGTAAGTACGAGCAGCGGCTGCGGGCCAAGGCCGCCGATCAGACCCGGCGACGCATCCTGAACGCCGTCTACCAGCGCCTCGTCGACGCCCCCTCCGAGCAGGTCAGCATGGACAAGGTCGCCCAGCTCGCCGAGGTGTCCCGCTCGACGATCTACACCGTTTTCGGATCACGCGCGGGCCTGTTCAACGCGCTCGGTATGGATCTGCTCCACCGTGGCGGCTTCACCGACATGGTCACCGCCGTCCTGCAACCCGAGGCCCGGCGCGGGCTCCGCGACGGGATCACCGCCAACGTGCACATGTACGCCGCGCACCGAGACGTACTTCGCGCCCTGTTCTCCATGGCGCAACTCGACGCCGACGCCGTCGGCGGCACCGTGCGCCGCCTTGAGGACGGCCGTACCCAGGGCATGAACGATCTGGCCCAGCGCCTCCACGACCAAGGCGCACTCCGCGATGGGGTCACCGTCGACCAGGCCGGTCACCTACTGTGGCTCCACACCAGCTTCGACGCCTTCGACCTGCTGTTCACAGGACGATCAATGTCTCCCGCCACCGTCGCCACCCTGCTGGCCTACGCCGCCGAGCACGCTCTGTGCCGCCCCGTGTGACCGTGACCGGCAGTGACCGTTGCAGTCGGTGAGACGGGTCAAGGAGTGCCGGGCGGACATCTTGGTCTACGCGCCCACAAGGGCTCCGTTTCGATCGATACCGCTGTTGGCTGCGTCTGAGCGCTCCCGCACTGCCCGGGCGGGGGGGCTGGCTCCGTGTGCTGGCGGGCGTGCCCGAGTGGGACGAGATGGCGGCTCGGTGGCGGATCGCCGGCTTGGTCCGGGCCCCGCGTCCTCCCACGTATTTCCCCGAAACCTGAGCACTCTTGGCCGTAGGTGGTGGCCGGGTCATTCCTGCACGCTGGACGTGTCGAGGTCGCGGACGGTTTGGGCGAAGGCTCGCAGGAGCGGGGCCGCGTTGACGGTGCGCCAGACGAGAGCCCATCGGCAGGGCGGGGCGTCGCGGACGGGGACGTAGACCAGGTTGGGCCAGGGGTAGAAGCGGGCGGCCTCGACCACGGTCGCGGCGACGGCCTGCCCGGAACTGACCGCCGTCAACTGGTCGTGCCAGCTCGCGACTTGCGGCCCGCGCCGGATGGGGCGGCCGGCGGGGGTGTGAGAGGGCTGGAAGACCTCCTCGACGTATGCCGGAACCGCGGACTTGGGCGAGATGAAGGTGCAGTCGCCGAAGTCCTCCAGGCAGACCGATTCGCGCCCGGCGAAGGGGTGGGTGTCGGCGACCATGAGCATGAGGGCGGAGGTGTGCGTGACCGGGCCGACGGTGAAATCGGGTTCGCGGATCGGCAGCCAGAGCAGTCCGAGGTCGATCTCGCCGGAGCGGAGCAGGGAGAGTGGATCGATCGGGTTGATGTCGCGGTGGCGGATCCGGGCGGCCGGGTAACGGGTCCGGAACAGCTCCACGGCCTCCTGGATCATCCAGGCCTGCGGGCCCATGGCGCCCAGGGTCAGCGTCCCCGAGGTGCCGCGGGCGGCGGCGGACACCGCTTCGATCCCGTCCATGATCTGGCGGTAGCCGGCGCCGAGCTCCCGGTACAGGTGTTCTCCGGCGGGGGTGATGCGCACCTTGCGGCTGGTGCGGTCGAACAGCGGAGCGCCGATGCGGCGCTCCTGCTTCTTGATCGATTGGCTGACGCGGGCCTGGGAGACGTGCAGCCGCTCGGCGGTGCGGCCGAAGTGCAGTTCCTCGGCCAGGGCCAGGAAGATCTCGATGTCCCGCAGCTCCACTCGCGCCTCGTTCCGATCCATAACAGCCGGGTTATCGATCAGTTTACGAAGTCCACGTTGATCAAGACCGGTCCTTGGCGGAGAGTGGGACCCGTTCAACGCGCCCGGGCCGCCGCTTGCGCCGCGCCGCCCAGGACGTGGCGAACCCGACCGATCTGCGAAGGACTCTCGTTGTCTCCCGACCCGACCACCGTTCACCCGCTGCCGGCCCACCGCCGGGTGGTGTTCCTCAAAGCACTGGTCAGCTCGCCGGCGATCACCGTGGGCGAATACACCTACTACGACGATCCCGACCACGCGACCGACTTCGAGCACCGCAACGTGCTCTACGCCTACGGGCCCGAGCGGCTGGTCATCGGCAAGTACTGCGCGATCGCGACCGGAACCAGGTTCTTGATGGCCGGCGCCGAGCACCCGACGATGGGCGTGTCCACATTTCCGTTCACCATGTTCGGCGGCCAGTGGGCCGAGGAGACCCTGGACATCGTCACCGAGATGCCCAGCCGGGGCGACACCGTCGTCGGCAATGACGTGTGGTTCGGCTACCAGTCCGTCGTCATGCCCGGCGTGCGGATCGGCGACGGAGCCATCATCGCGGCCGGCGCGGTCGTCACGACGGACGTGCCGCCGTACACGATCGTGGGCGGCAACCCGGCACGCCAGATCCGGCGGCGCTTCGACGACGCCGACGTGGAGCGGCTCCGCCATGCCGCCTGGTGGGACTGGCCCACCGGCCTGATCACCGAGCACGTCCGCACCATCATGGCCGGCACCCCCGCCGACATCGAACGCATCGCCGCCCAGCACCGCCGCGGAGAAGACCGTTGATCATCAGGGAACACGTCGTAGCCGACCGCAGCGGCGGCCCGTATGCCGTCACGACCGGGCCGGACGGGGCGCTGTGGTTCACGCTCGTCCGCGGTGGCGGTATCGGCCGGCTCCTCCCCGGCCAGGAGCCCGGCATCCACCGGCTCGATCCTGCGTGCGGGCCGACGATCATCACGACCGGGCCGGACGGGGCGCTGTGGTTCACCGAGTACCAGGCGCACCGGATAGGCCGGATCGCCCCCGACGGCACGGTCTCTGAGTTTCCGCTGCCCACCCCCCGCTGCGGCCCGTACGGCATCGCCACCGGACCCGACGGCGCGCTGTGGTTCACCCAGACCGCCGCCGACCGGATCGGCCGGATCACCACCGAAGGCCGGGTCAGCGAGTTCCCGCTCCCCGCCACCGGCGCGTTCCCCTCCGCGATCACCGCCGGTACGGACGGCGGGATGTGGTTCACCCTGAATCAGGCCAACGCGATCGGGCGGATCGGCATGGACGGGGCGATCGCCGTCCACCCCCTGCCGACCGAGGCCGCAGCGCCGGTGGGCATCGCGGCCGGACACGATGGCTGCGTGTGGTTCGTCGAGATCGCCGCCGGGCAGATCGGCCGGATGACCACCGACGGGCGGGTGACCGAGTTCGCGCTGCCCGACCGGACCGCCCGGCCGCACGCCATCACGCCCGGCCCCAACGGTGAGCAGTGGTTCACCGAGTGGGGCGGCAATCGCGTCGGCTCCATCACCGGCGATGGCCTGATCCAGGTGTACGACCTGCCCACCCCCCGCTCGGAACCCCACGGCATCACCCTCGGCCCGGACGGCGCCCTGTGGGCGGCGCTGGAAACCGGCGCCCTCGCCCGCATCACCCGATGAACAGGAGACAGGCAGGCGTACCGGTCAAGCTCAACCACACCATCATCGCCGCCGGGGATTGCAACGAATCGGCGCAGTTCTTCCGAGGACTCCCCCGAACTCGCCAGCCGCCCTCATAGGAGCGAGCCCCCCTGCTGGACGGGGCGGTGCCCGAAGACGCGGCGGGCCGCGCCATCGGACTCTCCCGGCCCCAGATCTCTGAACCGCCGGCTCTTACGAAAGGACCTCATGACACCGCAGACGACCTTCGACGCGGGCGCAGAATTCGACCGGCAGGTCCACAACCTGGTCGAGCGCGAATACCCGGCCATGGCCGGCATGACCCCAGAGCAGTTCCGCGCCCTGGTCACGCCCTTGCGGCCTGTCGCCGTGAACGCCGGGAAGCTCGCTTGCGAGCCCGATGCCGGCCGACTGCCCTTCCTGCTGGTGGTGCAGCGCCAGGTCGTCCCGATCGAGCAGATGATGCCGCGCACCACCCTGCACGGAAAGGCCAAGACCGGTTTCGTCGACCATTCCTTCGAACCTGGATCCCTCGAACGCTTCGTCGCCATCAAGGAGGCCGACCTCCCCGACCAGCCGGTCTACCTGCTGTTCGACATCGAACGCGGCGAGGAGTTCTGCGGCGCCATCCCCAACGACGCCATGGAGACCATCGGCGCCCGGGAAAGGACCCTGCTCACCATCGAGGAGGGCATAGCCATGACCACCCAGTTCCCAGAGGTCCTGGTCAAGAACAAATGCTACTCCCTGGGCGGATCACGCTGCGGCGACCGCCGCGTCCCGGCGATATGGATCAGCAAGAACGCCCCCAAACTCGGCTGGTGCTGGGAACGCAACCCCCACACCTGGCTCGGAATGGCCTCCGCCGCCCACCGCGACAGCGTTTGAGAGGGACGAGTCAGGTAGCGCGCGGCGATACTCGATCGCCGCTGCCGAGGGCGACTCCGCCGGCCAGTCCCCGGCTCACCTTCGCCGCCGACATGATCGTCCTCCCCGGAGGTTGACGACCTGCTACACCTGCACATACCCGAACACCCACTTGCGCAGGTCGAGCGGCGCCGCCGACGAGGAAGCCCAATCATCGTTAATGGTCGTGGCGGCTCGTTGACGGCTCGGCAGTCTCGAATCAGATCGGGACGCGGCGACATAAAACAGCGCGCGAATAGGGATTCATGCGGAAAGAACGGCACGCAATAACACTGAGAGTGCCGCCCTGATCTCACGATTTCGAACTTTTAATTCGGAGGTTGCGCAACTCATCATCGCTGCAGGATGACACAGACATAGCGGACGATCGCTTCCGCTTGGCGTCTCCTTGTTCGGCCCGCTTCAAGCAGAACGTTCAGTTCGTCAGTCGGTGCGACGGCGGCTGCGAATCCTGTCGAAGGCGGCGAGGACGGTGTCGTCGGCGTCGTCAAGGGTGTGCAGGTAGCGCTCGGTGGTGGATATGGATCCGTGGCCAAGGCATTCCTTCACGACCTGAAGGTCGGCGCCGCCGGCCAGGAGCCAGGACGCGTGGGTGTGGCGGAGGTCGTGGATGCGGACCTTCGGGTCCGAGTCGGCCTTCTTGAGGGCGGGCTTCCAGATCCGGTTGGGGAACCAGTTGGCGGGGACGTGGCCGTCGGTCTCGCGTCGGCGGGGTTCGCGGGGGCTGCGTTCTTCTTCATGCGCTTGATCCAGGCGCGGACGTGCTCGGGCAGGATGTCCATCATCCGCATCGCGCCGAACTCGGGCATGACGTGCTTGTAGGCGCGGCTTGCCGTGGCGGTCGATGCGTTTGAACGCGTACCCCAACGTCACTCCCCCGAATGATCGTTTGTTAGTCGCTCGTTAATGGACTCTGAAGCGCCCCGGGTCGGATGGAGGCTCGTTTCCCTGAGAGGATCGAGTCATGGCACGTCCGTCCCCCTATCCCCTGAGCTGCGCAGGCGCGCGGCTCAGGATGGTGGCCGAGGTCCGTCCGGACTACCACGGTGAGTGGTCGGCGATGAAGGCGGTCGCGGCCAAGCATGAGTCACCTCGACCGAGACGGTGCGGTCCTGGGTGCGTCGGGCCAAGGTCGACGCCGGCGCCCGGCCGGGGACCACGACCGAGGAATCAGCCGAGCTGCGCCGGGCGAACGAGATCCTGAGCCGATCTGCCGGGTGCTGTCTGCGCACGGCACCAAGACCGCACCGTCCACCTACTACGCCGCCAAGTCACGTCCGGCGTCCGCCCGGGCGGCTTGGATGCCCCCGCGGGCCGCCCGACCGAGGCCGCCGCCCAGCAGCGGTTCACCGAGTTCGAGGCCGAGTGGGGCGACCGCTACCCGGCGATCATCCGGCTATGGCGGGACGCCTGGCCGACGTTCACCCCGTTCCTGGCGTTCCCGACCGAGATCCGCAAGGTCATCTACACCACCAACGCGATCGAGAGCCTGAACGCCCGGTTCCGCCAAGCCACCCGCCGACGGGGGCACTTCCCCACCGAGCAGGCCGCGCTCAAAGTGCTCTACCTGGTCATCCGCCAGCCGCTGAAGAACCGGTCGAACGTCACCGGCAAAACCCCCGGCTGGAAGGCCGCGCTGAACGCCCTGGCGCTGCACTACGGTGACCGCATCACCCTGAACTGAAAGCCGATCACCGCCTCACCCACAGACTTTCAGACAGTCCCCGTCAACTTGACACACCCGCTGGTGTGCAGGCGGTGGCGCCGAATGGGGCCGAAGGTGGTCATGAGTGGTGGGCGATTGATGGCCGGGAGCAGGATGGCGGTATTGCTTTCTAGCTGCAGGAGGGCTTTGTGGGGCGTCCGATCAGTTATGCAGAGGCGGTCAGGATGCTCGGGGAAAGCGAGAGCAAGCTGATCAATCTGCTCGACTGGCTGGCCGGGCTCGGGCTGGCCGGGGCCGGGCTGGATGTGCTGGGGGCCCGCGATGAGGCCGTGCGGCTGGGGCACGCGCTCACCCGCGATCTCGGTGACCGGCTGCGGGGCCTGAACCGCCTGACCCGTACCGAGCGGCTGCGGGCGGCGCACACGATCATCGTCCTGGCGGCCTACTTCGAGACACTCGCGGACGTGCTGCCGCAGGTCAGGCTGAAGCCGGGCGAGCAGGTCTCGCTAACCGGAGCCGGCGAGGACGTGGGACGCCGCGGTGTGGCCCATGCGTTGACGCGGGTGGAGCTGCCCACGCCTGGACCATCGCATACGCACGAGTCGATACGGCGCGAGTTGCTCGTGTACTACGGACGGCTCGGAACGAGTCTGGTCGAGTTCGCCGCCGGGCTGCCCGGAAGGGCGGGTCCGGGGGAGGACGTCCGCGAACTGACCCTGGCCGTGCCTGAGCAGGCCCTGGAAAGATACGAGGAGATGCTGCGCCGACTGGCGGTGGACTGCCCGGAGTTCGGCATCTGGATCGAGCACTGGGAAAGGCGCGCTGCCCAGAGCGAACTGGCGAGCGGGATGGCCGAGCTGGAGCGGCTGCTCGCGTCCATGACGGGCCGGTCCGGTGCACCCCGGAGCGCGCTGTCCCACTCTTACCAGGCATCCCTGCACCGGCCCATCACGGTGGGCGGGGACATCCCGTCCGGCCTGACGATCCCGACCCTGGAGCAGGGATACGTCGACCATCGCCTCCGCGCGGCGGTCATGGACGCCACGGCGCGTCCGAGCCACGACTCCTGGTGGACGGACATTCCGGTCTACGCCCAACCGAGCCGCTTCTTCGCCGGCTACCTGACCTCGCCGGAGGCGGTTGCGTCGCCGCTGCTGGTGCTCGGCCAGCCCGGGTCGGGCAAATCGGTCCTCACCCGCATTTTGGCCGCGCGCCTTCCGGCGGACGACTTCCTGCCCATCGTGGTCGAACTCCGGCAGGCGCCGACCGAGAACGATCTGCAGACCCGCATCGAGGACGCCGTCCGGCAGGCGACCGGCGAGCGGATGTCCTGGCCGCGCCTCGTCGAGGCCGGCGCCGGTGCGCTTCCCGTGGTCATCCTGGACGGTTTCGACGAACTGCTGCAGGCGACGGGCGTCACCCAGACCGACTTCCTGATGAAGGTGACGGCCTTCCAGGAGCGCGAGGCCGACCAGGGCCGCCCGGTCGCCGTCGTCGTGACCAGCCGGACGGCCGTGGTCGACCGCGCGAGGATTCCGCACGGTTCCGTCGTCGCGCGCCTGGAGCCGTTCGACGACGCGCAGATCAGGACATGGCTGGCGAACTGGCGCGAGCTCAACGAGCCCGCCCTGCGGCGACGCGGGCTGAGTTCCCTTTCGGACGACGTGGCACTGGCGCATCGGGAACTGGCCGAGCAGCCGCTGCTGCTGCTGATGCTCGCCTTGTACGACGCGGACGGTAACGCCCTGCACCAGAGGTCGGCGGACTTCGACCGTACGGGCCTTTACGAGCGGCTCCTGCGGGAATTCGCCGGGCGGCAGATCCGCAAGCTGCTTCCCGACCTGGACGACGAGGGGCATGAGCGGGCGGTCGAGCAGGAACTGCTGCGGCTGTCGGTCGTCGCTTTCGCCATGTTCAACCGGCGCAGCCAGTGGGTCTCCGACACCGACCTGGACGCGGACCTCACCGCGCTGCTCGCACCGGAGCGCGCTCAGTTCGGAGACGCCGGACTCCAGGCTCCCTTGTCGGCGGCGCAGATCGTGGTGGGGCGGTTCTTCTTCGTCCATGAGACGCAGGTGACCCGTGACGGGCGGCCGTTGCACACCTACGAGTTTCTGCACGCGACGTTCGGTGAATTCCTCATCGCCCGGCTCGTCGCCCGCATCCTCGGCAGCATGGCGGATCAGGCCGCCATGGCGACCGGGTCACCGCTGGCTCCGCAAATCAACGACGACCTGCTCCATGCGCTCCTGTCCTTCGCGGGACTCACGGCCCGGGCGCCCATCATCGACTTCCTGGCGGGCATGTTCGCCCAACTGGACCCGGCAAGGCGGAAGGCGCTGACCGGGCTGCTGCTCGACCTTTACCGCCGGGCCCTCCATCCGCGTCCCGGCTCCACCCATGATCAATATCGGCCGCGGCCGGCCACCGTCCCGGCGCGGCATGCGGCCTGGAGCATGAACCTCGTGGTCCTGGCGGTAATGGCCGGCGGCGAGCTCACCGGACGGGAACTCTTCCCGGAAGGGGACGCGGGCTTTCCCTGGCGCGTGCAAGCCACCCTGTGGCGATCCCAACTCCTTGGCGAGGAATGGGGCGGCCTCTGCAGGACCATCGCACTTCATCAAGAGTGGGACGGAAGCAGGCGCACCATTCGCGTCACCCGCATGACCGAGGGTTACCAACCCGACTCGCCGGACCTGTACTGGACGTACAACATCCCGCCGGAGCACGAGATGCGCGGCGACATTCTTTTTGATCCGGCGCACGAGCCTTTCCAAATCCGGCTCAAGAGCAGCGTGTTCTGCAGTGCGACGGACGCCTTCATGCTCCACTCGATGGAGCCGTTCGCGAGGGCCTTCCCCACGATCGCCAACCTGGCCGCTCCCGGCGAACGCGCCGTCTCGGTGACCCATGCCCTCCTCGCCGCGCTGGTCGCCGGATTCCGGGACGAGCGGGACCCCGGCGCTTTTGCGGACCTAGCGCGAGTGGTCGTGACCGTGTCGGTGCTCCCCGCGAGGCAGGAGCGGGACCTCTACCTGAAGGCCGCGCTAGAGACCATCCTTTCCTCTCTCCACCGAGGGCTGGCCACGTCACAGGACCTGGCCGCGCTTGAAGGGCTGCGCCTTGACGATTCCCACGACGCGAAGGTCCGCCAACTGTTCGATCAGGTGAATGAAAGACTCCACCTCTGAGCTTGAATCCACGGCGTGATTTCTTGTAGTGGTGGGGGATTGGTCGGCTGTTCTGGGTGCGGTGATAATTCTGCTCAGCGCCCCCTCGGCCTTGCCTTCACGATCTGTTCGGCCGCCAGTTGTTCAGCCACAGGTCGCACATCGTCGGCGTGCACCCCGACGGACTGCGATCAGCCCCGGGCGGTGCGGGATGGTCAAGAACTCCATCGTCGACCTGAACATAGGCCGGCCGACATTGGCCCGAGCATACGGTCGGGCCCCGGACCACTCACTCCAGGCTGTTTCTGCGCACTCTACGACTCCCCTGCCTCACTGGACGCAAGCTCTCGCGCTCGCCGCGATGCCCCCATCACGTCCATGACCAGCAGTGACAGCGCCCCTGGCGCCATCCCAGCAAGGAGGACCGCAAAGCCGACCGGTACATCGCCGTCAAAGAGCAAGATCACCCCTATGACACCGAGCATCACGGGAGCGAGGAGCCAGAGTTGCGGAACGAGGTACTCGCGAGGCCTGTTCTTGATGTAGGCGAGCGTCTGTATCACCACGCCCCAACGCGTGGATGTGGGCACTGCGTCCGCCGCAAAGGCCAACGCAGTCGTCAGCTTGAGGATCCGCGTCGGTCGCATCGCGAGAACCGATTCAAGTTCGGCCGCACGAAGAGCAGCGCGCTCCGGATCGCCCGCGTAGCGTCGGCAGGCGGCCCAGCGCGCCAACCTGACTGCGCACCATGGAGCGATGTCCGTGCACTCGGTGGCGAGAACTCCCGCTGCGACCGCGAGACCGAAGTTGAGCAGTGTCATGCCTCACCTCCGGGCAGTTCTCGTCGAACCGCGAACTTGCGCGCGAGCGGCCGCAGGATCGCCGGCCCAGGTGCCGACCTGCCGAGCGGTCGACGGGCAGGCCCCAGTGCGGCCGGGCGGCGAGCCTCGAGCAGGTCGTAGGCTCTAGCGAGGCCGTTAAGAGTTAGTTCGTAGAAGCGGCGTCTAGGTCTACTCGGGTCGGGGTTGGCGTCTTTCCAGGGCCCTGCGTTCTCTAGCCTGTCGAGGACGCGGTAGATGGTGGGGCCGGCGCGGTGGGTCGTGCGCATGAGGTTCCAGCCGTGCACTTCGAACTGGCGTCGTCTGTGGGCGTCCGGCAGGACTTCGAGGGCGTCCAGCAGGGGGACGGTGACTCTCTCGATGCCGCTCACCTCATTAAGGTACCTAGTACTCCAGCCGCACTTGGAGATCGCAGTTCCATCGGTGAGATCAGGTTGTGCGGGCATGGCCGGTTCCCGGGAAGGCCACCGGTGGTGACTCGACGGTGGCCGGTCGCCGCGTCCGCTGTGTTCTCAGGGACGGGGCGACCGGCCTTCGTCCGGCCGGGTGGCCCGGCTCCTACACCGGTGTCGGCAGGGTCACAGTTCGGACGCGGCGGTGCGGATGGCCGCGAGCCTGGCATACAGGGCGTCGCCAGGGCATTCGGTGGCGTAGCCATCGCGGTGCCCGGAGATCGCGTTGAAGGTGACCTTGGTGCCGTAGGGGTACTTGCCCGTGCCGTCGGGGGCCAGGGAGGTCAGGGTGACCTTGCCTGCCGGATCCTGGCCGGTGAGGCCGAGTTTCCATGCGGCGACCTTGGCGATGGTGTCCTGCACCGCCTGGGCAGGCGCCACGCTGATGTGGGTGCCGAGCACGGCGACACCGGTGGTGTCGGTGTTGAAGCCGTAGGTGTGGGCACCGTGCACGGGGCGGCCGACGCCGCCGCCGCGCCCCTCGAACAGGGTGCCGCACTTGTCGACCAGGAAGTTGTAGCCGATGTCATTCCAGCCGAGGCTGGTGACGTGGTAGGTGAAGATCGACCTGATCACCTGGGGTGACTGGTCGCAGGTGTAGGCGTTGCCGGTGTCGGTGTGGTGGACGAACACCGCCTTGACCGCCTGGTCGTAGTCGGGCGCCGCCTTCACCAGCGACTCGTCCGCGCCCCACTGGGCCCGGGACGCGATCGCCGGACGCGGCGCGGGACCCGCGGTCGCGGTGGGCGACGGGGTCACCGGCTCCCTCGGGGACGCCGACGCGCTCGCCGACTGCGATGCGGTGGGGCCGGCCGAGCCGGTGGGCTCCGCGGTGGTCGGCGTCGGGGTGGGCGTCTGGCTCGGGGACGGGCTGGCCGAGGCCGTCGGTGTCGCCGAGACGGTGGGCTCGGAGGCGGTCGGCGTGGGCGCCGCCGTCGGAGCAGAGGAGCTTGAGGTCGGGCTCGCCGACGGGGTGGGCGTCGCCGAGACGGTGGGCTGCTGACCCTCCGGTTCCGTGGTGGGCGATGCCGAAGGTGTCGTGCTCTCCTCCGGATTGTGCGGATTCCTAGTGGGCACTTGCTTCGGACCCGCGTGCGATGGGCGGCCGCGGCCCCTGTCCCCGGGGTCGACCAGGTCCACCCGCAGCTTGCCGGGAAGCGCGCCGCCCCGGGCTCGGCCCACGACACGCACCTCGACGCCGTCGGACGGCCCGACCCACAGCGGCGCGGTGCCGCCCCGCGATCCGGACCGCTCCGGGGAGCGGGAGTCGGGTGCGTCACCGCCGGGCTCGAGTTTCCGCCAGGGCGACCACGCACCCGTGGCCGCCGAGCGGGTCCGTACCGCGACCGCCCCCTTCAACCCGTCCCGCGCGGTGCCCCAGGTGACGCCGAGCATGCTGAACGGCTCGGTCCCGGTACGCGGAACCCCCGCGGCCGGGCGTCCTTTGGCCCACGCCGCCTTCTCCTGCCCGGAAAGCGCGAGGGTGTGCACCTCGCTCTTGACCGGCCGCATGTCCGACGCGGACGAGACCGGCTTCTCGGCTGGGCGCGTCACCCCGTAAGCGACGGCCCCGGCCACCGCCACCGCCCCCGCGGCGGACACCACGGCCACCCGGCCACGGTTACTTCTGAACACGACGAACTCCCCTGGCGGTCAATCGACATTCACTGCCTTCCCCCGAAAGCGAAAGCATGGACACTAACAGATCCCGCCGACGAATATCCGCCCATCTCAAGACTGGCCCGGCCCCTTTCGCAACAGCCTCCCATTGCATCGGAACGTTGAGTATCCCCAGGTCAGAGGCACTTACCGCAGAGGGTGTGACACATCAGCGACAGCTGGCGCTGTTACATCAGGGAGCGTGCACCCATTCGCACCAAGAGATGACTCTTGGCGATCGAGCGACCCGGCAAAGTGATCGACATTCGCTCGGAACAACCTTTTCAGGAACCGAAACAATTGGGCGGCCAGCGGCCTTTTCCTTGAGTTGGGCACGATCGAGGCGCGGGCTTCCTCGGTGCGGACGCCGGTCGGCAGGCCGACCGCGACGTAGGCGTGCGATTGCGATGACTGTGCCGCCTCCAAAACGGCCCGGGGCCCGGTCCAGGGTGAGAGCCCGGCTCGGACGCCCGGCCGTGCCCTTCGGAGTTTCGACCAGCTCGGCCACGTTCCGCATGACCATGTCCCGGGCCTGGGCCTGCCGGATCACGCGCTTGAGGATCGCGTGCACGAGCCGCAGGCTCCGGGTCGACAACGTGCCCGAGAGCCCGTCCAGCCCGTTCGGGCGCCACCTGCGGCTGCACGGTCGTGTGGGGAAGGTCTCTCGGCCGACGGCTTCCAGCGGCTTGTTTTTCTCACAGTTTCATCTGTAGAAACTAGCACCAGCCGTGAAAATCCCCCCACTGGAGGTTCCGTGACAGCGTCACCGGCACCGCCCGTCAAGCGACGCGACCCGCTCATCGGCCGCGGCTGGGTCCAGGCCGCCGCTCTCATCACCGCTTTCGGCTTCTTCGTCCTGGTACTGATGGGGTTCCAGAGCTACCGGTCGACTCCCCCGATCCCCGAACGCACCGTCGCGGCCGGCGGCGGAACCGTGTTCACCCATGCCGACGTCATGGCCGGTCAGGACGTCTTCCTCAAGAACGGCCTGATGGAGTACGGCTCGATCTTCGGGCACGGCGGCTATCTCGGGCCCGACTTCACCGCCGACTACCTGCACCGCGCGGCCCTGCTGGTCAACCGCTCCCACGGCGGGACCGACACACCGCTGCAGCAGACGATCAAAGACTTCCGGACGAACTCCTACGACGAGGAGTCCGGCACCCTCACCATCTCCGCCGCGCAGGCGGCCGCCTTCAGCGAACTGACCCGGCACTACAGCGAGTTCTTCGCCCAGCCGCAGGGCAAGACCGGACTGCGCCCCGAGGCGATCACCGACCCGGCCCAGATCAGGCAGCTGACCGCCTACTTCGCCTGGAGCGCCTGGGCCTCATCGGTGGAGCGTCCCGGCAAGCAGTACAGCTACACCAACAACTGGCCCGCCGAGCCGCTGGTCGGCAACTCGCCGACCGGGTCCACCGTGGTGTGGAGCGTGATCAGCCTCATCGCCCTGATCGGCGGCACCGGTGCGCTGTTCGCCGCGTTCGGACGCTGGAACTGGCTCGGCTGGCACGGCCGCGACCAGCGCGAACTGCGGTTCAAGGAGCCCCGGACGGTGCCGCTGACGCCCAGCCAGCGGGCGATGGCCTGGTTCTTCTTCGTGATGGCCGGGATGTTCCTCGTCCAGACGTTCGCCGGGGCCGCCGCGCAGCACTACCGGGCCGACCTGGAGAGCTTCTTCGGCGTCCCGCTGGACCGCTGGCTGCCCTACAACGTCATGCGGTCCTGGCACGTCCAGCTGTCGCTGCTGTGGGTGGCGACCAGCTTCCTGGCCGCCGGGATCTTCCTCATCCCGATGATCACCCGCCGCCGGGACCCCAAGGGCCAGGCGAAGCTGTCGTACCTGCTGCTCGGCGCGCTGGTCATCGTGGTGGTCGGCTCGCTGCTGGGCGAACTCGCCGGCATCCACGGCGCCTTCGGCGACCTGTGGAAGTGGATCGGCATGCAGGGATGGGAGTACCTCGACCTCGGCAAGTTCTGGCAGATCCTCCTCACCATCGGCATGGCGTTCTGGGTGGTCATCCTGTGGCGCGGCATGCGGCACCGGCTCACCGGCGAGCACCGCAGCAACCTGCCCTGGCTGTTCTTCTTCGCCGCGCTGGCGCTCCCGATCGTCTACTCGGCCGGCCTGATGACCAGCAACGACACCAACTACGCCATCTCTGACTTCTGGCGTTTCATGGTCGTCCACCTGTGGGTCGAGGATTTCCTGGAACTGTTCACCACGGTGATGGTCGCCTACATCTTCGTGCTGCTCGGCGTGGTCAGGGAGAAGATCGCACTGCGCGTGGTCTTCCTCGACATCATCCTCTACAGCGTCGGCGGCGTCATCGGGACCGCGCACCACTGGTACTTCAACGGCGAACCGGCCGAAGTGCTGGCACTGGGCGCGTTCTTCTCCGCCTTCGAGGTCATCCCGCTGACCTTCCTCACCGTCGAGGCGTGGACGTTCATCCGGCTCGGAGCGCGGCAGGAGTCCAAGAGCCCGACGCCCTTCCCGCACCGCTGGGCGGTCATGTTCCTCGTCGCGGTCGGCTTCTGGAACTTCCTCGGCGCCGGCGTGTTCGGCTTCCTGATCAACCTGCCGATCGTCTCCTACTACGAGATCGGCACGATGCTGACCGCCAACCACAGCCACGCCGCGATGATGGGCGTCTACGGGATGCTCGCCGTCGGCTTCGCGGTCTTCGCACTGCGCTACCTGGTCCCGGAGAAGTACTGGTCCGACCGCCTGGCCTCCATCAGCTTCTGGTCACTGAACGCGGGCCTGGCCTGGATGTCCTTCGCGACGCTGATGCCGCTCGGGATCCTGCAGCTCTACCACTCGGTGGACATCGGCTACTACGACGCCCGCAGCCTGGAGTTCATCGGCAACTCGACCAACGCGCTGTTCGAATGGCTGCGGCTACCCGGCGACGTGCTGTTCATGACCGGCGGAGTACTCCCCCTGCTGTGGCTGACCTGGCAGGGCGTCCGGCACCGGGGACGGCACGTGCCCGGCGAGAGCGGCGGCAGCGCCACGCAACCCGCGGCCGTCCCCACCGGTCCCGACGCGGACGGAGCCCCGCAGGAAGCGGAACTGGCCCTGTTCACCGAGGTCGTCGACCACCCTCAGGCCACCGGCGGGCAGAGCTGAGCGGCCCGGAAGGAATGGGAAGGAGTCGGCCATGCGGTCCGAAGCCGTCTTCATCGCCTGCTACGCACTGCTGCTGGTCGGCGTGGCAGCCGGCCTCCACCGGCTCGGGAAGATCGACACCTCGCCCTGGCGGAGCCGGGCCCTGGCCGCCCACCGGCGGCAGGCACCCGAACCGCCGCCGACCGGCCGGGAGGACTGGCCGCACTCGGAGGCGGGCCGGCTCAACACGCTCATCGCGCTGATCACGGCACTGTCCGCGGTCACCCTCGTGATCGCCGAACTGGCCCGCCACCACCGCCCGGCCGAGATCGCGCTGCTGGGCACGGCCGGCCTGGCCGCGGGCACGAGCACCGCCCTCCTGCTGCGCGCCTTCACGGGCAGACCCCGCACCCGTCCGTGATACCGGCCCCGAGGGCCGGCCGGCTCTGGGGCCGTGGCCGGCGTGCCGCTCGGCACCCGGCACAGGCCGCTCGGCAGGTTCACGCGGCAGCAGGGGTGCGCGGCCCGTTCGCAGGCCCGGAGGCGGCCACGCCTCCGGGCCTTCCGATTCGGCGCGATGTGCGTCCCGCACCGGCCGGTGTCAGGCCGGCTGCCGGTCGGTGCCGCGCACCTCGATCCGGTTCGGCGTCCGTCCGGCCGCGCCGGTGCCGGTCCGGGACGCGCCGCGGCGACGCAGCAGCCGCATGGCGTTGGCGATGACGACCAGGACCGAGATCTCGTGCACGAGCATCCCGATCGCCATGGTGACGCCGCCGACGAGCACGCCCGCGAGCAGCAGACCGACGGTGACCAGCGCGATCGCGATGTTCTGCCGCATGACCGACACGGTGCGGCGGGCCAGGCCGACGGCCTGCGGCAGCTTGGACAGGTCGTCCTTCATCAGCGCGATGTCCGCGGTCTCGATCGCCACGCCCGTACCCGCCGCACCCATCGCGACGCCGATGTCGGCGGTGGCGAGGGCGGGTGCGTCGTTGACGCCGTCGCCGACCATCGCGACCACGTGGCCGCGGGCCCGCAGGTCGCGGACGGCCTCCAGTTTGCCCTCCGGCAGCAGCCCGGCGTGGACCTCGTCGACGCCGACCTGCGCGGCGACGGCTTCGGCGACCCGCCGGACGTCCCCGGTGAGCATGACGACCCTCTTCACGCCGGCGGCGTGCAGGTCGGCGACCATCCGCGCCGCGTCCGGCCGGATGCGGTCGGCCACGGCGACGACGCCGACCGGCCGTCCGTCCACCGACACCGCCATCGGGGTGCGGCCCGCGGCGGCGAGGTCCTGGACCGCGGCGGCCGCCGCCGCGTGCGGGCCCCCCTCGTCCTCCTGCATCGCCAGGTTCCCCACCGCGACGCGGTGCCCATCGAGGATCGCGATGATGCCCTTGCCCGGCACCGGCTCGGTCGCCTCCGGAAGACCGGTGACGTCCAGGCCCTCGGCCCGCGCCGCCTCGACGATCGGGCGGGCCAGCGGGTGCTCCGACCCCGCCTCGGCGCGGGCGGCCCAGCCGAGCACGTCCGCGCGGGTCCACGCCCCGTCCAGCGTCACCACGTCGGTCAGGTACGGCCGGCCCTCGGTCAGCGTGCCGGTCTTGTCCAGCGCGACGGCGTCGATCTTCGCGGACGTCTCCAGGAACTCCCCGCCCTTGATCAGGATTCCGCTCTTGGCGCCGCGGCCGATACCGGCGACGATCGCGACCGGAATGGAGATGACCAGCGCGCCGGGGCAGCCGATGACCAGCAGCGTCAGCGCCAGCACGACGTCGCCGGTCACCAGCCCGAACACCAGCGCCAGGACGATGATCGCCGGGGTGTACCAGGCCGAGAACCGGTCCATGAACGCCGCGGTGCGGGCCTTGGCGTCCTGGGCCTCCTCGACCCGGTGGATGATCCGGGCCAGCGTGGTGCCGGCCCCGACACCGGTCGCCCGCACCTGCAGGAAGCCGCCCATGGAGACCGTCCCGGCGAACACCCGGTCGCCGGCGGCCTTCTCCACCGGGATCGACTCACCGGTGATGGACGCCTCGTCCAATGCCCCCGAGCCGTCGATCACCACCCCGTCGACCGGCACCTTGGCGCCGTTCTTGACCAGCACCGTCTCACCGTGCGCCACCGCGGCGGCGGGCACCTCCACCTGCTCACCGCCGCGGAGTACCACGGCCGTGTCGGGAGCCACCGCGACCAGTTCGGCGAGCGCCGACCTCGTCCTGCTCAGCGTGGCGTTCTCCAGCGCGTGGCCGACGGCGAACAGGAAGGTCACCGCGGCGGCCTCCCAGTACTCACCGATGATCACGGCGCCGATCGCGGCCACCGACACCAGCAGGTCGATGCCGACCATCCGGGCCGTCAGCGCCCGGACCGCGTCGGCCGCGATCCGCCAACCGGCCGCCACCGCCGCCGCGACCATCAGCGCGTCCCCGAGCGCCCCGCCGCCCGGTGCGGACGAGGCCGCGAACGACGCGACGATCAGGACGGCGCTCAGCAGCGGCGTGCTCCACCGCCACGACCCCCAAGCCCGGATTCTGTTCATCTGCTCCCACTCCTCCCGGAAAGGCGTCCCTGTCGACGTCTGATCCGGACGTTAGGCCGGGTCGCCCGGGAGTTCCTTGACGCAGATCAAGCCACCCGCGATCGGGGCCGATGGACGGCGCTCCCGGTCAGCCGGGAACGGCCGCCGCCCGGTCCAGGGCTTCGACATCGAGGATGACGACGTCGCGGCGGCCGCGCAGTTCGATGGCGCCGTCCGCCGCCAGCGCGGCGAGCGACCGGCTGAGGGTCTCCGGCGTCGTCCCCAGGTAGGCGGCGACGTCCTTCTTCGCCAGCGGGAGCCGGACGGCGGGCACGCCGTCCCGCAGGTCGGCGGGCAGGTCGAGCAGATAGGCCGCGATGCGCGCGGTGACATCGGCGGAGGTGACCGCGGCGAGCAGCCGCTCGACGGAGGCGAGGCGGTCCGACAGCGTGCGCAGCATCCGCATGCCGATGTCGGGGTAGTCGTGCAGCAGCGTCGAGAGGTCGCGGTGGTCGAAGACGCACATCCGGCTGTCCTCGAGGGCGACCGCGAAATGCTCGGGCCGGTGGCCGGTCAGGAACGTCCGCTCCCCCACCACGTCGCCCTCGGCCGCCGTGCGCAGGATCTGCTCCTGCCCGCCGGGCGCCAGGTGGCTGATCTTGAGCCGGCCGGCGTGCATCACCAGCAGCCGGGAGACGGACTGCCCCGGGGCGATGACCGTCTCGCCCTTCACCGCGACCACCGGCCGCGCGAACCCGGCGACCTCGGTCTGCTCCCGGCGCGTCAGCCCCTGGAAGATCGGAACACGGGTCACGCACAGGTCCGGCTCCTCCACCATGCCGCCAGCCTGCCACGCACCTCGCCGGACGGTACTTGACCCAGGTCAAGGAAACGGACGGCCCGAATGCTTAGCGTGAGCCCATCACGCAAAGGGACCGGTCCCGGCAAGGGCACCGGGGAAAGGAGATCTGGGCCATGTCCAGTGCAACGACCGTCAAGACCGTCCTCCGCGCCGAGGGTTTCTCATGCCCGTCGTGCGTGCAGAAGATCCAGAAGCAGGTCGGCCGCCTCCCCGGCGTCGACTCGGTGAAGGTCCACTTCGCCTCGTCCCGGATCGAGGTCGTCCACGACCCGGCGACGACCGGCGTGGACGAACTGGTCGCCGCGGTCAGGAAGGCGGGCTATGTTTCCCGTCCCGCCGCCTTCTGACACACCGCGAGCGGGCCCGCTTCAGTAACCGGCGCGACGCCGTAGCCGATGAAGGGTGCCCCCAGTTCCGCGTGCTCTTCCACGAGGGAGGACCGGGCGACCTGATCTTCCAGGTGTTCGCCGCTTTCGGTGGCCAACGGGATCGTCAGGACGGCGATGGTGGCCAGGCCGAGGACCCAGGGGCCGGCAGCCGCCGCGCCTTGGGCGATAGTCGGCATGCTCGACCCTTCAGACGACCGATGATTCGATCATGATGTCCGGAGTCCGAGCCGAGCCACCGCCTCCGCCTGGACATTCAGAGAGTTCTCATGGGACCGCCCCTGGCGCTTACGAAGCCCCGCGGTCGCTGTCGGCTGCGGACTCGTCTCCGGGTCCGTGCTCCGCGCCCCTGGCGGTGCTACCGGGCGGCCGGGCAGAGCAGTCCCGGGCGGCGGCACCGGCGTCGGGGTCTCGGTCCAGTCCGAGGTCCTGGTAGGAGCGGGGGTCCTCGAGCGGCTCGACGTGGGTGAAGACGGTGGCCTGGGGCAGCGAGCGGCGGATGTCGTCCTCCACGGCCTCGGCGAGGTCGTGGCCCTGCTGGACGGTCCAGTCGCCGGGGACGAGGATGTGGAAGGAGACGAACGCGCGGCTTCCCGACTGGCGGGTGCGGAGCGCGTGGAAGTCGACCCCGTCCCGGGTGAAGGACGCCAGCACGTCGTTGACCAGCCGCCGCTCGCCGGCCGGGAGGGCGCGGTCCATCAGGCCGCCGGCTGAGCGGCGGATCAGCACGGTGCCGGTGTAGACGATGTTGACGGCCACGATGATGGCGATGACGGGGTCCAGGCGCTGCCAGCCGGTGGCCGCGACGGCGGCGACACCGGCGATGACGCCGACGGAGGTCCACACATCGGTCATCAGATGCCTGCCGTCGGCCTCCAAGGTGATCGACCGGTGGCGGCGCCCGGCCCGGATCAGCACCAGCCCGACCGCCAGGTTGATCAGTGAGGCCCCGGCCGACACCGCCAAGCCGACGCCGATGTCCTGGATCGGCTGCGGATGGAGCAGCCGGCCGACGGCGGTGCCGACGATGCCGATCGCGGCGACGAAGATCATCATGCCTTCCGCGCCGGCGGAGAAGTACTCGGCCTTGGTGTGCCCGTAGGCGTGCTCCTCGTCCGCGGGCTTGCCCGCCCACCGCAGCGCGACGAGCGCGATGAGGGCCGCGACCAGGTTGACCACCGATTCGAGGGCGTCCGACAGGAGCCCGACCGAGCCCGTCAGCAGCCAGGCGCCGGCCTTCAGGGAGATGGTGGCGACGGCGGCGCCGACCGACAGCCACAGCAGCCGCGTCAACCGCCGCTGCCGACCGGCGGGGTCATCGGACGGAACCGTGAGTGAGGCGCCCAACAGAGTGCTCCTTGGTAGAGGTCGCACGACTCCGTGGAGCCGGGCGGCAGGGACGCTCCAGACGGGACCTTCGGCCCTGAGGTCCGGCGCCCGGGCGCCATACGCTGAGCAGTGACTTGCAGGAACACCAGCCTCGGAGCCGCTTCTGCCGAGGCGGTGCGCCGCACGCCTCCGCGGAGAGGAGGGGGAGCCATGCCCCCGCACTGCGACTCGCTGGACGGACCCGTCGTCACCGCCGCCCGTCAGGCGCTGGAGTCCGATGACGTGCAGGTGGTCCTACCCTACGTCCCGCTCCATGACGAGGACGAGATCCGGTCGGTGTTCGAGAGCGTGCGCGAAGCCCGGGGTTCGGACGAGCGGGCGCGCGAGGTGGCCGACCGCCTGTTCTTCGAGACCGTCGTCCGTCTTCACCGCATGGGCGAGGGTGCTCCGTACACCGGGCTCAAGCCGGCCGGGCTGTCGGTCGGGCCGGTCATCCCGCTCGCCGAACGCGCCATCGAGGACGGCTCGCCTAAGCCCGTCGCGGAGTACCTGACCGAGGTGCTGAACACGCAGCTGGCGCACAGGCTCGCGGAAGTATCGAGGCTGGCCACCGACAAGGACCGGTCCATCGCCGACGCCAGGGCGTACGTGGAGGCGGCGCTCGGCTTCCAGGTCTACAGCCACCACCTCCTGAAGGCGATGGAGGCCCCGCCGCACGGCGAGCACGGCGGCGGCCACTAGCAGGCCGGAACCGGCCCTGTGCAACCGACCGGCCCCGGGAGACGGAGAGCACAGTCGGCGACCCGCGTCATCCCCGACACCGACGCCTCACGGCCTCCGCCGCCCGCCGGCCAGCGCCGCATCCTGACCGTCCTGGTCGTCGGCCGGATCCTCGGCGGAGCCGGGCTCGCCGCCGGTATCCCACCGTCGGGGCGCTGCTCGCCGAGGACATGCCCGCCTCCACCGGCCGCGCCGGCCTGCCCAGTGCCCTGACGGGAGGCCCGGCGCCTTCACCGAGCCGTGCGGTGTGCGGATCGGCGGTGGTGCCGTGCTAGGCGAACAGGCGCAGTGCCGTGTCGGCCGACGGATTCGCCGTCGCCGGGGTCGCAGGCGAGGCGGAGCATCCGCTTCTCTCCCCGAGGCGGCCGCGCACACCCCGGGGGGTATTTGGCATTTCGCCCGCCCATCCGCTAGCTTGGCGCCAGAGATACCCCCAGGGGTATATGACGTGGCCGGACGGCCACCTTCTGCACCGAGTTGAAAGAGGCCCGATGAACGACATGCCCACGCGACTGGACGCCGCGAGCCTGCGCGCCCGGCTGGACGGCCCCACGCCGCCCCGCCTCCTCGATGTGCGAACGCCGGGCGAGTTCGCCGCGGCCCATATCCCCGGCTCCTACAACGTGCCGCTCGACATGCTCCGGGAGCACCGCGACGAACTGTGCCGGCACCTGGACGAGGACATCGTGCTGATCTGCCGCTCCGGCGTCCGAGCCGGGCAGGGCGAGCAGGCGCTGGCCGAAGCGGGCCTGCGCAACACCCGCGTGCTGGAAGGCGGGATCACGGCCTGGGAGGCGGCCGGGGCACCCCTCAACCGAGACGGGCGCGACCGGTGGGATCTAGAGCGTCAGGTCCGGTTCGTCGCCGGGACGATCGTGCTGGCGGCCGTGGTGGGCAGCGTGGCCGTGCCCGAACTGAAGTGGGTGGCGGCGCTCATCGGCGGCGGCCTGACCTTCGCGGCCCTCACCAACACCTGCGCGATGGGGATGCTGCTGGCGAAACTGCCCTTCAACCGCGGTGCCAGCTGCGACCTCCGCACGATCAGCGCTCAATTGGCGGGCGAGGAGCGACCGGCATGACCCTCGCGCTCACGCTCGCCGCGGCGGTGCTGATCGGGGTCACACTGGGGGTGTTCGGCGGAGGCGGCTCCATCCTCACCACCCCGGTGCTGATCTACCTCGCCGGCGTCGACGCCAAGCAGGCGATCGCCATGTCGCTGTTCGTCGTGGGCGTGACGAGCGTGGTGGGAGCCGTCCCGCACGCGCGGGCCGGCCGGATCCGCTGGCGCACCGGCCTGCTGTTCGGCTCCGCGGGCATGGCCGGCGCCTATGCCGGAGGCCGGCTCGCCGCGTTCATCCCCGCGAACGTGCTGCTGATCGCCTTCGGAATCATGATGACCGTCACGGCCGGCGCGATGCTGCGCGGCCGGAAGGAGCCCGAACCGGGGCACCAGGCCGGGAGAAGGCCGCTCGTCAGGATCCTCCTTGAGGGCGCGGCGGTCGGCCTGGTCACCGGGCTGGTCGGCGCAGGGGGCGGCTTCCTGGTGGTGCCCGCCCTCGCCCTGCTCGGCGGACTGCCGATGCCGATCGCCGTCGGCACCTCCCTGCTGGTCATCGCGATGAAGTCCTTCGCGGGGCTGGCGGGCTACCTGCAGAGCGTGCACATCGACTGGACGCTCGCCCTCTCGGTCACCGCGCTGGCGGCCGTCGGCGGCCTGCTGGGCTCCCGGCTGGCCGGAAAGGTCGATCCCGAGCGGCTGCGCAAGGCCTTCGGCTGGTTCGTCCTGGTGATGTCCGTCTTCGTGGTCGCGCAGGAGCTTCCCGCGCAGACCCGGCCGTTCTTCCTGGCGGCCGTCGCCCTCGTCGCCCTCATCTGGGCGTTCACCTCGACCATCCGGCGGTCCCGGCGCAGGACCGCCGCCGCCCGTGATCCGCGAAAGGAAACCGAAGCGATGCAGACGCCGATGTACTTCGCCCAGCACTACCTGGAGTGCCTGTCCCAGGCGTCCTACCTGATCGGCGACAAGCAGACCGGACGCGCCGTCGTCGTCGACCCGCGCCGGGACGTCTCCGAGTACCTCGACGACGCCGCGGCCAACGGCCTGCACATCGAGGGCGTGATCAACACCCACTTCCACGCCGACTTCGTCTCCGGCCACCTCGAACTGGCGGCCCGCACCGGGGCGTGGATCGGCTACGGTGCCCGCGCCGAGGCGGAGTTCCCGATCCGAAAGCTGCACGACCGCGAGCGCATCAGCCTCGGCGAGGTGACCCTGGAGATCCTGGAGACCCCGGGGCACACTCCCGAGTCGATCAGCGTCCTGGTCTTCGAGCACTCCGGCGACGGCACGCCCTACGGCGTCCTGACCGGGGACGCCCTGTTCATCGGCGACGTCGGCCGCCCGGACCTGCTGGCCTCCATCGGCGTCACCGCCGACGAGCTCGGCAGGATGCTCTACGACACCGTCCAGCACAAGCTGATGGCGCTGCCCGACCAGACCAGGCTCTTCCCCGCCCACGGGGCCGGCTCGGCCTGCGGCAAGAACCTGTCGACCGAGCTCCAGTCCACCATCGGCGCGCAGCGGCTCAGCAACTACGCCTGCGTGCCCATGGGCGAGCGCGAATTCGTCGACATCGTCACCGAAGGCCAGCCCCCCGCCCCGAACTACTTCGGCTACGACGCGATCCTCAACCGCAAGGAGCGGGAACTGCTGAAGGTCGAGGAGCACCTGCGTGAGCTGCGGTTCGGCGACGTCCTGGCGCGCCGCGACGCCGGTGCGGTGGTCGTCGACGCCCGCGACCCGCAGGAGTTCGCGGCCGGCCACCTCGCCGGCTCGGTCAACATCCCCGCCGACGGCCGGTTCGCCGAGCAGGCCGGCATGCTCATCGAACCCGGGCGGGAGATCGTCGTGATCGCCCCCGACGGCCGCGCAGAGGAGATCATCATCCGCCTCGCCCGGATCGGCCTGGACACGACGGCCGGCTACCTGGGCGCCCCCGAGGACGCCTTCACACGGGCGCCCGAGGGGAACATCGTCCAGGCCGAGCGGGTCACCTTCGCCGAGCTGCGCGACGAACTCGATGGCGCCGAGCCGCCGCTGCTGATCGACGTCCGCAACGCCGGTGAACTGACGGCCGGCGCCATCGAGGGAGCGGTCAACATCCCGCTGGCCGAGCTGCCCGAGCGCATGGACGCCCTCCCGGTCGCCCGGCGGATCGTCGTCCACTGCGCAGGCGGTGCCCGCTCCTCCGCCGCCGCGAGCCTGCTGCGCCGATCCGGCCGCACTGAGGTCGCCGACCTGCTCGGCGGCTACGGCGCCTGGGCCGCCGCCTACGCCCCGGCCGAGACCTGATCGGTGCCGCCCCGTCCTGCCGGGCCCGCCCCGGCAGGACCAGCTCTCCGGGTGGGGGGTTCCCCCAACTCCTCCACCTTCCCGAGCCGGCACCGCGTCCTGGTCCCGGCGGAGGAACCGCCGGGATCACCGTCGCCGCCCGGCTGTGCCGCCCAAGACGTGCTCTGCATCCCTGGAGGGGCGCGTCCGGCAGAGCCCAACCGATCAGCGTCCCCGCCGCTCACGGCTTCGCCGGCCGGCCGCCGTCGGCTGCTGCGCTGATTGGTAATTCGTCCAGCTATGACCTAGTTTTTACGTGACTGGAATGTATTAATCGGAGATCGGGATACTCGGGCCCGCGGGTCCCGTCCCACGGCGCACCACCTCCCGGGGGGACAGATGGTGAGCAACACCGGATCTCCGGCGCCAGAAGCGCGGCGCCGGCGCACACGCCCCCGCCATGCGGCCTCGGGCAGGGCGCCCGCGCACCGCAGGCGCCAGTGGATCCCGCCGCAGCATGGCGCTTGGGCCATGCTGCTCGTCCCGTTCCTGGCGGGCCTGCTCACCGCCGGCTTCTCCTGGCCCGCCCTGCCGCTGCTGGTCACCTGGATCGCCGGCTACCTGCTGTCGTACTACGCGCTGCTGTCGGTCAAGACCCGTCGGCTCAGCAGGTTCCGGCGCCAAGTCCTCGTCTACGGCGGGACGGCGGCGGCCGCCGGGGCGGTAGTCCTGCTCATGCGCCCGGAACTGCTGGTCTTCGCCCCGATCTTCGCAACAGCGCTGCTGGTCAACGGCCTGTTCGCGACCCGCCGCGACGACCGGGCGCTCCTGAACGGGATGGTCTCGGTCGCCGCCGCCACCCTCATCCTGCCCATGGTCGCGATGGTCGCCGGCGAATCCCCATGGACGACCACCGAGGCCGCCGCGATAACGTTCCTGTACTTCGCCGGGACGGTCCTTTTCGTCAAGTCGTGCATCCGCGAACGGGACAGCGCGAGGTTGTTCGGCGCTTCGGTCGGGTTCCACGCGGGCGCGGCCGCCCTCGCGGCCTGGCTGAACCCGCTGTACGCCCTCCCCTTCACCTGGTACCTGGTCCGCGCGGTCGTGCTGCGCCGCCGCCGCTACTCGGCGAAGCAGATCGGAATCATCGAGGTGGGGTCGTCAGTCCTGCTCCTGGTGGCGGTCGCCGCCACAACCTGACCGGCTCGCTCCCGGGATCCACCGAGAGCGAGCCGGACGCACGGTTCACTTTCGCCGATGAACGGACGGACACCGTGCGCGCGTCAGGCGAGCGTCAGGAGCAGTCGGCGCAGTCGCGCCCCTCCTCGATCACCTTGACAACGCCGCCGATCTGCCCCTGCGCGCGCCGGAGCCGCATGGCGACCTCGGTCAGGGACTCCTTGTCCAGCTCCATCGTCGCCGCCCCTTCTCAAGCACTGTGCTGGTGCTCGGCGGCGCGGCGGCGCACGTCGTCCATGTCCACGGCCCGGGCCTCCTCGATCAGCCTCTCCAGCTCCGGCTCGCGCAGGGCGCCGGGCTGGGCGTACAGCACGACCCGGTCGCGGATGATCACCAGGGTCGGGATCGAGGAGATCTGGAAGGCGCCGGCCAGCTCCTGCTGGGCTTCGGTATCGACCTTGCCGAACACGATGTCGGCGTGCTTCTCGGAGACCCGCTCGTAAACGGGTGCGAAGAAGCGGCAGGGCCCGCACCAGCCGGCCCAGAAGTCGATCAGAATCATGTCGCCGCCGGCGAGGACGTCCTCGAAGTTCTCGCGCGTCAGTTCGGTCGTGGCCATCGCGGTCTCCTCCTGTTCGATACCCGTACGGGTATAAGAACGACCTGCTCTCCTCGTTGATTCCAGTCCTCCATATACGGGGAGGGGTATAATGGAACCCTGGGGAGGGATGATGACCGCTGGACGCCGAAGCCGCACCGACCCGCCCTTCGATGCACGAGCCGTCCTTGCCTCGGGGAACCTGGCTGACAGGACGCCATTCGGGCAGAGAACCACCCGGCACTTGCTCAAGCCGCCGATCAGGAAAGGGCGATCTTATGAACTACGGCATGACCGTCAGACTGCACCAGCCGTTCACCGAGGCCGTCGAACGGGTCAGGACGGCGCTGAAGGAGCAGGGATTCGGAGTGCTCACCGAGATCGATGTACGCGCCACGCTGCAGGAGAAGCTCGGCGAGACGATGGAGGACTACCTCATCCTCGGTGCCTGCAACCCGCCGCTCGCTCACCGGGCCCTGGAGGTCGACCGGCGGATCGGCCTGCTGCTGCCCTGCAATGTCGTCGTCCGGTCCGAAGGCGGCGACACCGTCGTCGAAGCGCTGGACCCCCAGGTCATGGCCACGGTGAGCGAACAGCCCGGCCTCGGGCCGGTCGCCGATGACGCCGCCGGGCGGCTCACCGCAGCCCTTCAGGCCCTGGGCGGCTGAGCCCGCCGGTCATATCGGCACCCGTTCCCGCGAGGGCTCGCGAGCTCGGCACCGCCCGTCCGGTCGGCAGAGCAGCAGGCACTTATACCCTGGCGGGCGTGAGGAGAGCGACGTGAAATTCGAGGCGGACTCGCTGGCCGACGTGCTCGTGCGCCTGCGGCGCGCGCAGGGGCAGCTCGGCGGCCTGGAGAAGCTCTTCATGAGCCTCGCCTGACCCCGGCGCGGCGCACACCGGCCCGGTGGCCATGCGGACGGCAGCGGCCGACGGCACGAGCGGCCTGCTTCAATGCGGCGATCGGCGCCTTCCCGGCGGTTGCACCGACCGCAGGGCGGCCCGCTCGTTCGCCGAACCCCCGGACAGGAGCCGGGCGGCGAACGCCGTGTGCAGCCCGTGCGCGAGCTTCTGCTCCGCGGTCACGGCACCGCTGGGCGCCGTCAGGTTCGGGCAGGTCCCCTCACCGATCCGCGCTGGAACCGCCCGTACCGTGGTGGACGCCCTGTCCCGCGCGAGCCGCCATCCGGTCCCCCGAGTCGCCCATGGAGGACGTCACGTTGCCCAGATCTCCTGAGCGAGCAGATCGCGCATCGACACCATGCCGATGACGCGGCCCTGGTCCTGGACCGGCAGGTGGCGGATTCCCGCATCCAGCATTCGGCGGGCCACCTCGCGCGCATCCTCCTCCAGCCCGGCGGTCTTGATCCGCGTTGATGCGTATGCCGCCGCCGGCTGCGAGGCCGGTTCGGCCGAGGTCGCCAGCGCCTCGACCAGGTCACGCTCGGTGATGATCCCGAGCACTTGTTCGCCGTCGAGCACCGCCAGGGCGCCGATCTCGTTGTCCCTCATCCACTGCGCCACCTCGACCAGCCGCTCATCAGCTCGGCAGCCGAACACCATCGGACGATAAACATTGCTGACCAGCATTTTCCTCCTCCAATGCATTGACCGAGTCGGCGACTACGAGGGGCGGGGGCGATGGTCCGGCCCCGGAGCCCGCAGGACGCGATCGATCAGCAAGTGCAGGTGGGACCGGAACCGCGTGGTCTCCTGCGGTCGGCGAACAGCCGAGTCGCGACCTGCATGATCGGCTCCCGCCCGGAACCCGCACCTGCGCTCATGTCCACGCCCTATACCCGCAGGCCTGTGCACTGCACCCATGTGAACCAGCACTCCCGCACTGGTGTGTGACCCTGCGATTAAGGAGGGCGCGATCTCCAAGGGTCATAGTCACGACACTTTTCCTTTCCCTATCCGGGAATGGCGACAAGGCGACGGATATGTGGTCTTCTCCTAGGAATGCCATGACGTAGACGCCACCGGCCGGTGCCGGGTGGGCCGGACCGGGGTGGACGGTGAACGGGCGGCGTCAGCCGGATCAGCTGGAGGGGATGACGGCGACCGGGCAGCGGGCGTGGTGAATGACGCCGTGGGCGATCGAGCCCAGTTGGGGTGCGGTCCAGCGCCGCTGGTGGGCGCCGATCACGAGGAGGCGGGCGTTGCGTGAGGCGTGGGACAGCGCGGTCACCGGGTGTTCCATGATGATCTCGTCCACGACGTCCACGCGCGGGTACTTGGCGCGCAGCGGCTCGCAGGTCTCGATGACCTGGCCGCGCAGGTCGAGTTCGATCTGTTCGCCGTCGATCGCGTAGCCGGCCTCGATGAGGGTGCCGAACGTCTGCCAGGCGTGCACGACGCGCAGCCGGGCGTCCCGCAGCGCGGCGGTCTCGAAGGCGTAGTCCAGAAGGGTGTCGACGTCCCGCAGCAGGTCGATGCCGACGACGATCTCGCCGCGGTCGCCGGTGTCACCGCGCACGATCACGACCGGGACGGTCGGGCGTGCCGCCACGCGCAGGCTTGTCGAGCCCAGCAGCATGCCGGCGAACCCGCCCCGGCCTCGGCTGCCCACCACCAGCTCGTACGCCTGGCCCGACTGCGCCTGCAGAGCCTGCGAGGGCTCCTCCGAGACCAGGGCGGTCGTGACCTCCAGATGGCACCAACGCTCCCGTAGGCGTTCGCGGGTGGCCGTCAGCAGCCGGTGCCCGGTGCGGGTCATCCGTTCGGTGGTCTCGGCCGGCATGAACAGCGGCGCCCGGTAGGGCCAGCTCTCCAGCGCGTGGACGATGTGCAGGGGACGTTCGCGCAGGACGGCTTCGGCGGCGGCCCACAGCACGGCGCGATCCGACTCCTCGGAGCCGTCGATGCCGACGACGATCGGCTCGGACATCGTGTTCTCCTTCAGCTGTCGATTCCCTTTTTCCAGGCTCTTTGCCGATCGCGCGCGACCCTAGGGGCGAAAGTCCCCGTCCGGACGGCCTTTGTGCCCGGTGCCACCGAGTCCGCCGCCCCTGGGAACGGTGGCGCCGGGTGGGAAGTGTGAAGGTTCCGGCTACGACGGAACGGCGAGGTGGACATGCGGGGTGTGATCACGCGACGTGGTCCCGGGGTTCTGCTCACCCTGACCGGCGGCGGGTTGGCGGCGGGTACCGTCGTCCGCTGGACGGTCGGGGCGGGCGCCGGCGACCTGGTCTGGCTGCTGGTGACGGTGCTCGCGCTCGTCCCGGCGGTCTGGTGGGTCGTGACCGGGCTGCTGCACCGCAGGTTCGGCAGCGATGTGATCGCGGTCCTCGCGCTGGCGGGGACGATCGCGGTCGGCGAGGCTCTCGCGGGCGCCGTGATCGCGGTGATGCTGACCGGCGGGCGGCTGCTGGAGGACCGCGCGGGGCGGCGGGCCCGCCGGGATCTGGGCGCGCTGCTGTCGCTGGCGCCGCGCGTCGCGCACCGCCGGGCGGACGGCGGCGGCCTGGACACGGTCGATGTCGCCGAGGTGCGTCCGGGCGACCGGCTCCTGGTCCGCCCGGGCGAGGTCGTACCGGTCGACGGGCTGGTGGAGGGCGGGACGGCCGTCCTGGACGAGTCGACGCTCACCGGCGAGGCGCTGCCGCAGGAGCATCCGGCGGGCGGCGCGGTGCGCAGCGGCGCCGTCAACTCGGGGCGGCCCTTCGAGCTGCGCGCGACCAACGACGCGGCCTCCAGCACCTACGCGGGGATCGTGCGGCTGACCGAGGAGGCCGCGGCCGAGAGCGCGCCGTTCGTGCGGCTCGCCGACCGGTATTCGGCCCTGTTCATCCCGGTGACGCTGGTGCTGGCCGGGGCGGCGTGGGCAGCCGCCGGGGATCCGGTGCGGGCCGTGGCGGTACTGGTGGTGGCAACGCCCTGCCCGCTGATCCTGGCCGCGCCGATCGCGTTCGTGTCCGGCCTGTCGCGCTGCGCGCGGCGGGGCGTGGTGGTGAAGGGCGGGAGCGCACTGGAGCGGCTGGCCGGGGCACGGGTGCTGCTGTTCGACAAGACCGGCACCGTCACCACGGGACACCCCGCGCTCGCCGAGATCATCCCGGCCCGCCCGGCGCCCGCCGGTGATCCGCTGATGCTGGCCGCCTCTCTCGACCAGGTGTCGCCGCACGTACTGGCCTCGGCGATCGTGCGCGGAGCGCATGAGCGCGGGCTGGCGCTCGCCGCGCCGTCGGACGTCGCCGAGACCGCCGGGCAGGGCGTGCGCGGCGTTGTGTGCGGCCATCGGGTGAGCGTCGGCAAGGCGAGCTGGGCCGGCGACGCCGATCCGGCCTGGCTGGAGCGGGTGCGCCGCCGGGCCGCCGCACGCGGTGCGATCACGGTGTTCGTCGGGGTGGACGGGAGGGCCGCCGCCGTCCTGCTCCTGCGCGACCGGATCCGCCCGGACGCGCCGCGCACGTTCCGGTTGCTGCGCCGGGCCGGCATCGAGCGCACCGTGATGGTGACCGGTGATCGCGCGGACGTCGCGAACTCGATCGGCGAACTGGTCGGCGCGGACGCCGTGCACGCCGGTCTCGCCCCGGCGGAGAAGGTGGAGGTCGCACGCGCGGAGAGCGAGCGGGCGGCGACCGTGATGGTCGGCGACGGGGTCAACGACGCGCCCGCGCTCGCCGCGGCCGGAGTCGGCGTCGCGCTCGGCGCCCGGGGCGCCACGGCGTCGTCGGAGGCGGCCGATGTGGTGATCACGGTGGACCGGCTGGAACGGCTCGCCGAGACCCTCGCCATCGCGCGGCGCACCCGCTCGGTCGCCCGGCAGAGCGTGGTCGCCGGAATGGGCCTGTCGCTGGCCGCGATGGTCGTCGCGGCGTTCGGGCTGCTGACCCCCGCGGCCGGCGCACTGCTCCAGGAGGGCATCGACGTCGCCGCGATCCTCGCCGCGCTGCGCGCGCTCGGCCCGGGCCGCGACCGGGAGCCGCGGCTGCGCGGCGACGCCGCCGAGCTCGTCCGGCGGCTGGACGAGGAGCACCGCGCGCTGTGGCCGCGCATCGACCGGCTGCCCGTCCTGGCGGACACGATCGCGACCTCCGGCGGCCGGGAGCGGGACGCCGCACTGAACGCGCTGGCGGGCTTCCTGACCGACCTCGCCGAACACGAGCGCAAGGACGAGCGGCTGCTCTACCCCGCGGTCGCGCAAGCCCTCGGCGGCGCCGACCCCACCGGGGCGATGAGTCGCGGCCACACCGAGATCGCCGAGCTGACGCGCCGCATCGGCGCGCTCATCGCGGAACTGCGGTCCGCACCCGGGGCTCCGGAGCCCGGGAGCGATCTGCGCCGGACCGTCCAGGAGCTGTACGCGGTCCTGCGGCTGCATTTCGCGCAGGAGGAGGAGAACTACTTCGTCCTCGCCGACGTGCACGACACCCCCAAGCCCTGACGCACCGACGTTCGGCGGCGGTGCCGGGACCTTCGTCACTCCTCCGCGCGGACATGCGGGCGGACGCTGGAATCCCCACCGAAGGACGGTGAACTCCGATGCGACGCCTCGCAGCGTTCTCGACGGCGGTGCTGCTCCCCGCGACCCTGGTGACCGCGCCCGCCCTGCCCGCGTCCTCCTCCATCGCGGCGGCTCGCGCGGCGGCGACCGAGGACGTCCCCACCTACACCCCCGGCATCGCCGGCCGGCCCGGCGGCAACGGGTTCGACGTCGCCTACCGGGCCTCCACCACCAACGTGCTGTACCGGCAGTTCGTCGACGGGGCCTGGTCCGCGCCGCTCAACCTGGCCGGACACCTGATCGGCGGCGCCGCCGTCGCCTTCGCCGGAGGCGACCCCCACGTGTACGGGCGCGGCGTCGACGGCAGGCTGTGGGAGCGCATCCGCGTCGACGGCACCTGGCAGCCCTGGGCGAAGGTCGACGACCTGCTCATCAGCACCTCGCCCGCCGCCGCGGGGCACCCGGACGGGCGCGTCGAGGTGTTCGTCCGCGACGCCACCGACAAGCTACAGACCAGGACCTACACCCCCGGTACCGGCTGGAGCGCCTGGACCGCCCTGGACATGACGGCGGACTCCGCGCCCGCCGTCGCCGTGACCGGCACCGATACCGTCCGCGTCGTGGTCACCGGCCGCGACCACGCCGTCTGGACCCGGACCCGTACCGGCACCGCCTGGTCGGACTGGGCGTCGCTCGGCGAGAGCACCTACAGCACCCCCGGCATCGCCGCCGACACCGCGACCGGGAAGGTCTGGGTGTTCGTCCGCAACGCCGGCACCCACCGGCTGCGCGTCCGCGCCTACGCCGGGTCGTGGGGCGACTGGCAGATCATGGGCGGCCTGTACGTCGACGGGCCCGGCGCCGCCTTCGCCGGCGGCAGGACCGTGTCGGTCGGACGCGGCCGGGACGGGGCGTTCTGGAGCCGCACCATCACCGGCACCACCTGGACGACCGATGTGCAGGCGTGGGTTCCCGGGCCGCCGCCCGGCGTGCCGTCCGCGCTGCGCGGCAAGAACGTCACCAAGATCTCCACCACGTCCAAGGTCGCCGCGCTGACGTTCGACTCGGCGTGGGACGCCTCCGGAGTCTCCTCGATCCGGGCGACCCTGCAGCGCGAGAACGTCCCGGCGACGTTCTTCCTGGTCGGCGACTTCGCACGCGGCTTCCCGGTCTACAGCAACCTGCTGGCCGGGTCGGGGTTCCGGATCGGCGACCACAGCGACACCCACCCCGACTTCACCAAGATCAGCGACGCGACGGCGAAGACGCAGGTCACCGCCGCGCGCACCGCGATCTTCAACACCAATGGCGCGCAGGCGGTGCCGCTGTTCCGCTTCCCCTACGGCGCCTACACCGCCTCGGATGTGACGCTGCTGAACGGCCTGGGCTACGTCCCGGTCGGGTGGACGGTCGACTCGCTCGGCTGGCAGGGCACCTCCGGCGGGCAGACCGCCGACAAGGTCGCCACCCGCGTCCTGGCCGCCAAGACCCCGGGGATGATCGTGCTGATGCACGTGGGCGCCAACCCCGACGACGGCACCACGCTGGACGCCGACGCGCTCCCCGCGATCATCAAGGGGCTCCGCGACGCCGGCTACTCCTTCACCACCCTCGACGCGCTCATCCCCTGACGGTGGGCGTCCAGACCGCCGAGGGCGGATCCGCCCGCCCGCAGGCCGCCGGGGACCATGCGGCGAGACGGGGACGCGGCCGGATCTGGTTCGGCCGCGTCCTCCCCCTCCTCGTCGTCGCCGCGATCTTCGGCAAGGTGCTGCCCGACCTCGTCGATCTGGAGAAGGTCGCCGACATCCTGCGGACGCGCGTGAGCGCCCTGGACCTGATGCTGCTGTCGGCGTTCACGGGGCTGTCGGTGCTGCTGTCGGCCATCGGCCTCAGCGCGGCGCTACCCGGGCTGCGGCTCGGGCCCGCGTCCGTCATCAATGTCGTGACCACCGGCCTGTCCTACGCCCTGCCGGGCGGGGGCGCGGCCGGCGCGGCACTGAACGTCACGATGTCCCGGGACCTCGGTTTCCGGGCGGGCCCGATCGCGCTGCAGGTACTGGTGACGGGGATCTGGAACCTCGCCGCGCGGCTGACGCTGCCGCTGCTCGCGCTCGGTCTGCTCGCCATGGCGTCGGACGTCCCTCCCGGAGTGCGCGGGGCGGGCGCCGCCGGGCTGGGGCTCGCCGCCGTCCTGATCGCGGTGACCGTCGTCATGCTGTGGAGCGACCGTGCGGCCTCCACGATCGCGGCCGGCCTCTCCCGGGCCGCGCGGCCCCTCGCACGGCTGCTGCACCGCAGGATCGCCGACTACACCCGTGACGTCGGACGGTTCCAGGGCGAGGCCCGCGAGCTGATCCGCGCCCACTGGCCGGCGCTGACGCTGTCCGCCGTCGGCTACCACGTCTGCGTGTTCGCGGTGCTGTACGTGTCGCTGCAGGCGGCGGGCGTGTCCCGGGTCGGGGTGCTGGAGGCCTTCGCCGTCTACACGGTGGCCCGCCAGGTCACCGCCGTCCCCCTCACCCCCGGCGGCGCGGGCGTCCTCGAACTCGCGCTGATCGGCGGACTCGACCTCACCGGCGCGGACCTGCCCGCCGCCACCGCCGGCGTCCTGCTGTTCCGCTTCTTCACCTACCTGCTCTACCTTCCGGCGGGCGGCGCGGCGTGGGCGTGGTGGCGGTGGCGCCGCCCGGCGGCCTCCGCCCGGTCGCACGAGGCCGCGTTCCGCCATCCGATGGACGCGGTGCGGCTGGTGCTCGCCCTCGGTGCACTGGGGGTGCTGGTCGCGGTGAGCCGGGGCGTGCCCGGCTGGGACGCCGACCTTTTCCGGCTTGTCAACGACCTTCCGGACGCCGTTCAGTTGCCGATGTGGCTGTTGATGCAGGCCGGCTGGGTCGGCGCGGTCGCAGTCGCGGCTTCGGGCGCCGCGGCTGTCCGCCGGTTCCGGCTCGCCATCACGCTCGCCATGGGCGGAACGCTCGCATGGGTGCTGGCCAAGGTCGTCAAGGACGTCTCCGGACGCCCTCGTCCCGCCGCACTGCTGGACGACGTCGCCCTCCGATCCGATGCCACGGCGTTCGGTACGGGCTTCGTCGCCGGTCACACCGCCGTCGCCGCGGCGCTGGTGACGGTGGCGGGCGCCTACCTCCCTCGTCCATACCGGCGGGTCCTCTGGGCGGTGGTCGCCGCCGTCGGCGCGGCCAGGATGTACGTGGGGGCGCACTTCCCCGTGGACGTGCTCGGCGGCGCAGCCATGGGCTGGGCCGTGGGCGCGGCGGCACTCCTGCTCATCGGAACGCCCGCGCACCGTCCCCGGCTCGCGGCGATACGCGAGACGCTCACGCGCCATGGGCTCACGGTCACGGAGGTGCGCACGGTGTCCGGCGACCTGCGGCACGCCGTCCCGTACACCGCGGCGACATCCGCCGGACGGCTCTTCGTGAAGGTCGTCGGGCGCGACCAGCGCGACGCCGACGTCCTGCACCGGCTCGGCCGGCTGTGGCGGCGCAGGCCGGGCGAGCCTCCGTTCGCCACCGCCAAGCACCTGGCCGAGCACGAGGGGTACCTGCTCATGCGCGCCCGCCGGGCCGGCGCGCGGGTACCGTCCGTCCGGTTCGTGGCGGAGGCCGGTCCGGGCAGCTGGGCGCTGATCATGGACCACATCGACGCGCATCCGCTCGGCACGGCCGAAGGGCTCGCGCAGGAGGCACTGGACGACCTGTGGCGGCAGTGCGCGGCCCTGCGGCACGACCGCATCGCCCACCGCGACCTCCTGCCCGACAACGTCCTGATCGATGCGCGCGGACGCCCCTGGATCGTCGGCTGGGGACGGGCGGAGACCGACACGGCGCCGGCATTGCTCGACGAGGACGCGGCCAGACTGGTCGCGATGACCTCCGCGGTCACGACCCGCGACCGAGCGGCGGCCGCCGCTCTGCGCGCCCTCGGCCCGGCGGCGCCCGCACGGCCCGCGGCCGGCGGGCGAAGGCCACGGCTCCGCCGGGCGTTCGCTGTCCCCGGGCCGTTCCCGCCGGACGCGCCCGCCACCGCGCGGCACCCCGGTGACGTGATACGTCTCGCCGCGGGGCTCGCGGTCTGCCTCTCCCTTGCCGTCTTCGCCGCCGACGGGTTCCTGCTGCGCCCCGAGGCCGGCGTCTTCCGGCTCGTCAACGATCTGCCCGGCTGGTTGTTCTGGCCGGTCGACGTCGTGATGCAGACGGGTGCGCTCGGCGCCGTCGGGGTGACGGCGGCGGCGGCCCTCGGCGTGCGCCGGGTCCGGCTCGCCGTCGACCTGGCCCTCGCCGGCTCCCTGGCCTGGCTGCTCGCCAAGCTGGTCAAGGACGCCGCCGACCGCGGACGCCCCGGCGCACTGCTGTCGGAGGTCGTGCTGCGGGGGGCGCACGAGGGCGGGCTCGGCTTCGTCTCCGGCCACGCGGCCGTGGCCGCCGCCCTCGCCACCGTGGCCGCCGCGCACGTCCGCCGCCCCGTCCGGTGGGTCCTGTGGGCGGTCGCCGTCGCCGTCCCGCTGGCCCGCGTCTACGTGGGCGCCCACTTCCCGCTCGACGTCGTCGCCGGGGCGGCCCTCGGCTGGGCGGTGGGCGGCGCCGTGCACCTCGCGCGCGGCACGCCCGACCACGTCCCGACGCCGGCGCAGGTCGCCGCCGGCCTCGCCCGCTGCGGCCTGGCGGGTTCCCTCGTCGAGCCGGTGAAGGCCGACGCCCGCGGCTCGGTCCCCTTCACCGCCCGCTCCCCCGACGGGCGCACGGCCTTCGTCAAGGCGCTCGGCCGCGATCAACGCGACGCCGACCTGCTGTTCAAGGCGGCCCGATTCCTCCTCTACCGCGAGGTCGAGGACGAGACGCCGATGGCGAGCCCCAAACGCCAGGTGGAGCATGAGGCGTACATGCTGATGCGCGCGGCGTCCGCAGGTGCGCGCGTGCCCGCCGTCCTCGGTGTGGCGCCCGCCGGAGCGGGCACGTGGATCCTCGCCGAGGAGACCGTCGACACCGGCGGCCGGCCGCCGACCTCGCTGGACGACACCTCCCTCCGCCGCCTGTGGGGTGAGGTCGCCAAGCTCCGCAAGGCACGGATCGCGCACCGCGATCTGCGCCTGGCGAACGTGCTCATCGACACCGGCGGTGACCCGGTGCTCGTCGACTTCGGCTTCGCCGAGGACGCCGCCGGCGACGGGCGGCTGGCCCAGGACGTGGCCGAACTCCTGGTCTCCACGGCACTCCTGACCGACCCGCGGCGGTCGGTCCAAGCGGCCGTGGACGTGCTCGGAGCATCCGCCGTCGAGGCCGCCGCCCCCTACCTCCAGCCGCTGGCGCTGGCACGATCCACCCGGATGGAACTGCGGGACACCCCCGGGCTCCTGGACGAGTTGCGCACCGCGGCGACCCGTGCGGGGGCGACCCGTGCCGCCCCTCGCCCGCTGTCGCGGATCCCGTCCCGGCCGTGGTTCCTGCTGCTGCTCGTCCTCGCAGGCTACGCGACCTACCACGCCCTCATCGGCATCGCGGGCCTGCGCTCCCCCGCGGCCGTCCTCGCGGACGCCGGCGTGCGCTGGCTCTTCGTCGCCCTGCTGCTGGTGGCGGCCTCCTATGCGGCGGGCGCGCTCTCCCTGATGGGGGCCTCCACGCGCGACCTCGCCTTCGGGCGCACCTGCGTGCGGCAGGTCGCCGCGTCCTACGCGTCCCGCCAGCACCCGACCGGCCGGGGCGGCGCCGCCGTCCTCGGTACCTACCTCCGCGACCATGGAGCCGGGCCGTACGAAGCCGTCGCGACGGTCGCGCTCACCCGGTTGACGGGCGCGTTCGTCCACCTGGTCGCCTTGGCCCTCGCACTGGCCTCCGCCGCGGTGCAGGGGCGGGAGACGCTCCGTGCACCGACCTGGTCCCTGCCGCTGGTCCTGCTCGTCTCGGCCGTCGCCGCTCTGGGGACGGCGCAGCTGTGGCGCCGCCGGGCGGAGCTCGTGCTGCAGCTGAGGGCGGCCGCGGCGGGCCTGCCCGGGCGGATGCGCCGGCCCCGGCGCCTGATCGCGCTCCTGGCCGGCAACACCGCGGTGACCAGCTGCTCCGTACTGGCGTTCCTGGCCGTGGGCCACGCCATGGACGTGCCGCTCTCCCCCGCCGCTCTGGCCGCGGTCTACCTCCTGCTGGTTCCGCTGCGTCTCCTCGGTCCCCTCCCGGGCGGGCTCGGACTCGTCGAACCCGTGCTCGTCCTCGCCCTGGTCACCCTGGGGACGGGGCCCACGGAAGCCGTCCTGACCGTGCTGGTCTACCGGATCCTCAGCTTCTGGCTCCCGATCCCGCCCGCCGCCCTGGCGTTCCGCACGTTCAGTCGCCGGTGAGGTCCCGGCGCTCGAAGCGCAGCATGCCGACTGCGGTGAGCAGCGCGCCGACCGCGATCATGACGGCGGCGGCGACGGGCTCGAACGGTTCCGCCGGGACGCCGGCGAGGTGGTGGAACGGGGAGGCGTCCAGCACCGCGTCCGGCCAGTCCAGTGCGGGGCCGATCATCTCGACCAGGTAGGCGATGACGACCGCCGCGGCCGAGCCGGGGACGGTCAGCCGGGGCCTGACCCCGAACAGAAGCACCGCGAAGCCCGTGGCCAGGACGGCGACCGGCAGCGGGTTGAGGTTGGCGGCGAGCATGTCGGCGAACCCTATTCCGGCGCCCGTGGCGGCGCCGCCGGCCCACATCGCGGCCGCCGCGGCCAGCGCCAGCAACAGCGCCGAAGCCAGGGCCAGGACGACATGGCCGCCGAGCCACCGGCGACGGCCGACGGGACGCGCGAGGACGTGGTCCAGCCGTCCGGCGGCCTCCTCGGCGCGGGCCGCGCCGACCCGCCAGCAGGCGTACAGGGCGATGAGCAGGCCGATGAGGATCCCCATGATCCCGGCGAACCCCTCGGCAACGTCCGCGGCGTCCCACCCGATCGTCTCCAGAACGCGCCGGTAGTTCGGGTCGTCGGCCATGAAGTCGAGGGCGGTGACGATCAGCGCGCCGGCGACGAACGCGTACCCGGCGATGCCGAGCAGCCAGCCGGCCAGCATGCCGCGGGTGCCGCGCCAGGCGAAGGCCGCCGGGCCGCCGAGCAGCCGCAGCCGGGCTCGGGCGCGGTCCGGCTCGGTGATCAACGCACCGGCGGTGTCGCGCCGGGTCCGCAACGCGACGGCGGCGAACGCCAGGAGGACGGGAGCCGCCAGCAGGACGGCGAGCGCCGGCCGGCCGGGATCGCGGTAGGCGTGCAGTTCGTCGAGCCAGCCGAAGGGCGTGAACCAGCGCAGCCAGCCTCGCGAGTCGGCGCTGTTGGCGGCCATCCGCAGCAGGAAGGACAGTCCGAAGACCGCGGCCGAGGCGGCGGTCACGCGCCGCCGTACCTGGAAGAGCTGGGCGAGCACGGCCGCGACGCCCGCGAAGGTCGCGGCGAACCCGGCGAGCCCGAGACCGAACACCGCCGAACCCTCCGCGCCCGCGCCCATCAGCGCCAGCATGACGGCGGCGGACGCGCCGGCCGCAAGCGCCGCACCGGCGATCACCGCCTCCTGCACCAGGACGACTCGGGCCGGACGGATCGGCCCGGCCAGGACGAGCTCGCCGCGGCCGGACTCCTCCTCGCCGCGCAGCAGCCGCCCCGCGACGAGCAGCGCCCAGATGCCGGTGACCGCCGCCAGCATCCAGCCCGCGTCCCAGGCGACGAATCCGCCCGGTGTGTCGACCGCGTGCGGGATGCCCTGCAGCATCCGCATCGCGGGATCATCCGAGAGCGACGCCAGCTTCTGCCGGGAGGCCGCATCGGGATAGGTCTGCTCGTAGGAGAAGACCTCGACCGCGACATAGAACGCGACGACCGGCACGAGCCAGCCGACGCCGCGCCGGATCAGGCGGACGGTCAGCCACGCGACCCGCAGCGACGCCGAGTGCCCGCGTTCCAGGCCGGGGCGGACGGCGGCCTGGCGCACCGGAACGGCCCTGCTCATCGTTCCGCCGCCTCGTAGTAGCTCAGGAAGATCTCTTCCAGGGTCGGCTCGTGGCTGCGCAGCCGGACCAGCGGCAACGCGCTCAGCCGGGACAGCACCGCCGAGGGCGGTCCGCTGACCGACACCCGCACGCCGCCGTCGATGGGCTCCACCCCGGTCACGCCGGGGACGCCGGCGAGGTCGGGGACGGGTCCGTCGACGATCGCCTCCAGCACCGTCCCGCCGAGGCCGCGCAGGTCCTCCAGCGCGGCGACCTCGGCCAGCCGCCCCTCGCGCAGGATCGCCACCCGGTGGCAGACGTCCTGGACCTGGTCCAGGATGTGGGAGGACAGGAAGACGGTCTGCCCCCGGCCGGCCGCCTCCCGGACCAGGGCCTGGAACTCGGCCTCCATGAGCGGGTCCAGACCGGACGTCGGCTCGTCCAGCAGGAGCACGTCCGGCCGGGTCATCAGCGCCGCGATCAGCGCGAGCTTCTGCCGGTTCCCCTTGGAGTAGGAGCGGGCCCGCATGCCCGGGTCGAACCGCAGCCGCTCGACGAGCTCGTCCCGGAACGGCACGTCCACCTGGCCGTGCAGGTTCCCGAGATAGGTGAGCGTCTCCATCCCGGTCAGCTGCGGCCAGAGCGCCACGTCCCCGGCGACGTAGCCGACGTGCCGGTGAGCGCGCTCGACGTCCCCGACCGGAACGTCCATGAGCCACGCCCTGCCGGACGTCGGCCGGACGAGGCCGAGCAGCAACCGGATCGTCGTCGATTTCCCGGCACCGTTCGGCCCCAGGAATCCGAAGATCTCCCCGCGGGCGACCCTCAGGTCGAGCCCGTCCACCGCGACCACCGGCCCGAAACGCTTGGTCAGGCCCTCGGTCCGTATCGCCGACGCGACCACGGCGCACCTCCTCACGATCCCGCTCCCGAAGCTAGAGAAGTGATCGGCGTTCGGCAGCGGCCAAAGGTCCCGTCACCGCCCGTCCTTCGGCACCTGCCGACGGGCCGCCGCGGACCCGATCACAGACCGGCCGTCTTCAGCCCGGATGTCATCGGGACGTTGGTCCCTGGCGGCGCAGTGGGCGACAACGGAACCTGGTGCCACTGGCGGGGTTCACGAAAGGAGCGGTCATGGGCGTCCATGCCACGCTGACCGGCGTCCGGCCGCAGATGGCGCGGATCCTGCGCATCACTCGACTCGACAAGCGGTTCGTGCGCCCCGTCGCGGCCGCCGTCGGCTGAAAGGACGCCGTCGGCTTCGCCTGACGAGGGGCCACGGCCCCGGGAGTCCGCACAACGCGGGCTGGAGGTGAGGACATGACGGTCCTGGTGGCATACGCAAGCGCGCACGGGTCCACGCGCAGCATCGCCGAACGGATCGCGGCGGTACTGACCGAACACGGTGAGCGGGTCGAAGTCTCCGCCATGAGCGGTGTGGGCGACGCCGGCGCCTACAGGGCGTTCGTGCTCGGCAGCGCCGTCCACAGCCGAGCCTGGCTGGCCGAGGCGACCGGCTTCCTGCGGCGGGAGCGCGCCGTCCTCGCCGAGCGGCCGGTGTGGCTGTTCAGCGTCGGGATGCCCGCCGCGCTGCGCGGCCCGTGGCGCGGCTACGGCCCCAAGGAGGAGGCCCTGCTGGCAGACGACCTGCACCGGACGCTCGACGCCCGCGAACACCGGCTCTTCTCCGGGGCCTTCCGGCGCGAGCACATCCCTCTCGCCGGGCGCCTGATCTGCGGGCTGCTCGGGATCCGGTACGGCGACTACCGCGACTGGCCGTCGATCGACGCCTGGGCGGCGAGGATCGCGGACGAACTGGCGTCCGGCGGGTCGGCACCCGCGCCGGAACCCGCCACCGGAGTCGCAGTGCCGCCCAGCACCGCGGGCGCCGGGGTGGAGGGCCCTGAGCAGGAGAGCGACACCCGCCGCGACAATGATGATCACCATCCCTGACTGCGCCGGCCTACCCGGCCGCCGATCGGGCGCGCTCGGCCGGCTCGGCAGCCTGATGACCTCGATGGCGACGGTTCCATCGGCGGAGTTCGTCGGTGCCCCAGACGATGAGCGGGAACACGGCGATGATGGCCAGGACGTCCCAGGGCAGGGCGGCGGTGCCGAACAGGTGCTGCAATGGGGGGAGGTAGATCAGGGCGGCGGCGAACAGCAGTTCGAAGGCTATGCCCGCCAGTAGCAGCGGGTTCGTGGTGAGGCCCACCTCGCGGAGCGAGGCGTGGTCGGTGCGGGCGGCCATGGCAGTGCCGATCTGGCAGGTGACCAGGCCCGCGAACGTCGCGGTGGTGGCGGTCAGGTAGGCGTGGTGCAGGGCGGCGCCCTTTCCGGTGGGGTCGCCGGGGTGCCAGCCGGCACGCCACAGGACGTAGAAGAACACGAGCATGACCAGGACGGCGGAGACCAGGCCGAGGTAGCCCCAGGCGCGGATCAACATGTCGCGGGAGATGACGCCCTGGGAGGAGCGGCGCGGCGGGCGGTTCATGATGCCGGGCTCGGCGGGCTCGCGGCCGAGCGCGAGCGCGGGCAGCGTCTCGGTCCCCAGGTCGATCGCGAGGATCTGCAGCACGGTGAGCGGGAGGGGGACCAGGCCGCCGCTGAGCGCGAACACCAGGAACGGGACGATCTCCGGGACGGCGTGGGCGAAGATGTACAGGATGAACTTGCGGACGTTGTCGTAGACGCGGCGTCCGGATTCGATCGCGCTGACGATGGTGGCGAAGTTGTCGTCGGTCAGCACCATGGTGGACGCCTCGCGGGCCACATCGGTGCCCGAACGTCCCATCGCCACGCCGATGTGGGCCTGGTGCAGAGCCGGCGCGTCGTTGGCGCCGTCCCCGGTCATCGCCACGACCTGGCCGTGAGCGCGCAGCGCGTCGGCGACCTTCAGCTTGGTCTCCGGGGACGAGCGGGCGAAGACGATCTCGGCATCGCCGGTCAGCAGCTCGTCCAGCTCATGGTCGTGGACCTGCTCGGACTCGGCGACCACCTGGAGCCGGGGGACGCCGATGCCCACTTCCGCGGCGACGGCGGCCGCCGTTGCGCCGTTGTCGCCGGTGACGATGTGGACGCGCAGCCCCGCGTCGTGGCAGCGGCGCACCGCGTCCGCGACCTGCGGGCGCGGCGGATCGTAGAGCCCGACCAGTCCGAGGAGGCGGAGCCCGGTCTCGGCCTCCTCCCGGCGCTCGGGCACCCCGGCGCCGGCCGGGAGATCCCGGACGGCCACCGCCAGGACCCGCAGTCCCCGGCGCGCGAGGTCGTCCACGACGGCCATGACCGCAGCGCGGCCGGCGCCGGTGGTCCGGGCGAGGACGGCTTCGGGTGCGCCCTTGACGTAGACGGTGAGATGGTCGCCGCGCTGCCCGACCGTGGACATCAGCCGCAGCCGCGCGTCGAACCGGAAGATCGCGCGGTGCCGCTCGTCCCGGGCGGCCAGCCGCGCGGCCGCATCGGGCCCGGCTCCCTCGACCAGGGCGATCTCGGTCGGATCACCCTGCAGGTCGCCGTTCTCGGCAGCGGAGACCGTCGTGCACTCGGTCATCGCCTGCGCGAGTTCGGCGGGCGGGGCCGCGCCGGTGACGGTCCCGGTCTCCGGGGTCCAGTGGGCCTGGAGGCGCATGCGGTTCTGGGTGAGGGTGCCGGTCTTGTCGGTGCAGATGACATTGGTGGAGCCGAGCGTCTCGACCGCGCTGAGCCGCTTGACGACGGCGCCCTGCCTCGCCAGGACGCGCACGCCGACCGCCAGCGCCAGGGTGATGGTCGGCAGGAGGCCCTCGGGGACGTTGGCGACCAGCAGCCCGATCGCGAACATCAGCGCGTCCCTCAGCGGCAGCCCGACGAGCGCGCCGATCAGCAGGAAGACGACGCCCATGCCGACCGCGACCGCCGCGATCAGCCAGGCCACCTTCTTGACCTGGACCTCCAGCGGGCTGTCGCGGCGCGGCGCGCGCTGGCTGAGCGCGGCGATGCGCCCCAGTTCGGTGTGCCCGCCGGTCGCGAACACGATCGCCTGCGCCTCGCCGCCGGTACAGGTCGTCCCGGAGAACACCAGGTTGGGTTCGCGCAGCAGCGGCGCGCCCTCCTCCGCGGCGGCCGCGACCCGCTCCACCGGCGCCGACTCGCCGGTCAGCATCGACAGGTCGGCCTCCACCGCCCCATCGGTCAACCGGGCGTCGGCCGGGACCTTGTCGCCCTCGGCCAGCACGATCAGATCGCCCGGCACCAGCCCGGCCGCCTCGACGGCCTGCCGCCGCCCGTCCCGGATGACGTGGGCCTGCTCGGGCAGGTAGGCCGCCAGCGCCTCCACCGCGCGTTCGGCCTGGTGCTCCTGCAGCAACGCGAAGACGGCGTTGATCAGGATGACCGCGAGGATCGCCCAGCCCAGCACCCCCATCCCGGCGATGAACGCCAGCGCTCCGGCGCCCCACAGCAGCAGGGCCAGCGGATGAGCCAGCTGACCCGACAGCAGCCGCACCAGCGACCGCTTCTCCCGCCGCCGCACCTGGTTGGGCCCGTACACCGCGAGCCGCCGGGCCGCCTCGCGCGCGGACAGGCCCCGGTCGCCGGTGCCCAGTTCCTTGCGCAGCAGCGGCAGCGGCTCCCGCGGATCGGCACTCGGCTCGGCCGGGCCGGTCGCGGTTCCCGCGTGATGCCGTTTGGCGGGCATGGCTCAGCGGAGTCGGCGCAGGTGGGCGTTCCACCTGCGGCGGGGTAGGAGGCGGGCGCGGGCATCGGCGGCCGCGGCCCCGGCCGGGCGGGCCGAATGGCCGAGCACGTCGACGCTCCCGACTCCGAACATCACCACCACTGCCCCGAACACCTCGTCCTGGACGGCGCCGCAGCACCTCGACGCCCTGCTCCGCCATGGCCTGGACGAGCATGCCCTCCAGATCACCGCCGAACCGCTCGGGCAGCCGGCCGAACGCGGCGCCGAAGGCCTGCTCCCCGGCCGGGCCGAACTCGACGCTCACCTCACCTGACCGCGGGGCCATGCAGAAGGCGGGAGAAGTCCTCCGCCGCTTAGGCAGCGTTTCGAGCTGGACGGTGCGCGGTCTCCCGCTTCTCCATCCCTTTCCTGGGCTTCTCCCGCCCGACTCCATTCCACCTCTCCGGCCCCGCTACCGGCAGGGACCAAGGTCCTCGGTTCGCGCGCCTCACCGGCCTGAGGCCGGGAGCGTCACGCGGAAGATCGTGCGGTCGGCGCCGACGAGTTCGGCGCGTCCGCCGTGCGCGGCGGCCACCGCCTGGACGATCGCCAGCCCGAGGCCCGTGCCGCCCGCGGCGCGGGAGCGGCCGTGGTCGGCGCGGACGAACCGGTCGAAGATCTCGTCCTGCCGCCCGGGCGGGATGCCGGGGCCGTCGTCCTCGACCTCCAGGACGGCGCCGTCGCCGCGAGCGGCGAGCCGGACGGTGACGTGGGTACCGGGCGGCGTGTGGGTGCGGGCGTTGGCGAGCAGGTTCGCGATCAGCTGGTGAAGGCGCCGGTCGTCGCCGGTGACCGTCACCGGCTCCTCGGGGAGCACCAGCTCCCAGCGGTGACCGGGTCCTGCGGCGCGGGCGTCGGCGGTGGCGTCCAGGACGAGCCGGGTCAGGTCGACCGGGCGGGTGTCCAGGGGGCGGCCGGCGTCCAGGCGGGCGAGGAGCAGCAGGTCGTCGACCAGTTCGGACATGCGCACCGACTCGGCCTCGATGCGTCCGAGCGCGTGCCGCACCTCCGCCGGGACGGGCTCGGACGTGCGCAGGGCGAGTTCGGCGTGGCCCCGGATGGCGGCGACGGGCGTGCGCAGCTCGTGGCTGGCGTCGGCGGCGAACCGGCGCAGCCGCTCCTCGCTTGCATGGCGGCGGGCCAGCGCGTTCTCGACGTGGCCGAGCATCAGGTTCAGCGCCGCACCTACCTGGCCGACCTCGCTGCGGGGGTCGGCGTCGGGGACCCGCTCCGGCATCGCCACCTCCCCGCTGGCCAGTGGCAGTTCAGTGACCCGGGACGCGGTGGCCGCGACCCGGCGCAGCGGGCGCAGCGCCAGCCGCACCCAGGCCGCCGCCGCGATCCCGGCGGCGGCGAGCACGGCCGCGAAGAGGACGGCCTCCACCAGGATCAGGCGATGCACGGTCTCCTCGACCGGATGCAGCGGCAGCCCGGTGACCAGCACGTCGCCGTCGTCGCCGCGCACCGCCGCCATCCGGTACTCCTCCAGCGCCGACAGCGACAGCGACCGGCCGCGTCCGTCGGGCGGGACGGCGGCCAGTCCGCGCCGGTCGGCGGCGGTGAGCGGAACGGGTTCGACGTCGTCGCCGCGGACGATCACGGCCTGCGCCACCGAGCCCCCGAACAGCCGGGCGCCGAAGGTTCCCGGCGCCTGTCCGCGGGTGTCCGGGCCGTTGTCGGCGTCCCGGTGGCGCTCATGCTCCAGGCTCGCCGGGAACCTGCCGCCGGACGCGGTCAGCTGCTCGTCCAGCCGCCCGACGAGGAACCCGTCGAGCGCCACCGCGGTGGCGGTCCCGACGGCGAGGCAGCTCAGCGCGAGCAGGACGACCAGCCCGGCGGTGAGCCGGGCCCGCAGCGTGCGCGGAGCCCTCACGAAGCCTCCGGTTTCAGGACGTACCCGACACCGCGCACGGTGTGGATCATCGGCGCCCGACCCGCGTCGATCTTCTTGCGCAGGTAGCTGATGTACAGCTCGACGACGTGGGCCTGGCCGCCGAAGTCGTAGTCCCAGACGCGGTCGAGGATCTGCGCCTTGGACAGCACCCGGCGCGGGTTGCGCATCAGGAACCGCAGCAGCTCGAACTCGGTCGGGGTCAGCTCGACGAGCCGCCCGTCGCGGGTCACCTCGCGGGCGTCCTCGTCCATGGCGAGGCCGCCGACGGTGAGCAGCCGCGCGGACTCCGCCTGCCGGGTCAAACCGGCCCGGCGCAGCAGCCCGCGCAGCCGGGCCAGGACCTCCTCCAGGCTGAACGGCTTGGTCACGTAGTCGTCGCCGCCCGCGGTGATCCCGGCGATGCGGTCCTCGACGGCGTCGCGCGCGGTCAGGAACAGCACGCACACCTCCGGCGCCTCGGCGCGGAGCCGGCGCAGCACCTGCAGGCCGTCGATGTCGGGAAGCATCACGTCCAGCACCACCGCATCCGGACGGAAGTCGCGGGCGGCGGCGACCGCCCCGGCGCCGTCGGCGGCGGTGCGGACCGCCCAGCCCTCGGAGGCCAGCACGCGCGAGAGCACCTCGGCCAGATCCGGCTCGTCGTCGACGACCAGGACCCGGACGGGCGTGCCGTCGGTCCGCCGCAGGCTCGCGGCCCCGGATTCACTCGTCATAGTGCGGCCAGCTTCCCTTTCCCACCTCTGAGTTTCCTCTGAAACGGCTCTGAAGGGGCGTCTTCCCCACGGTGTCAGAGGGAACGCAGAGATTGCGTTGGCAGGGTGGCCGGCATGACCGTGACCAGACCCGACATCCCGCGGCCCGTCACCCGGCCGCCGCGTCCGGCGTGGCGCGTCCCGTCCTCGTGGCCGCAGCTCCTGATCTACGCGGGAGCGGCGCTGGTGCTGGCGCTGTGGTGGCGGAGCACCGGCTCGGTCGCCGGGCTGGACGGCTGGCTGACCGAGGCCGGGCGCGTCACCGGCCTCCTCGCGGGCTACGGATGCGCCGTCCTGCTCGCCCTGATGGCACGGGTGCCCGCGCTGGAACGGGGCGTCGGCACCGACCGGCTGGCGCGCTGGCACGCGATGGGCGGCCGGTACACCGTCTGGCTCGTCATGGCGCACGTCCTGCTGATCATCTGGGGTTACGCGGTGACGTCCCGCACGGACGTCGTCCACCAGACGGTGTCCGTGGTCCTCGACTACCCCGAGATGCTCAAGGGGACCGCCGGGTTCGTCCTGCTGCTGGGCGTCGGGATCACCTCGGCACGGGCGGCGCGGCGCAGGCTGCCGTACGAGACATGGCACTACCTGCACTTCGCGACCTACCTGGCGATCTTCCTGGCCTTCTCGCACCAGCTCGCCAACGGCGCCCAGTTCGTCGGCAGCGCCTGGGCGCGGGCCGCCTGGTACACGCTGTACATCGGGGTCGCCGTGACCCTCGCCTGGTTCCGCTTCCTCACACCGGTCATCAGCGGGTTCCGGCACGGGCTGCGGGTCGCCGCCGTCCACACCGAGGCCCCCGGGGTCGTCTCCGTCTACATGACCGGACGCGACCTGGGCGGACTGCGCGCCGAGCCGGGGCAGTTCTTCCGCTGGCGGTTCCTCGCGCCCGGCCTGTGGTGGGCCGCCAACCCCTACTCGCTGTCGGAGCCGCCGCGCGGGCACCGGCTCCGGATCACCGTCAAGCAGACCGGGGACCACAGCCGCGCCCTCGCCCGGCTCCGCCCCGGGACGCGGGTGTGGGCGGAGGGCCCCTACGGCGGCTTCACCGGCACGCGCCCCCGCCACGACCGGGCGCTGCTGCTCGCCGGCGGCGTCGGCGTCACCCCGCTGCGGACCCTGTTCGAGACGCTCCCCGGCGACGTCACCCTCGTCTACCTCGCGCGCCGCCCGCAGGACCTGGCCCTGCGCCGCGAACTCGACGCGGTCGCCGCCGCGCGGGGCGCCCGGGTGCACTACTTCGTGGACGAGCCGTCCGGGTACTCGCTGCCGCTGACCGGGCGGGCACTGCGGTCGGTCGTCCCCGACGTCCGGCACCGGGACGTCTACCTGTGCGGGCCGCCCGGCATGACCGCCGCCGCACTGCGGGCCCTGCGCCAGGCCGGCGTGCGGCGCCGCCACATCCGCACCGAGTCGTTCGAGTTCTGAGAGGCCGAGCATGCGCCGAGCCACGATCACGACGGGGACGACCATCGCGGGCGTCATCCTGCTGCTGTCGCTGAAACCGCACCACCAGGCGATCTCGGTGACGCGCCCGGTCGCCCCCGAACCGCGCGCGCCGGGCGGAGGCGTGACGGCGGCCACCGCGGACGGGACCTACCGGGGGCAGAGCGTCGACACCCGGTACGGGCCGGTCCAGGTCGAGATCACCATGTCGAAGGGCCGGCTCACCGCCGTCCGGGTGCTGCGCGCCCCTTCGGAGAACGGCCGCGACCGGGAGATCGCCGCCATGGCGCTCCCCCGGCTCACCCAGGAGGCCGTCACGGCCGGCAGCGCCCGCATCGACGCCGTTTCCGGCGCGACCTACACCAGCGAGGGATACATCACGTCCCTGCAAAGCGCGTTGGACCGCGCCCATGCCTGAGGCGATCCGCCACGTCGAGCACGTGATGGGGACGGCGGTCACGTTCGACATCCGCACGGGCCCCTCCCCCGCCGTGACCGAGGCGCTGGCACGGGCCGTCGCCTGGCTACACCACGTCGACCGCGTCTTCTCCCCCTACCGGCCCGACAGCCAGATAACGTGCCTCGCCCAGGGGCGCCTCACGGTCGGCGAATGCGATCCCGACGTCGCCGACGTCCTGCGCCGCTGCGATGAGTTGGAGCACCTCACGGGTGGGGCGTTCACCTGCCGGCCCGGTGGACGGCTCGACCCCAGCGGCCTGGTCAAGGGGTGGGCGGTCGAGCGTGCGTCCACGATCCTGCACGACGCCGGTGCACGCGACCACTGCGTGAACGGCGGCGGCGACGTCCAGGCGCGCGGAGAGGCCCACCCGGGACACCCCTGGCACATCGGCGTCACCGACCCGCGTCACCGCGACCGGCTCATCACCGCCGTGGCCGGACACGACCTCGCCGTCGCCACCTCCGGCAGCACCGAACGCGGCGCCCACATCATCGACCCCCGCACCGGGCGCCCCGCCACGGGCCTCGCCTCCATCACCCTGGTCGGACGGCACCTCACCGACGTGGACGCGCTCGCCACCGCCGCCTTCGCCATGGGTGGCAGCGCACGCGCCTGGACGGACGCCCATCCCGGCATCGAGGCACTGGCGGTGGCCTCGGACGGCTCCGCATGGTGCACGACCGGCTTCGAGGACATCGCCCTCTTCCTCCCCCGCAAGGGCATCAGCGTCCCTGACCGAAGTGAAGGCCGACCACGGTCGATGCGGGGATAGACGCCCTGCGCGATCGCTTCGCCGAGCGGCGACCGATATCGGGCGGACGTCACCGAGTGCGGCGGATGGCGATCACGGTGTCGTTCGGGAGCGTGCGCACGGTGAAGTGTGCTGGGGTGAATTGGGTGGGGCGGAAGTGGATGTCGTTCCATGTCCAGGTGCCTGGCCCGGCGTGCAGGATGAATAGGTCGATGGGGCCGTAGGGGGTGTGGGCGGCTGCGGCTGCGAAGGCGTCCGGGTCCGGGATCGAGGCGAGCGAGGCGAGTGCGGTGTGCCGGTCGTCCCAGTGGGTGGTGCTGGAGGCGGCGGTGCGGTCGACCGCGGTGTAGCCGGGCCAGGGCAGGTAGGCGAACAGCCGTTCGTCGTAGGAGAGTGTGCGGGGCGCGGCATCATGCCCAAGGGCGCCGGTCACGGCGTCCTGGATCGGCTGGACGGGGAACCAGCGGGTCTTGGGTTCGGCCGGTGCGTAGTGCGGGAGGGTGCCGTTGGGGCGTGGTTCGGTGTGGGCGAGTACGGCGTAGCGCTGGGTGCCGCGGGCTGTCTCTTATACACATCTGACGCTTCCGACGATCGCATA
>NZ_SMJW01000209.1 GCF_004348335.1 Actinomadura bangladeshensis | reverse complement strand
ATGTGTCTAAGAGACAGCCGATGGGGGCGCGGTGCCAGGCGGCGGTCAGCTCCCAGTTGCGGTCCAGGTTGCGGTACCAGTTGATCGGGCCGGTGAAGCCGCTCTCGGCGTACTCCTCGACGTAGGCGGCGATGTCGGCGTCGGTGAGCCAGCCAGGCAGCTTCTCCGGCTCGGGCAGCGCGTCGAGGAACGCGCCGCCCTCGGGGGCGATCAGCGGCGGGGCGGGGCCGTCGCCGGACATGCCGTAGAGCATGCGCCGGAAGGTGGCGGCTCGGTCGCGGGCGAGTTCGGCCTCGGGGGCGTCCGGCTGCTGGAAGCGCACCATGTAGAAGCCGTCGCCGAACAGGCGGCGCATCGACTCCACCGGCGGCCTGCTGGAGCGCGGGCGGTGCGGGACGGACATTCCGATCACGCCGCGCACCTTGTCGGGACGCATCTGCGCCACGGCCCACGCGACGGGCGCGCCCCAGTCGTGGCCGGCGACGACGGCTCGGTCGGCGCCGAGGGCGTCGATGAGCCCGACCGCGTCCCCGGCCAGGTGCAGGATCGTGTACTGGTCGGTCTCCGCCGGGCCTCCGGTCCGGGCGTAGCCGCGCTGGTCGGGGGCGACGGCGTGGAACCCGGCCTCGGCGAGCGCGGTGAGCTGGTGGCGCCAGGAGTACCAGCATTCGGGGAAGCCGTGCAGCAGCAGGACGAGCGGCCCCTCGCCGGCCTCGGCGACGTGCATGCGCAGGCCGCTCGCCGACCGGACGAAGCGGTGCGTGATGTCGGTCATCGATACCCCTCGCGGTGGGCGGGACCGTGCGAGGCCAACGGTAGCCCCACCGGTTCCGGTCCGTGCGCCGGGACGGCCGGAAATCACGGGTCCCCGCCGCCCATACCGTCCGGTGGTGGATTGTGTGCCCGGGACACATGGGAGGGCGGGGTCGCGCTCCGTAGGTTCAGCGCATGACGAGCGTGACACCCCGGCCGGGCGCGGGGACTTCGGGGACGCTGGATCTGTCGGGGCGGCGCGCCCTGGTCACCGGCGGCGCGGGCGGCATCGGCCGGGCCTGCGCGCGGCGGCTGGCGGCGGCGGGCGCCGAGGTGGTGGTGGCCGACCTGGACGGGGCGGCGGCGGAGCGGACGGCGGCCGAGTTCGGCGGCGTCCCGCTGCTCGCCGACCTGTCCGACACGGGCGCGCTCGACGGGCTGGCGTCCGGCGTCGACATCCTGGTCAACAACGCGGGCATTCAGCATGTGGCGCCCGTCCACGAGTTCCCGCCGGAGATGTTCGCGCGGATCCTGCGGCTGATGGTGGAGGCGCCGTTCCGGCTGGTCCGGGACGCGCTTCCCGGCATGTACGAGCGGGGCTGGGGACGGATCGTCAACATCTCGTCCGTGCACGGGCTGCGCGCGTCGCCCTACAAGTCGGCCTATGTGACGGCCAAGCACGGGCTTGAGGGGCTGTCCAAGGTCGTGGCGCTGGAAGGCGCCGCGCACGGGGTGACGTCCAACTGCGTGAACCCGGCCTATGTCCGGACGCCGCTGGTGGAGAGCCAGATAGCCGACCAGGCGCGCGCGCACGGCATGCCCGAGAGCGAGGTCGTCGAGCGGGTGATGCTCGACCACGCGGCCGTGAAGCGGCTGATCGAGCCGGACGAGGTCGCCGAACTGGTCGGCTACCTGTGCTCGCCGGCGGCGTCCATGGTGACCGGCGCGTCCCTCGCACTCGACGGCGGCTGGACGGCCCATTGAGAATGGCCCGTATGTCCTGCGGCGTCTTCCTCGAACTGCTGGCCCGCGAGGCCTCCCCCGTCGAGTTCGAGGGTCCCCTCGTCCAGGCGCGGGCGGACGGCGCGCCGCCCGCCGTCCTGGAGGAGCTGGAGGCGGCCAAGCTGGCCGCGCTCCGGGTCCGGATGATCATGCGGCGGCACGCCCGGCGGGAGGCGGAGCTCGCGGCGCTGTTCGACACCGCCGGCGACCTCGCCGGGCTGCGCGACCTCGACGCGGTGCTGGAGGCGATCACCCGCCGCGCCCGGCGGCTGCTGAACGCCGACATCGCCTACCTGACGCTGAACGACGACGAGCGCGGCGACACCTACATGCGGGTGACGGACGGGTCGGTGTCGGCGGCGTTCCGGCGGCTGCGGCTGCCGATGGGCACCGGGCTCGTCGGGCTGGTCGCGCAGACGGCCATGCCCTACAACAGCGACCACTACCTCGGGGACGGGCAGTTCCAGCACCGCGGCTACATCGACGACGCGGTCACCGAAGAGGGCCTGGTCGCCATCCTCGGCGTGCCGATGCGGCTGGGCAGCCGCGTCATCGGCGTGCTGACCGCCGCGAACCGCAGCGAGCGCCCGTTCGACCAGGAAGAGGTCGCGCTGCTGGGCTCGCTGGCCGCGCATGCCGCGATCGCCATCGACAACGCGCGCCTCTTGGAGGAGACCCGTACCGCCCTGGACGAGCTGAGCGCCGCCAGCGAGGAGGTCAAGGCGCGTAGCGCGGCCGTAGAGCGGGCGGCGCGCGCGCACGACCGGATGACGGCGGTCGTGGTCCGGGGCGGCGGCGTGGAAGACGTCGGCGCGATCGTGACGGAGCTGCTCGGCGGCACCTTGCACGTGCTCGACGCGGACGGCCGGCAGCTGGCCACGACGGGTGCCGTGTCATCGGGCCTGAGCGATGACGAACTGGCCGGTGTGTCGGCCTCCGCGCACTCTGCGCGCGCGCAGGGCAGGACGATCCGGCGCGGCGACCTGTGGATCGCGTCGGTGTCGACCGGCGACGAGATGCTCGGGACGCTCGTCCTGCGCACCTCCGACGAGGTGGACGACGCCGACCAGCGGATCCTGGAGCGGGCCGCGCTCGTCACCGCCCTGCTGCTGCTGTTCCAGCGGAGCGTCACCGAGGCGGAGGGGCGGGTGCGCGGCGAGCTGCTCGACGACCTGCTCTCCGGCCGCCGGACGGGCGCGGAGGCGCTGTCGGCCCGCGCCCGGCGCGTGAACGTGGACCTGAGCGCCCCGCACGTCGTGCTGTGCGCGAAGTACGAGTCGCGCGAGCACCGGCAGCGGGCCGCGTTCTGGGCGTCGTCCTACGCGGCCGTGGAGCACGGGCTCGCCGCCGACCGCGCGGAGGAGATCGTGCTGTTCCTGCCGGGCGACCGCCCCGGCGACGCGGCGCGGCGGGTCGCCAAGGAGCTGGGCGCCTCGCTGGGCGGGCCGGCGACGGTCGGCGCCGCCGGTCCCGTGCACGGGGCCGCCGAGGTCGCGGGCGCGCACCGGGAGGCGCAGCGCTGCGCGGACGCCCTGCTGTCCCTCGGCCGCCGCGGCGACGGCGCGGGCGCGGCCGAACTCGGCTTCGTCGGCCTGCTCATCGGGGACGACCGGGACGTGACGGGCTTCCTCACCAGCGCGCTCGGTCCCGTCCTCGACTACGACGAGCGGCGCGGGACGTCCCTCGTCCAGACCCTTGAGGCGTACTTCGGGACGAGCGGGAGCCTGTCGCGGACGGCGGAGCGCCTGCACATCCACGTGAACACGGTGAGCCAGCGCCTGGACCGCATCGCCCGCCTGCTCGGCGATGACTGGCAGACCCCGGAACGCGCCCTCGAACTCCAGCTCGCGCTCCGCCTGAACCACCTCTCCCACTGAAAGCACGGCGTCACGAAAGCACGGCGTCACGAAAGCACGGCGTCACGACGGCACGGCGTGCCGCCCGCGCATCGCGGGCGGCACGCCGCTTTTCGCACACCGTGGTTCTCAGGCGGGGGCGCCCACCTTCGTCTCGTCCGGCTCGGGTGCCGGGCGGCCGCGGGACGACCGGGCGGCGATGAGGTCGCGCGCCGTGCCCCAGACGCCGCGGCGGAACAGCAGCACGACGATGATGAAGATCGCGCCGGTGATGATCCCGGTCTCCTCGAACCCGGCCGTCGCCAGGTAGTCGTGCAGCTCCACGACCAGGGCCGCGCCGATCGCGCCGCCCCACAGGGTGCCGATGCCGCCGAGGACGACCATCATCACGACCTGGCCCGAGGTCGTCCAGTAGACGCCCTGCAGGGACGCGAAGCCGTGCCCGACGGTGAACAGCCCGCCGGCCAGTCCCGACAAGGCCGCCGACAGGACGAAGGCGAGCAGCTTGTAGCGGTCGATGCTGTATCCGAGCGCCCGCGCCCTGTTCGGGTTGTCGCGGATGGACACCAGCACCCGTCCGAACGGCGAACGGACGATGCGCCAGGCCGCGAGCATTCCCACCAAGACGAAAGGCAGGGCCGCGTAGTAGAAGAAGAACGGGTCGGAAAGGTCGACTCCGAAGAACTCCCTGGGGATGCCCTGGAGACCGTTCTCTCCCCCGGTCGCGTCGCGCCACTGGTTGGCGACGAAGTAGACCATCTGAGCGAAGGCCAGGGTGACCATCGCGAAGTAGATGCCGCGCAGCCGCACCGACAGGAACCCGATCGGGACGGCGAGGGCGCCGGCGAACAGCGCCCCGCCCAGGACGGCCACGAAGAACGGCAGCCCGGAGTGCAGCGCGATCAGTCCGGTGACGTACGCGGACCCTCCCCAGAACGCCGCGTGCCCGAACGACAGGAGCCCGGTGAAGCCGAGCAGCAGGTCGACGGCGGCGGCGAACAGCGCCCAGCAGACGATGTCCAGGGCGACCGGCGGGTAGATGAACCACGGCAGGACCAGCGCCACCACCAGGCCGACGGCCAGCAGGATCGGCCGTCCGGCGAACTTGCTCAGGATCACGGCTTCTCCTCCATCACGGCTTGTCCTCCATCACAGCGCCTCCTCGCGTCCGAACAGGCCGGCCGGCCGCCACAGCAGCACGGCGGCCATCAGGATGAACACGAGCGTCTGCGAGAGGGACGGGACGTAGTAGTTGCCGAGGGCCGAGACCAGCCCGACCGCGAACCCGGCGGCGACCGAGCCGAACACCGACCCGAGCCCGCCGATCACCACGACCGCGAAGACGGTGATGATGAGGTCGGAGCCCATCAGCGGGTTGACGGCCCGCATCGGCGCGGCCAGCACCCCGGCGAACGCGGCCAGCGCGATGCCGAAGCCGAACACCGGGGTCACCCACCGGCCGACGTCGATGCCGAGCGCCCGCGACAGTTCCGGCTTCTCGGTCGCCGCCCGGACGATCATCCCGACGCGGGTGCGGGTCAGGACCACCCACACGCCCCCGCAGACCAGCACCGACACCACCAGCACGAACACCTGGTAGGCGGGGTAGCTGAACAGGCCCAGGTCGACCGACCCGCCCAGCGCGGACGGGCGCGGGTACGGCTGCGACTGCACGCCGTACTTCCGCTTGACCAGGTCTTGCAGGATGAGCGCCAACCCGAAGGTGAACAGGAAGTTGTAGAGCGGATCCAGCGGCGCCAGCCGGCGGATGAACAGCCGTTCCAGCACGACTCCCACCACGCCCAGCACGACGGGGACGATCGGCAGCGCCAGCCAGAAGTTCAGCCCCAGCGAGTCGAGCGCGATGAACGCCCCGAAGGCGCCGAGCATGTAGAACGCGCCGTGCGCGAAGTTGACCACGCCGAGCATCCCGAAGATGACGGCCAGGCCGAGGGCGAGCAGGGCGTAGAACGCCCCGCCCACCAGCCCGTTGAACGCCTGTTGCAGCACGTCAGGCCCGCCTCACAGGTTGCAGGACGCGTCCGGCTGCTGGAACGCCTCCGCCGCCGGGATCGTCTTGACGATCTTCTCGTAGTCCCAGGGCTCCTTGACCTCGCTGGACGGCTTCACCTGTGCGATGTAGGCGTCGTGGACGAGCAGGTGGTCCTCAGCCCGGATCGTCCCGGTGGAGGTGAAGACGTCGTTGACCTTGTGGCCTTCGAGCTGCTTCACCACATCGTCGGACTTGTCGGTGCCGGCGCGCTGCACGGCCTCCAGGTACTGGAGCGCCGCGGAGTAGTCGCCCGCGTGGACGGCCGTCGGCCGGGTGTTGGTCTTGGCCTGGAACTTGTCGGCCCACGCGCGGTTTCCGGCGTTGGCGTTCCAGTACCAGAAGTCGGTGAAGTACGTCCCCGCCAGCGCGTCCGGGGTGAGGGAGTGGATGTCGGTCAGGAACATGAGGCCGACCGCCAGCCCGACGCCCTTGTCGCGCAGCTTGTACTCGTTGTACTGCTTCACCAGGTTGACGAGGTCACCGCCGGCCTGCATGGCGCCCAGCACCTGCGGCTTGGGGTTGAGGTTGGGCGCCTTCAGCAGGAACGTGGAGAAGTTGTCGTTGGGGAACGGCGTCGGGTCGCTCTTCACGACCGTCCCGCCGGCGCCCTTCACGGCGGCCGTGAACGTCTTCTGCATGTCCTGCCCGAACGCGTAGTCGGGGTAGACGATGTACCAGTTCTTGGCGCCGTCCTTGGTGACCTCGGTGCCCGTGCCGTGGGCGAGCATGTAGCTGTTGTAGCCGTAGTGGAAGGTGTACTTGTTGCACTGCTTGCCTTCGAGCTCGGTGGTCGCGCCGCCGACGTCGATGAACACCTTCTTCTTGTTCTTCGCGACGGTGGCGACGGCGAGCGCGGCCGAGGACGTCGGGACGTCCACGATCAGGTCGGCCTTCTGCCGGTCGTAGAGCTCCTGCGCCTTGGAGTTGGCGATCTCCGGCTTGTTCTGGTGGTCGGCGGAGACCACCTCGATGTTCTTGGTGACCGCCTTGTCGCCGTACTTGGCCTTGAAGTCGGCGACCGCCATCTTCACCGCCTCGACGGCGTTCTTGCCCGACAGGTCGGCGTACACGCCGGACTGGTCGGTCAGCACCGCCAGGACGATCTTGTCGTCGCTGATCTTGCCTCCGCCGCCGCCCGGCCCGCCCCCGCACGCGGCCAGCAGCGCTCCGGCGGTCGCGATCGCGGCCGTGCGTCCGATAGTTCTCATGGGGGTTCTCCCTAGATTCCGAGGTACTGCAGGAGTTCGCTCTCGCGGGCGCGGACCTCGTCGTTGTCCATGGACTCGACGATCCGGCCCTCGGCGAGCAGGTGGTGGCGGTCGGCGACGGTGGCGGCGAAGTGCACGTTCTGCTCGATGAGCAGGACGGTCACCCCGGCCGCCTTGACCTCGCGGAGGATCGCGCCGATCTGCTGGACGATCAGCGGCGACAGGCCCTCGGTCGGCTCGTCGCACAGCAGCAGCCGGGCACCGGTCCGCAGCACCCGGGCCAGGGCGAGCATCTGCTGCTCGCCGCCCGACAGCTTCGTCCCGGGAAACCGGCGCCGTTCCTTGAGGCGGGGGAACGTCTCGTACACCCGGTCCAGCGACCACGGATCCGGGCCCATGCGCGGCGGCAGCGTCAGGTTCTCCTCCACCGAGAGCGTGGCGAAGATGCCACGGTCGTCGGGGACGTAGCCGAGGCCGCGCCGCGCGCGCTTGTGGGAGCTCATGGCGGAGATGTCCGCGTCCAGGAAATGGATCGTTCCGGACGTCCCCTTGTGGAGGCCCATCAGTGAGCGCAGCAGGGTGGTCTTGCCGGCGCCGTTGCGGCCGACCAGGGTGACGATCTCGCCTTCATCGACGTGCAGGGACACGTCGCGGAGGGCCTGGGCCTCGCCGTACCAGGCGGACAGCCCGTCAATGCGCAGCATCGGAGTCTCCGAGGTAGGCGGTGACGACGCGGGGGTCGTGGCGGATCTCGGCGTAGGGGCCCTCGACGAGGACCTGTCCGTGCTGGAGCACCGTGACGCGGTCGGCGAGGCTGGAGACGACGCTCATGTTGTGCTCGACCAGCACGACGGTCCGCCCAGCGCGGACCTTCTTGATGAGGTCGATCGTCCGGCCGACGTCCTCGACGCCCATGCCGGCGGTCGGCTCGTCCAGCAGCAGGACCTTGGGGTCGAGCGCAAGGGCCAGTGCCAGTTCGAGGGCCCGCTTGCGGCCGTAGGCCAGCGCGCCGGCGGTGATGTCCGCGTGGTCGCCGAGGCCGACCTGGCCGAGCAGCTCGGCGGCGCGGCCCGAGTAGCGCCCGAGCGCCCGGTCCGACCGCCAGAAGCGCCAGCCGAGACCGCTCCGCCCGGCCAGCGCCAGCTCCACGTGCTGGCGCGGCGTCAGCTCCGCGAACAGGCTCGTGATCTGGAACGACCTGGCGAGCCCCAGCCGCGCGATCCGCTCCGGGCTCCGGCCCGCCAGCTCGTGGCGGCCCAGCCGGACGCTGCCGGCCGTCGGCTTCAGGAAGCCGGTGAGCAGGTTGAACAGCGTGGTCTTGCCGGCGCCGTTCGGGCCCACCAGCGCGTGCACGGTGCCCTCCCCGATGTCGAGGTCGACGCCGTCCACGGCCCGGAAGCCGCGGAACTCCCGCACCAGCCCCCGTGCTCGAAGAACCGGTGCCTCGCGAACCGGGGCCTCCGGAACCGGCGCCTCCGGGACGGGACCGCCCATGCGCCCTCCTCACGCTCGTCGTAGGTGACCCGAACCACATCCGGGTCGCCGTGACCGGGAACGCTAGGTCGCGCCCGCCGGGCGAACCATGTGAGCCCACCCCACATTCGGACCCGCCGATACGGCCGTGAGCCACATCACGCCCAGGTCACCCCCATCGACACATGCCGGACTTCCGCGATATGTGGACCGGCCACGTGGTCGCGGTCACAGGGCACCGCTCACCATGGCGGGCGACCCGACGTCCCTTCCCGAGGAGGCGGAATGCCCGTCCGCACCGTCCTTACCGCCGCCGCGGCCGCCGCCGCGGTCACGGCCGCCCTCGCCGCGCCGGCGCACGCGCAGGAGCGCGGGCTCACCGTACCGGGCGCGGAGAAGCAGGTGTCGGCCCGCCTGGACGACCTCACGACCGCCGGCACGATCGCGTCCGGGCACACCGTCCCCGCCGACTTCGCCGGCCTGCACGCCGCCGGGACGCGCAATCCGACCGGCGTCCCGGGAATCCAGCTGGACGGGTATTTCCCGGACACCTCGACCTTCAACACCAACAACGGCTGGAACCACGACGCGCAGTTCGTCATCCGCCTGCCCGATCGCTGGAACGGCGGGCTCGTCGTCGCGGGCTCCCCCGGCAACCGCCGCCAGTACGCCAACGACGTCACCATTTCCGACTGGGCGCTCGGCAAGGGCTACGCCTACGCGGCCACGGACAAGGGCAACAGCGGCCTGGAGTTCTACAAGGACGGCCGCCGTCCCGGCGACGCCGTCGCCGAATGGAACCAGCGCCTGACCCAGCTCACCCGTGCGGCCAAGAAGGTCGCCCGCCGGCACTACGGAAAGGCTCCCCGCAGCACTTTCGCGGCGGGCATCTCCAATGGCGGCTACCTGGTCCGCTGGCAGTTGGAGAACCACCCCGAACTCTACGACGGCGGCATCGACGCGGAGGGCACGCTCTGGCGTGCGGACGGCCCGAACCTGTTCACCTACCTGCCGGCCATCCTGCGCGCCTACCCGTCGTACGCGGCCACCGGCGACCCGTCCGCCCACAAGGCGCTCCTGAAAGCGGGACTCGCGCCCGGCTCGGAATTCCTCTGGCCGTTCCACGACCAGGTCTACTGGGAACTCACCCAGCGCATCTACCGCGAGGAATTCGACCCGGCGTACACGGGCGCGGAGGCCGACTACGACTACGCGGCCCGTCCGAAGAAGGTGCACCGGGCGGTCGCCCGGATCTCCCTCACGGGCCGAATCGGCAAACCCCTGATCACGCTCCAGGGAACCTACGACTCGCTGTTGCCGATCAGCACCGACTCCGACGTCTACGCGAAACTCGTCCGCGCCCGCGGAAAGGCCCCCTACCGCTACTACCGCCTGGAGGCCGCCAACCACGTCGACGGCCTCTACGACGCCTACCCGGACCGCCTCCGCCCGCTTCTCCCCTGCATGCGGACGGCCTTCACCGCCCTCGAATCCTGGACGCGGAACGGCACGCCCCCGCCGGCGAGCGCCACGCTTCCCCGCCCCGCGTCCGGCGACCTCGTCAACACCTGCTCCCTCACCTCCTGAGGGGCCGGGCGACTCCGCGGAAAGGCGCCCCTGCGCAGGTCAGGGGCGCGTCCAGGCGAGGAGGTCGTCGACCGGGAGCGTGTTAACGATCCGGGACGCCGGCACTCCGCACCGGGCGGCTCGCTCGCAGCCGAAGGGCTGCCAGTCGAGCTGGCCCGGCGCGTGGGCGTCGGAGTCGATCGAGAAGCGGCAGCCGGCCTCGACGGCGAGGCGCAGCAGGCGCTTCGGCGGGTCGAGGCGCTCCGGACGGGAGTTGATCTCCACGGCGACGTCGTAGGCGGCGCAGGCGTCGAAGACGAGCGCGGCGTCGAACTCCGACTCGGGGCGCAGCCCGCCGCGCTTGCCGCCCGCCTTCACGATGCGTCCGGTGCAGTGGCCGAGGACGTTCACGCAGGGGTTCGCGATCGCGGTGACCATGCGTTTGGTCATGGCGACGCGGTCCATGCGGAGTTTGGAGTGGACGCTGGCGACGACGACGTCGAGGCGTTCGAGCAGGTCGGGGTCCTGGTCGAGGGTGCCGTCGTCCAGGATGTCGACCTCGATTCCGGTCAGGATGCGAAACGGGGCCAGTTCCTCGTTGAGTTCGGCGACGGTGTCGAGCTGGCGGCGCAGGCGGTCGGCCGACAGGCCGTTCGCCACCTTCAGTCGCGGTGAGTGGTCGGTCAGCGCGAGGTACTCGTGGCCGAGGCCGCGGGCGGTCTCGGCCATCTCCCGGATGGGCGAGCCGCCGTCCGACCAGTCGCTGTGGGTGTGGAGGTCGCCCTTGAGCGCGGCACGCAGGGCGGCCGCGGCCTCGTCCAGCGGCTCGCCCTCGGTGGCCTCCAGGCGGCGCAGGTAGACGGGGGTCTCGCCGCGCAGCGCCTCCTCGATCACCAGCGCGGTGACCTTGCCGATGCCGGGCAGCGCGGTGAGCGTCTTGTCGCGGGCGCGGGCGGCGAGTTCGTCCGGGGACGTCCGCTCGGCGAGGTCGGCGGCCGTGCGGAAGGCCCGGACGCGGTAGGTCGGCTCGTGGGCGCGCTCCAGCAGGAACGCGATGCGGCGCAGCGCTTCGACGGGCTCCACGCAACGCACCGTACCCAGGTATGACGGGACGTGTCCCACCACGGTCCCATCCGCCGTGCCCGTCCGGTCTCTAGCCTGGTCGTCATGGCCGGGGAGAAGACCGTGGACGGGACCGACGGCAGGATCGGGAGCGAGCCGAACCTGCTGCGCGCGGTGCTGCGCGACGGAATCCTGGCCGCCCTCGTGACGGGCCGGGCCGAGCCCGCGCCGCCGCTCGACCGGCCCTGGCCGGCGGGGCTGCGGTGGACGCGGTTCCTCGGCGTCGGGCGGCTGCCGTTCGGGCTGGTCGTGAACCTGTTCTGGCTCTTCCTCACGCTGCTGATCGTCAGCGGGACCAGCTCGATGCTGAAGGAGCCCGTGCGCGCCGACGCCGCCGGCTACCCCGGAGACGGCACGGCCCTGCTGGTCGCGGTCCTGGTGACCGCGCCGCTGGCGCTGCGGGACCGGCACCCGCTCGCCGCCTGGCGGATGAGCTTCGCGGGGCTGGCGGTGCTCGCGCTGAGCCCGTGGCCGCCGGGCATCGAGTACACCGAGGGCGGGGCCTTCGCCGCGCTCATGTGCCTCTTCACGGTGACGGTGCGCTGCTCGCGCGACGTCACCCTGGGCGTCGCGGTCCTGTCGCTCGCCGGGGTGTGGGTCAAGGACGCGGACTCGGCGCCCGGCGCGTCGGTGCTGATCCTGGTGCCGCTGGCGGTGGGCTACGCCGTCCGCGTCCGGCGGACGGCGAAGCGGGAGCTGGCCGAGCAGGAGCGGCGGCACCATGACGCCGAGGCGGTGCTGACCGAGCGGCAGCGGATCGCGCGGGAGCTGCACGACGTCGTCGCCCACCACATGTCGATGATCGCGATCCAGGCGGAGGCGGCCCCCTACAAGGTGGACGCCCTGCCGGAGGAGACCCGGCTCGACCTCGCCGAGATCCGCGCGACCGCGCTGGACGCGCTGACCGAGCTGCGCCGCGTCCTCGGCGTCCTGCGCGCGGAGGACGGCGCCGACACCGCGCCGCAGCCGAGCCTGGAGCGGCTGGACGAGCTGATCGGCCACGCGCGCGGCGCGGGCCTGCGGGTCGGGACGCGGCTGGACGGCGACCTCGCCGGCCTGCCGCCGGGCGTCGGCCTCACCGCGTACCGGATCCTGCAGGAGGCGCTGAGCAACGCGATGCGGCATGCGCCCGGTTCGCAGGTGGAAGTCCAGGTTTCCCGGGATGCCGGGGAGGATGGCATCGTATGGCTGGGCGTGGTCAACGGCCCGCCGGGCGGCGGGCAGGTGCCGCGCCCCCCGCTGCCGGGCGGCGGCCACGGGCTGCTCGGGATGCGGGAGCGGGCCGCCGCGCTGGGTGGTGAGCTGACCGCCCGTCCCACGTCCGAGGGAGGATTCGCCGTGACCGCCACGCTGCCGGTGAGGGCGCGGGAGACCACGTGACGATCCGGGTGGTGATCGTCGACGACCAGGGCATGGTGCGCGCCGGGTTCGGCGTGCTGCTGAACGCGCAGCCGGACATCGAGGTCGTCGGCGAGGCCGTCAACGGCGAGGAGGGCGTGCGCCGCGTCGCCGAGCTGCGGCCCGACGTGGTGCTGATGGACGTCCGCATGCCGGTGCTGGACGGCCTGGAGGCGACCCGCCGGATCATCGCCGATCCGCGGCTGGGGTCCGTCCGGGTGGTGATCTTGACGACGTTCGATCTGGACGACTACGTGTACGGGGCGATCAAGGCGGGTGCGAGCGGGTTCCTGGTGAAGGACACCGAGCCGCCGGAGCTGATCCACGGGGTGCGGGTGGTGGCGCGCGGGGACGCGCTGCTGGCGCCGACGGTGACGCGGCGGCTGATCGCCGAGTTCGCGTCGCGGATCACCGCGCCGCCGCCCGCGGTGGAGCTGAACGCGCTCACCGACCGGGAGCGGGAGGTGCTGGAGCTGGTGGCGGCGGGCCTGTCGAACGAGGAGATCGCCGGGCGGCTGGTGCTGTCGCCGGCGACGGCGAAGACGCACGTGAGCCGTATCCTGGCCAAGCTGGGGGCGCGGGACCGGGCGCAGCTGGTGGTGCTGGCCTATGAGTTGGGCGTGATCCGTCCCGGCTGGCTCGGCTGATCCCGCCGGGCGGGGCGCAACCGGGCGGGCCGGGGCGGTGTTGGACGGATGTGACGGTTACGGACGAGGCTTCTCCCCGCACCCGCGGCACCGGCACCGGCGACGGCATTGGCGACGGTGCCGGCAGGGGTGCGGGTGCGGCCGATGCGGCGGGCGCGGCGGTCGCCGCGGCGCTCGCGCGGGACCTGGACGCCGGGTTCGCCGATTTGTACGAGGCCTACCGGGGCGCGGTGTTCTCGACCGCGCTGCGGCTGTGCGGGCGGTGGGCGGAGGCGGAGGACCTGTCGGCGGAGGCGTTCCTGCGCGCCTACCGGGCGCTGGCGGGGTACGGGCCGGACCGGATCGCCGGGCTGCGGCCGCGGGCGTGGCTGCTGATGATCTTGACGAACGTGTGGCGCAACAGCGTCCGGTCGGCGGCGCGGCGGCCGGCTGCGGCGGGTCCGATCGAGGACGCTCCCGATCCGCCCGATCCGGGCGAGGGGGTGGAGGAGGCCGCGGCGCGCCGCGAGACGGGGCGGGAGCTGGCGGCGCTGCTGGCCGAGCTGCCGGAGGCGCAGCGGGCCGCGGTGGTGCTGCGGCACGTGACCGATCTGCCCGTCGCCGAGGTGGCGGCGGTCCTGGACCTGCCGGAGGGCACCGTGAAATCGCACGTCTCCCGGGGGCTGGCGCGGCTGCGGAGGCTGCGCGCCGCCCGGCAGGGGCAGCGGCGGGACGAGTGGGAGGGAGGTCCGCGATGACCGGCACCGATGCCGCCGGAGGGGCTGCTGGAGGGGCGGATCCGCTGGCGCGGGAGCTGGCGGGGCTGGCCGCCGACGCGCCGCCAGGACTGCTGGACCGCATTGCCGCGCGCCGTGTCCGCGTCCCGGGGCCGCTGGAGGAGGGGCCGCTGGGCGACCTGCAGGTGGCCTTCACCGACCGGGGTGTCGCCTACCTGCGCGCGGGGATGGGCGAGCGGGAGTTCGCGGAGGCGTTCCGGGCGCGGTTCGCGCGGCCGTTGCTGCCGGGGGCCCGTCCGCCGGCGGGGCTCCGTCTCCTAT
>NZ_SMJW01000208.1 GCF_004348335.1 Actinomadura bangladeshensis | reverse complement strand
AGCCACGGCCCCGCGACCGGCGACGACCGACCCCCGACCGCCTGATGCCCGCACTCGTCGCCTTCTGCGCGGTGGGCCTGGTCCTGTCGTTCCTCATCGGATACGTCTGGGCCAGGCGCCCCGCGGGTGCCCGGACCTCGGCGGCGGCGCGGCTGCGCGCCGCCCGCGCCCAGCTCGACCGCACGCTCGGCCCGGCGGGCTCCTTCATCGTCTTCCTCGGCGCTGGCACGTTCCTGGTGACCGCGGTGTGCCTGCCCCTCGGCGAGCTGTGCCAGCGCCTCCTCAGGGCCCACGACGTCCCGATGTTCGACCTCGCGCAGCGCCATGTGCGTCCCGGCGCGTGGACCGACGCGATGAACGTCCTCACCCGGTCGGGGAACGTGTGGCCGACCCGGTACGTCGCGGTCGCGGCGGTGGTCGTCCTCACGCTCGTCGCCCTGAAGACGCACCGCCCTCCCTGGGTGCCGGCGCTGCTGATCGGCTCGGTGACCGCGGTGGAGCGCTTCCAGCAGACCACCCTCGCCGCGCTGGTCGACCGGGGCCACCCGCCGACCACCCTCGGGACCTACCCGTCCGGCGGCTGCGCCCGGCTGATCTCGATCTACGGCGCGATCACGCTGGTCACGCTGTCCTACCTGAAGGCGGCCCCGCGGGTGCGCGCCGCCGTGTGGGGCGGGCTCGCCGCGTTCGCGTTCCTGGAGGGGTACACGCGCTGGTACCTCAGCAAGCACTGGATCACCGACGTGTACGCCGGCTGGATCTACGGCTACCTGCTGCTGGCCGTGGCCGTTTTCGCGGGCTGGTCGCTGCTCGCCGAGCGCACGGACGGGGAGCCGCCCGGGGACGGCGAGCCGGAGCCGGTCAGGGCGGCGTCAGCCGGTTGAAGTCGGGCATCCCGGCGACCTGCCGGAAGGCCCGCGCCGAGGCGCCCGTGGCGTTCCATCGCGTGTCGCCCACGGGCGTCTTCGGCGACTCGAAGTAGAAGAGGGCCTTCAGCCGGGGGTACTTCGGCAGCTGGCGCGGGACCGAGGCGAAGAAGCGCCGGCTGAAGTCGGGGTCGTCCTTGCGGTTCACGGTGCCCCACTCGGCGAGCATGAGCGGCTTCTTCGGGAACCGCGCCGACGCCCAGGCGTAGAACCCCGGCCATTGCGGATAGTCCGGACGCGTCTTGTTCACCAGCGTCGAGAAGTCGTTCACCCACTTGTCCGCGTACAGGTCGGCGGCGACCCAGTCGATCACGTCGTCGCCCGGGTAGAGGTCGTTGAACCAGGGCTGCGACCCCCAGTTCGGGACCCCCATGTAGGCCATCACGGTCACCACGTTGTCGGCGCCGCCCGACCGCAGCCGCTTGATCACGTGCCGGACCATGGCGTGGTAGTCGCGGGCGGTGTAGCCCGACCCGGGCACCGGCCGGACCTCCTCCTCCGGCTCGTGGTGGACGGCGAGGAAGAACCGGTGCGGATACGCGGCGCGGATGCGGCGGGCGATGTCGTCGATGTGCTCGTCGACCACCGGGTCCCCGGCGGCGACCTGCGCCCACGTCCGGCCCATCTCGGGCTTCCAGTTCAGGAACAGCAGCCGGTTCCGGCCGCCCTCGCGCGCCATCGCGATCTCGCGGTCGGTCGGGAAGACCTCCCCGTCCCGGTGGTAGAGGTGCACGACGTCCGTCGGATGGCGGGTCTTGTCCTCGAAGTCGGCGAGGGCCCGCTCCGTCGACTTGTTCGTGAAGACGCCCGGCGCGACGCCCCACCACCGGCCGCACTCGGGCACCAGCCGGTCGGAGACGGCGCAGCGGGGGCCGTCCGGAGAGTCGTCCCCTCCGAAGTGGACGCCGATCCCGACGCCCGCGGCCAGGAAGACCGCGCTCGATCCCGCGGCGAGCGCCCAGCGCGCCTTCCCCGTGATGGCCATCAGAACAGGACTCCCGTCATACGTGAAGGCCAGGCGCCCACCTTGTTCAGGCGGGCGCCTGGCCCGATGTCACTGCCCGCTGAGCCGCACGAGGGGTTCCCCCGTCTCGGCGCGGCCCGCGGTGAGCGGCGCGTCAGCCGACGAACAGGCCGCGGCCCCGCCAGTCGTCCGAGCTGACCACCGTGGGGCTTCCGCTCGGCGCGCCGTCGGCGAACTTCACCGCCATCAGCTTGCCGTCACCGGCGACGTAGTACAACTTGCCGCCCGAGACGAACATCCCGCCCACGTTCGACCAGCCGGAGGAGGCCGCGGTGTGCTCGATGGCGCCGAGGATCCCGCTCTCCGGCGTGAAGTAGCGGTAGTAGAGCGCCGAGCTGCCGGACCGGGTGTAGTACATCCGGCCGTTGTCGTAGAACATCCCGAGCGTCCGGCCGCCCTGCAGCGAGCTGTAGAACTCCGGTGCCCGGCCCTTCCACTTCGGCTCGTCGGCGTCCCACGCCGGGTTCTCGTAGGGGTTGACGAGCTGCTCGGCGCCGACGGTCGTCCCGTTGAACGCGCGCTTGTACAGCTTGCCGTCGGCCTTGGCGTACCAGAGGACGCCGTTGATCAGCATCGTGCCCCGCACGTCGGACCAGTCCATGGCGCCCGCGACCGACTCGGTGGTCGCGGTGCCGGCCGTCGTGCCGTCGAACGTCCGCGAGACCAGCTTGTTCGGCTGGACGAGCGACCCCGGCGCGGCGATGTAGACCTTGCCCGGGAGCTGCGCGGTCGTGTCCTCGGGCAGCGTCTTGCCGCCCTCGAACGGGAAGTAGCCGACCTTGCCGCGGAACTTGTGCGAGGACGGCGGCAGGAAGTAGTTCGTGTCGCTGCCGACCCACAGGCCCTCGGAGGTCACCAGCAGCGACCAGGCGCCGTCGCCGCGCGGGTCGCGGCCCGGGTTCCAGGAGAACGGGACGCCGTTGCGCGGGTCGAGGGCGGCCAGGCCGGGCCGGGTCACCGCGCCCGGTCCGGCGGTGTCGCGGCCGCTCGGGTTGTTGGACCAGCGGGGGTGCCCGCCGGCGAACACGGCCGCGCCGGAGACGGCGACCGAGTCGATGGTGTCGCCGCCCGTCCAGTTCACCCACGCGGGCTGGACGTTCGAGCCGCTGGAGGCGGTGTCCCAGCGGGTGACGCTGTCGCAGAGCTGGGCGGTGCCGTAGGGGCCGCCGGTCGCGCCGACGACGACGAACTTGCCGTCCGGCGACATCGCCATGTCGCGCAGGTAGCTGTCGAAGACCGTGTTGCAGGAGGTGGCGAACCCGGAGGTCTTCCACGTCGTGTCGAGCGCGTCGGAGGAGTCGCCGAGGTCCAGCCGGGCGAACTGCCGCCGCTCCTCACCGCCGGCCGTGCGGAAATTGCCGATCGCGTACATCTTGGTGCCGTCCGGGGTGGCGGCGATCCGGCGGACGCGCGAGGTGCCGCCGTTGTGCACGCCCGCGAACGGGACCATGCCGAACTTGGTCGACAGCCCGCCCGTCGTCGGGCTGAGCGCCGCCAGGCGGTTGCGCTTCACGCCCGCGACCGTGGTGAACTCCCCGGCGATGTACAGGCGCCCGTGCGCCTGCTCGATGTCGTAGACGGCGCCGCCCTTGACGCCCGGCGTCTTCCAGGTGCCGTTGGCGACCTCCTTGCCGGTGCCCGCTTCCAGCCGGGCGAGCTTCGGCCGCGCCTTGCCGTTGACCGTGTTGAACTTGCCTCCGACGAGCACCGACTTGCCGTCCGCCCCGGGCGCGAGCGCGAGGACGTCGCCGTCGAGCTGCGGTTTGAAGGCGGTGTCGAGGTGCTTGTTCGACGCGTTGATCGCGATCAGGTTCGTCACCGGGTACGTCGTGCTGCCCTGCTTGACGGACTTGAACTTCCCGCCGACGAAGATCTTGTCGCCGACCTTGGTCATCGCGTAGACGATGCCGGCCCAGCCGCCCTGGTTCGGCTCGATGTTCGGCGTCCCGCCGTACGGGGTCTCGGCGGGCATCTTCCCGGCGGTCTGGGCGGCGCTGGCGACGACCGGGACCTCGCGGTCCCCGGCGAACTGCGGGGCGGCCACCAGGCCGACCCCGGTCACCGCCGTCACCGCGACCGCCGTGCTACGGCGCAGACGCGACACTTGTGCCTCCTCGGCGGGGAATCCTCGGAAAAGAAGAAGTACTGACCAATGCGCCCATCGTGTCGCAGGTACCGACGCATGAGGCGAGAGTTACCCGACTGATACCTATGGGGGGAGCGTGCGCAAGAATAGCGGTGGGGCCCATTGCCCCGCCAGGCCCGTGGCCCACATCCGCCACCCGGCCGCGGGCCGCCGGCCGCGGACGGACGATCCGTTCCGCGGGCGCGGGCCCGGCGTCCCGCGCACCGGTTCCTCCCGGGCGATGCCTGTCGCGCGCGGATTGTCTGAACCGAGCCCTCGCTCCCTATATAGTGACCGCGACGCCACGCCCCCCACCTCAACCGGCGACTCCGGCGGCCAGCCCCGGCGGACCGGTCCGTTCGCGCGGCGGCGGGGGCGGTGACCGGGAAGGACCGAAGTGTCGTCTAGTCCAGCACCCTCCAAAGAGTTCGTCGACTACACCGGATTGATACGGCGGCGCTGGGGGATCGTCGTGTGCTGCGCCGCGGTCGTGCTCGCCGCCGTGGCCGCGTACACGTTCACGCTGGCCAAGACCTACACCGCCGAGGCGCAGGTCCTCGTGGCGCCCACCGGGTTCGACGACGCCGCCCCGGCGGCCTCCAAGACCAAGACCGACGTCAACCTCGACACCGAGGCCCAGGTCGCCAAGTCGCTCGAGGTCGCCAAGGAGGCCAAGCGCCTGCTCAAGTACGGCGACTCCGAGAACCACCTGCTGTCGCACGTCACCGTCTCGGTCCCCCCGAACTCCGGGGTGCTGACGATCGCCTTCACCGACGACAAGCCCGAGTCCGCCGCCAACGGCGCGAACCTGTTCGCGCAGGCGTACCTCAACCAGCGCACGGCGTCCGCGCAGGCGAACCTGGCGCGCCAGATGGACGCCATCAACAAGAAGGTCGAGGACCTCAACAAGAGGAACAAGATCCTCCTCGACCAGATCCCGCGCACCACCGGCGCCACCCGCACCTACGCCCGCAGCCAGCAGCAGATCATCGGCCGCCAGATCACCGAGCTGACCGGCCGGCTGGGCTCGCTCAGCACCACCACCATCAACCCCGGCCGGATCATCAGCAACGCCTCCACGCCGACGCAGCCGAGCGGCCCGAACGTGGCGCTCTACCTGCTCGGCGGGCTCATGGCCGGGCTGCTGGTCGGCCTCGGCGCCGCCGCCGTCCGCGACCGCATGGACACCCGCCTGCGCAGCGCGGCGGACGTGGAGCGGATGCTCGACATGCCCGTCCTGCTGGAACTGCATCCGGCGGGCAAGGGCGAGCGGCTCGGGCTGCTGCCCGCCCGCAGCCGCAACGGGCAGGAAGTCCATGAACTGAGCCACCAGCTCAACGCCGTGCTCGGGCACGGCAACCACGTGATCCTGGTGACCAGCGCCACCAGCGGGCCCGGCGCCGGCCTGTCGGCCGCGAACCTGGCCGCCGCGCTCGCCCGCACCCAGTCCCGCGTGGTGCTCGTCTGCGCCGACCTGCACTCCCAGGAGTCGGCGCGGCTGACGGAGGTCCCGGGCAACGTCGGGCTCGCCGAGGTCCTGCTCGGCTCGCGCCCGCTGCGCGACGCGATGGTCCGCTCGCCCGTGCAGAAGCGGCTGTGGGTCGTTCCGCCCGGCGTCGACACCGACCTCGCCTACGAGATGCTCCAGACGCGGCAGATGGTCCACATCATCGACAAGCTCCGCTCCAACACCGACTACGTCGTGATCGACGCACCGTCGACCAGCAGCAGCGCCGACGCACAGGCCATCGCCGAGGCCGCCGACACCGCGCTGGTCGTCGTCGAGATCCCGGACGTCAGGCGCAAGGACGTCGAGGAGTCGGTGCGCGCGCTCGACCGGATGAGCGTCGCGGTGCTCGGCACCCTCGTCGTCCCCGCCCAGCCGCGCGCCGCCGCGGGTCAGCCGCGCTCCGGCCCCGCCCGCCCGCAGCCGCGCCGCGCCCCGCGGCCGGTGGCGTCGGCCGACACGACCGAGACCGCCGGCCTGGACCTGCGGGCCTTCATGGACGGGCCCGCGGACCGCACCGTCGTCGACGGCCCCGGCGACCGCTCCGGCGACCGCCCCGTCGCCGGGTCGCGGCAGAGCGGGCGCGCTCTCCCGAGCCCGGGCGAGGACGCCGAGCACGGCTCGTCCGCCAACGGCAGCGAACCGGACGCGCCGGCGGCGATACCGCGCTACGGCCGGCACGCCGAACCGGACGACCCGTCCGAGCGCTCCTGAACCGTTGCCCCCCACGTCCCCATCGAGCGCCGCGCCGGAGTCCGCGCCGGGCGGTCCGGTCCCCCCGTCGCGGACCGACGAGCCGCTGCCGACGCGGCTGCGCGAACTGCCGCCCACGACGTGGCCGCTGATCGCGCTGCTCGTCGGCTTCCCCGTCTGGTGGATCCTCGGCCTCGGCGTGTTCAGCTTCGTCATCTGCGCGGTGCCGATGGCGCTGGTCCTGCTCAACCGCCGCCCGCTGCGGTTCCCGCCCGGCTTCGGGCTGTGGGTGCTGTTCCTGATCTGGTACCTGGTCAGCCTCTCCATGCTCGACCGGAACCCGCCGGGCGCGTACGGCGACCTCGACGCAGGACGGGTCATCTCGGTCCTGGTGCGGCTGGTCGTCTACCTCGCGTCGGCGGTCATCGCGCTGTACGTGGGGAACCTCACCGAGCGGGAGCTGCCGCGGCTCGCGCTCGTGCGGATGCTCGGGGCGCTGTTCATCACGACCACGCTCGGCGGGCTGCTCGGCGTCGTCTACCCCGACTTCAACGTCCCGCCGCTGTTCGGGATGCTGCTGCCCGGGCGGTTGCGCGGCGACGCGTTCGTGCAGAACATCATCAACCCCACCGCCGCCCAGATCACCTGGGTCGGCTCGGTCAAGGCGGTCCGCCCCGAGGGCCCCTTCGAATGGGCCAACACCTGGGGCAACAACTACTCGATCCTGCTGATCTGGTTCGTCCTCGGCTGGTTCGTGTACGCCTCGCGGCGGCGCCGGACGCTGGGCGTCGCGATCCTCGCGCTGTCCATGGTCCCGGTGGTCTACGGGCTGAACCGCGGGCTGTGGGTCGGGATCGGGCTCAGCGTCGTCTACGTGCTCGTCCGGCTGGCGCTGCGCGGACGGGCCATGGCGCTCGGCGTGGGCGCGGCCACGCTCGTGCTCGGCGGCGCCCTGTTCGCGATGTCGCCGCTGTACGACCAGGTCCAGACGCGGCTCGACAACCCGCAGAGCAACAGCATCCGCGCCTACACCCGCGCCAAGACGATCGAGGCGACGCTCACCTCCCCCATCATCGGCTACGGCAACACGCGGTACGCCGTCGGCAGCGACAAGACGGTCGTCACCGGCAAGACGCAGGCGTGCCCGGAGTGCAAGCACCCGCCGCTCGGCTCCGACGGCCAGTTGTGGCTGCTGCTGATCTCGCAGGGCTTCGTGGGGGCGGGCCTGTACGTCATGTTCTTCCTGAACGCGATCCGGCGGTACTGGCGGGACATCTCCCCGATCGCGACGGGCGGCGTCCTGACGATGCTGCTCGTGCTCTTCTACATGACGATCTACGACGGGCTCTACACCCCGATGCCGCTCTACCTGCTGTCCTTCGCGGTGATGTGGCGCAACGGCATGGACCTGAGCCCACCGCGCGTGGAGCCGATCGCGGTCCGCGCCAAACGGGCCCGCGACAAGACGCTCACCGCGGCCCGCACCCGGCGGCTGCTGGAGAGCAAGACGCGCCGGGCCGCGCTGGCCGCGCGGACGAACGGCATGCCCATCAGGATCGGGGAGGGAAGACGTGAGCGACACGACGGACCGGCTGGCGGCGCTGAGTGAGACGGCCCGGCTGCTGTGGCCCGAACCGGCCCGCGTCACGTTCGGCTCCGGCGACCGCCTCCTCGCCCCCGGCGCCCGCCGGCCGCGGATCCTGCTGCCCGCCGACCGCGCCGCCGCCGTCGCGGCGCTGCGCGCCTACGGCCGGGTCGAGTCGCGCGCCGCGCGGCTGGTGACGGCCGGGCTGATCGGGGCGCTGCGCGGCGGGGTCGGGCGCGCGGTGCTGCGGCAGTGCGTCCGCGTGGAGGTGCCCGACGGGGCGGAGACCGTGGAGACGTACCTGAGCGAGGCCCTCGGCCGCCCGGTGTGCGCCGCGCTGTACGCGCGGCCCGCCGGCCGCGCCAACGACAAGCCGGTCCTGCAGGCGCTCTCCCCCGGATCGGGCGGGCCGCCGGTCGCGTTCGTCAAGGTGGGGGTGAACGAGCTCACCGGGCGGCTCGTGCGGGCCGAGGCGGCGGCGCTGGCGCGGCTGCCGCGCGCGGCGGGCGCCGTGGTGCGCGCGCCGGAGGTGCTGCACGCCGGGACGTGGCGCGGGCTCGACATCCTCGCGCTGACCCCGCTGCCGACCTGGGAGCCCGAACGCCCGGTCACCCCGGAACTCCTGGCCGCCGCGCTGCGCGAGATCGCCGAAGCGGCCGGGACCCGGCGGCTGCGGCTCGCGGACTCGCCCTACTGGACCGCGCTGCGCGACCGCGCCGAAGCGCTGCCGGGCGAGGCGGCGGACCGGCTGCGGGCCGCGCTCGCGGCGATCGGCGAGCGCCACGGCGGCGCCGGGCTCGCCTTCGGCTCCTGGCACGGCGACTTCACGCCGTGGAACACCGGCGGCGCGGACGGCGGGCTGCTCGTGTGGGACTGGGAGCGGTTCGCCACCGGCGTCCCCGTCGGCTTCGACGCGCTGCACCACCGCCTCCAGCGGGCGGTCTCCGACCCGGCGGCCGACCCGGCGCGGGCGGCGGCCGACTGCGTGCGCGGCGCCGCCGACGCCCTGGCCCCGTTCGCCGGCGCGCACGCCGCCCCCGCGCACGCCGCGCTCGTCGCGCGGCTCTACCTCGCCGAACTCGCCGCGCGCTATCTCGCCGACCGGCAGGCCGAGGCGGGCGCCCGCCTCGGCGACGTCGGCGCGTGGCTCCTCCCCGCCCTCACCGAGGGCTTGCACGAAACGAAGGAAACCCATGGCTGACAAGCACCAGGCGGCGCGTCCCCCCGGCCACAAGCGGCTGGCGCAGGCCGCCGCCGTCACCGCCGGCAAGGCCACCCACCGCGCCCGCATGCTGCCCGGATTCCTCATCGTCGGCGGGCAGCGCTGCGGCACGACGTCGATGTACCGGACGCTCAGCCAGCACCCGGCGCTGCTCAAGGCCCTGTGGCACAAGGGCGTCCACTACTTCGACACCGGCTACGGCAACGGGCCCGCCTGGTACCGGGGGCACTTCCCGCTGCGCAGCACGGCCGCGCGCGTGGAGAGCCGGCACGGCGTGAAGCCGCTGGCGTTCGAGTCGTCGCCGTACTACGGGTTCCACCCGCTTGCGGGGGCGCGGATCGCCGCCGACCTGCCGGAGGTGAAGCTGCTGATGCTCGTGCGCGACCCGGTCGAGCGCGCGTACTCGGCGCACTCCCACGAGTTCGGGCGCGGCTTCGAGACCGAGCCGTTCGAGCGGGCGGTGGAGCTGGAGGAGCAGCGGCTGGAGGGCGAGGCCGAGCGCCTCGCCGCCGACCCGTCCGCGACGAGCCACGCCTACCAGCACAACGCCTACCTCGCGCGGGGCCGCTACATCGAGCAGATCGAGCGGCTGGAGAAGCTCGTCGGCCGCGACCGCCTGCTCGTCGTGGACAGCCACGAGTTCTTCACCGAGCCGGAGACCGTGTACAAGGGCGTCCTGGACTTCCTCGGCGTCCCGCCGCTCGGCTCCCCGGTGTTCGAGCGGCACAACGCGCGCAGCCGGTCGCCGCTGCCGGACGCGCTGCACGCGCGCCTCGAGGAGTACTTCCGCCCGTACGACGAGCGGCTGGCGGAGTGGCTCGGCCGCACCCCGTCCTGGCGCCGATGAGCGCGCCCGCGACCGGCGCGGCCGAACCCGCCGCGAGCGGCGGCGCGGAGGGCGGTGCCGGGGGCGGACCGGGCCCGGGATCGAAGGGCTCCGACGTCGGCTCGCTCGCCCGCGGCGGCGCCCTGAACATCGTGGGCGCGGCGGTCTCGGCGGTGGCCCAGCTCGTCGTCGTCGCCGTCATCACCAACGCGTTCTCGCAGGCCGAGGCGGGCGTCTTCTTCGCCGCGACGTCGGCGTTCCTGCTGTTCGGCGCGGTCGCCGAACTCGGCACCCAGACGAGCCTGGTGTACTTCATCGCCCGGTTCCGCTCGCGCGGCCGCACCGAGCGGATCGGCCCGCTGGTCCGGCTGGCGCTGCGGCCGATGGTGCTGTTCTCCGCGGTCCTCGGCGCCGCGCTGTTCGCGGCGGCGCCGTGGGTGGCCGAGGTGATGGTGAACGGCGACCCGGGGGACGGCGCGACCTACCTGCGGGTGCTGGCGGTGTTCCTGCCGGTGATGAACCTGTCGGCGGGGGCGCTGGCGGCGACCCAGGGGTTCCGGCGGATGCGGCCGTCGGTGCTGGTGGAGAACATCGGCCGGCCGCTGGTGCAGCTCGCCGCGATCGGCGCGGTGGCCGTCGCCGGAGCGTCCGGGCTCATCGCCATCGCGTGGGTCGGGCCGTACCTGCCCGCCTCCGTGCTGGCCGTGCTCGCGATGCTCGGGCTGGTCCGGCGCACCGCGCCGGCCGGCGGCGCCGCCCCGGACGTCCCGCCCGACCTCGGCCGCCGCTTCTGGCGCTACTCGCTGCCGCGCGGGCTCGCGGGCATCACCCAGATCCTGCTGCAGCGCATGGACATCCTGCTGGTCGCGGCGATGCTCGGCGCGCGGGACGCGGCGATCTACACCGCGGCGTCCCGGCTGCGGGTCGTCGGGCAGCTCGCCAACCGGGCCATCTCGCAGGCCGTCCAGCCGCAACTGTCGGAGGTGCTCGCGCACGATGACCGGCGCTCGGCCAACACGCTCTACCAGACCGCCACGAGCTGGCTGATGCTGGCGAACTGGCCGCTGTTCCTGCTCTCGGCGCTGTTCGCCGAGCAGTTGCTGCGGATGTTCGGGAGCGGCTACCACACCGGCGCCTCGGTGATCGTGGTGCTGGCGGCCGCGATGCTGGTCAGCGCGGGGACGGGCATGGTCGAGGTCGTCTTGATGATGGCGGGCAAGACCACCTGGAACCTCGTGAACATCGTGCTCGCGCTCGGTGTGAACGTCTGCGTCAGCGTCCTGCTCATCCCGCACATCGGGATCATCGGGGCGGCGCTCGGCGGCGCCGCCGCGCTGCTGACCCGCAACGTCATCCCGCTGCTGCAGCTGCGCCTGAAGCTGGGCCTGCACCCGTTCGGCCGGGGCTCGCTGGCGGCCGCGGCGCTGACCGGCGTCTGCTTCGGCGCGGTCCCGCTCGCCGTGCGGCTAACGGCGGGCGACGGGCTGCCCCAGCTGGCCGCCGCCGCCGCGGTCGGCGCCGTCGGGTACGCCGCGGGCTGCTACCTGCTGCGCCGCCCGCTGAACCTGGACGAGGCGGCGCGCTCCATCCTGCGCCGCGGACGCCCGCGCCGCTGACCGGCGGGGGCGCGCCGTCTCGGCGCGCCCCCGCCGAAAGTTCAGCGGCGGTACCGGTCCACCGCGCAGCCGGTGAGGAACCGCGCCGCGAACGGAAGATCGTGCAGGATGTACCGGCTGAACAGGCGGCGGGGCTCGCCCACCAGCCGGTGCAGCCACTCCAGGCCCGACCGCTGCATCCACTGCGGGGCCCGCTCCAGTTCGCCCGCCGCGAACGGGATCGCCGCTCCGCACCCGACGAACCACGCGCCGGGAAGCGCGGGCCGCAGCGCGGTGATGAGGCGGTCCTGGCGGGGGAAGCCGAGCCCGACGAACACCAGGTCCGGCTTGAGCGCCGTGAGTTCGGCGGCGATGTCGGCGACCTGGCGCTCGTCCCGGTCGAATCCCATCGGCGGTGCGGACGCCCCCGCGACGCGCAGCCCCGGGTACCGCTCGGCGAGGACCTCGCCGGCGCGTTCGGGGACGCCGGGCGCGCCCCCGCCGAGCAGGTAGACCGACCGGCCGTCGCGCGCCATCGCCTCGCTCAGCGTCCAGATGAGGGACGCCCCGGTGACGCGGGCGGGCAGCGGGCGGCGGGCGAGCCGCGCGCCCCACAGGATCGGCGTCCCGTCGGCGACGACCAGGTCGGCGCCGACGACCAGCGACCGCGCCTCCCCCTGGCGCCGGGCCTGCCGGACGATGTCGATGTTCGGCGTCACCAGGTGGCCGCCCGCGCCGCGGGCGAGGGCGGCGGCCACATGCTCGACCACCTGCTCCTCGGTGAGCGCGTCGAACGGCAGCCCGCGCAGCACGGCGCGCGGCGCGGTGCCCGTCATATGCCGTGCCCCCGCGAGTGCAGGGTCCGCAGCACCCGTTCGTCGGAGACCAGCCCGGACGCGACCGCGAGCGCGAACGGCACGCGCCGCTCCCGCCAGTTGGCGCGCACCGCGCGCCGCGACCAGCTCAGCGCCTCCCTGCGGTGGCCGAGTCCCGCGCTCCAGAACGCGATCTGGGCGTAGACGCGGGCCGCCCCGACCTTGTCCTCCGCCAGCTCGGGGTGGTGCCGCAGCATCCACCGCAGGCCCTCGATCTTGGTGGCGTACTCGCCGGCGAACAGCGACGTCCGCCCCCACAGCACCCGCACCAGCGGGCGGTCGACGTTCACGATCGGATGCCGTCGGGCGGCGCGCAGCGCGAAGTCCCAGTCCTCGTTCTGGCCCGCCGGGATGGTCTCGTCCACCAGCCCGATCCCGTCCGGCCCGGTCAGCGCCGCGCGGCGCACCAGGTACGTGGACGAGTGGACCATCACCATCCGGGACCGGACGAGGTCGGCGTGCGTCACCTCGGCGGCGCCCGCGAGGCGCGCGTTGCCGCCGCCGCGGAACTCCACGAGGATGCCGCAGCTCGCGAGCACCGCGTCCGGGCGGGCGGCCAGCGCGGCCGTCTGCGCCGACAGCTTCTCCGGCAGCCACTGGTCGTCGTCGTCGCAGAACGCGACGAGCTCGGTGTCCAGCGCGAGGATGCCGGTGTTGCGCGCGCCCGCCAGGCCGGGCGTCCGGTCGTTGGCGACGACGCTGACGCGGCCGTTCGCGCCGGGCACACCGGCCAGCGACGGGTCGGGCTCGGCGCGGTCGAACACGACCACGACCCGCAGCTCGCCCGGGTAGTCCTGGGCCAGCACGGCGTCCAGCGCCGCGCGCATCAGTTCCGGACGGTTGTGCGTGGGGATCACCACGCCGACGGACGGATGCCCGTCCCGCTCCCGCGTCATGCGTCGCCTCCGAGGTAGCTGTAGTGGCGCAGCAGCGGCAGGGTCATGGCGGTGACCCTTCGCTGGTCGGCGGCCGGCAGCGCGGTCCGCCACCGGTCGTCGGACCGGACGTCGATGCGCCCGGTCCGGAAGCGCATCGGGTTGCCCGACGCCGTGTGGTTGGCGGTCAGTTCGGCGCGGCAGTCGCCGACGAAGGCCAGCGCCTCGTCGTCGGCGGGCAGCCCCGCGAACCGGGCGATCTCGCGGAGCCGGGCGCGCGGATCGGCGACGAAGTCCTCGTAGCGCATCCGCTTCACCCGCACGTCGCGGCGCGCGAGGAGCTGGTACGCGCCGTTCTCGGCGTTCCAGTGGACGGCGGTGCGGGGCGGCGTCCACCGCGTCATGTACTCGTCGCCGCCCGCGTCGGCCTCCGGGCGGCGCACCTCGCGCGTCCACGAGTAGGCCACGCCGCGGCTGTCCCGCACGACGTGCAGCACCCGCAGGTCGAGGTGGCCGGCGCGCGCCGCCCAGCGCAGGCAGAACGCGAGCGACGCCTGCTTGCTGGAGTCGATCAGCACCGTCGCGCCGGCCTCCGCGGCGACGGCCCGGTACAGCCGCAGGTAGTGGTCGACGTACTCGGCGACGAGCGGCGCCCGGTCGGCCGGAAGCCGGCCGCGGGAGAGCATCGGAATGTGGCGGGTGCGGTCCACCGCGGCGTGCAGGTCCGCGAACCGGTCCAGGTCGACCGCGTCCCAGCCACCGAACGCGGCCTCCCCGACGCGCCGCCAGACCGGGCACTCGCCGAACGCGACGCCGCAGCCGCAGCGCTCCCCCGCGTGGACCCCGCGCTCCCACAGGTGGACGACCTCGCCGAGCGCCATCGCGCCGGGCAGCTCGCCGAGCAGGCGCTCGACCAGCGTGGTGCCGCTGCGGCCGAGACCGCCGAGGAACAGGACGCGGGGCGGGGCCGTGCCGTCCGCGGGCCCGTCCGCGGGTCCGGCGGACGCGTCCGCGCTGCGGTGGGGGACAGACGTCATCGGCTGGACCTCGCGGGCGTTCGGGGTGGTGGTCGGGGCAAGGG
>NZ_SMJW01000207.1 GCF_004348335.1 Actinomadura bangladeshensis | reverse complement strand
CCGGCCCGCCCCGGACGACCGCGCCCGCGACGCCGGCGACCGCCGCCCCGCGCAGAAACGCACGACGCCCCGGCCCGCTCACGCCCTCTGCCCTGTGTCTGCCAGTCCGCTTCCGACCGCGCCACGCCGGCGTCCGCCCCGGATGTCCCTCCGGAACCGTTCTGACGTCCGCTTTGGGGCCTCCATTGGAAGACCGGGGCTCATGGTCTTGTCCTGACCGCGGCGATGGTCGCGACCGATGACAGAAGTTCGACGAGTTCGCCGACGGTGCCGTTCATGCGTTCGCGTTCCACGGTGCTCAGCCGGTCCAGCGGCGTCCATTCGCCGTGCCGATGCTGTGCCCGCAGCAGGTGCGCAGTGCGGCCGAGCCAGGTGTCGATCTCGGCCAGGTCCATCCGGTCCTTGAGCAGCGGACGCAGGGAGCGGAGGACGGCACGAGCCCCATCGACGTTGGCGGCGGCGGTGGCGAGCACCGTCCCGCTGCCCTGGTCGGCCTTGCCCGTCAGCTCGGACTGGAGCGTGTTCTCAAGGATCTCGTGGGCGCGCAACCCGAGGTCGCCGGGGTCGATCTGCTCGTGCGGGAAGTCGCCCCGCAGAGACTCGACGTCAGCGGCGAGGCGGTCGGCGGGGGCGCGCAGGGATACCGCCGGCTCCCCGTGCCACAGCCCGTACTCCACCCGGTGGAACCCGGTGAAATCGGTATCGTGGACGCCTTTCGGCAAGCCCGCCGGGCGACCATCGATCTTGTCGGCGAAGTCGCCGAACGTTCCGTAGGCGGCGCCGAGCCGCTCGTAGGCGAGATGTGCGGGTAGCCATGCAGCGCGTGCCGCGGCCAGGTCGCCCGACCGGACGGCGTCGCGCAGCTCGTCCGTGCGGTCCTCCAGCGTCCCGAGCCCGTGAGAAACATAAGCGCGGTAGGCGCGCGAGGCCGGATACAAGTCGTTGCGCGTGATCGGTCGGACGCCGGGCGCTCCCCGTGCCGCGCCGGTCACGACGACGTCCGGCCCCTTGACGGGCGAGGCGTCCTCCGGTCGGCATGTGACCCTGTACGTTCCGGCTGCGAGGCTCATCCGCAGCGGGCGGGTCGTTCCCGGCCCTAGGCCCTCGAGTTCCGCGAAGACCGCCCCGCCCGAGACGACGGTGACATCGACCGCTGAGGAGTCGCCGTTGTGGACCAGCAGGGTCCGTGAACCGGCACGTGCCTGATTCCAGCCCTGCCCGCAATGCGCCCGCCCCGCCTGGACGGTCCCCGCGCCCGCGTCCGAACCCCGGCCGCACCCCGATAGCGCGGAGGCCGCAGTGATCAGACCCACCAGGACGCGGCGAGGTCTGCCCGCCATCCTGATCACCGCCTAGGCCGCCATTCACCTCTGAAGCCAACGGCACAATAGAACACTCAACGTCATCGTTCACTGACTCATGGTTGATCGGCGCGCCACTGCTGCAGGCGGTGCTGGTGCGGTGCGGTGGGACGGGGTCGAGTCGTTCGCTTGGGCATGGCGGCGGGCGCCTTGCCGGTGGTCATCGGAGGCGCTTGTGAGAGGGGACGGCGTAGGCCGTGTTCGTTAGCCGAAGCGGCCGGTGATGTAGTCCTCGGTGGCCTTCTGCTCTGGGTTGGCGAAGATCTTGCTGGTGTCGTCGATTTCGATGAGCTTGCCCGGTTTGCCGGTGCCGGCGATGTTGAAGAAGGCGGTGCGGTCGCTGACGCGCGCCGCCTGCTGCATGTTGTGGGTGACGATCACGATCGTGTACTGGGTCTTCAGCTTGTCGATCAGGTCCTCGATCGCGAGGGTGGAGATGGGGTCGAGGGCGGAGCAGGGCTCGTCCATCAGCAGGACCTGGGGCTGGACGGCGATGGCGCGGGCGATGCAGAGGCGCTGCTGCTGGCCGCCGGAGAGGCCGGCGCCGGGCTTGCCCAGGCGGTCCTTGACCTCGTTCCACAGGTTGGCGCCGCGCAGGGACTCCTCGACGATCTCGTCCAGGCGGGACTTGCGCCGGACGCCGTTCAGCTTGAGCCCGGCGGCGACGTTGTCGTAGATCGACATGGTGGGGAACGGGTTGGGGCGCTGGAAGACCATGCCGACGACGCGGCGCACCGCGACGGGGTCGACGGACGAGTCGTACAGGTCCTCGTCGTCCAGCATGACCTTGCCCTCGACGCGCGCGCCCGGGATGACCTCGTGCATCCGGTTCAGCGTGCGCAGGAAGGTCGACTTGCCGCAGCCCGACGGCCCGATGAACGCGGTCACCGAGCGCGGCTCGATGGTCATCGAGATGTCCTCGATGGCGTGGACGCCGCCGTAGTAGGCGTGCAGCCCGGAGACGTCGATCCGCTTGGCCATGGTTGTCCTTTCCGAGGGTCAGCGGCTCGTGGGCGCGGTGCGCCGGGCGACGAGGCGGGCGACCAGGTTGAGCAGCATGATGATCCCGATCAGCACGAGCGCGCCGGTCCAGGCGCGGTCGATCGAGTGCTGGCTCGGGTCGGCGGCCTGCTCCCAGATGAAGGTGGGCAGGGACGCCTGCGGTCCGTTGAACGGGTCGTTGTTGATCGCTTTGGTGAAGAAGATCGTGAGCAGCAGCGGCGCGGTCTCGCCCATGACGCGGGCGACGGCGAGCATCACGCCGGTCACCATCCCGGTCATCGCGGTGGGCAGGACGACGAAGCAGACCGTCCGCCAGCGGGGGACGCCGAGCGCGTAGGACGCCTCGCGCAGGTCGTTCGGGACGAGCTTCAGCATCTCCTCCGCGGACCTGACCACGGTCGGGATCATCAGGATCGTCAGCGACAGCGCCCCGGCGAACCCGGAGAAGTCGAACCCGAAGGTGAGCAGCCACAGCGCGAGCACGAACAGGCCCGCGACGATGGACGGGATGCCCGTCATCACGTCCACGGTGAAGCTGATGACCTTGCCGAGGCGCCCGTTGCCGGCGTACTCGACCAGGTAGATCGCGGTGAGGATGGACAGCGGGACGGCGATCGCGGTGGTGATCGCGACCTGCTCCAGGGTGCCGATGATGGCGTGGTAGGCGCCGCCGCCGGGGTCGCTGCCGCTGACCGCGTTCATCGAGAACTGGAAGAACGTCAGGTCGAGCCGCTTGGCGCCGTTGACGACGACCGTCCACAGCACCGACACCAGCGGGACGAGCGCGAACGCGAACGCCAGATAGACCAGCCCCTGGACGAGCCGGTCCTTGAACTTGCGGGCGGGCGACACCGAGGTCAGGCTCCCGCTCTTGCGGGGCGCGCCCGTGCCGGTGGAAACGGTGGTCACGCGAACTCCTTCCGGCGCGCGACGACCGCGCGGGCGGCCATGTTGACGACCAGGGTGATCACGAACAGCACGAGTCCGGAGGCGATCAGCGCGCCGCGCCCTGTGACGGACGCCTCGGCGAAGCTGTTGGCGATGTTCGCGGCGAACGTCGCGCCGCCGTTCTCCAGGATGTGCCAGTTGATGCCGGGCACGAACGTCAGCACCATCGCGACGGCGATCGTCTCGCCCATCGCGCGGCCGAGGCCGAGCATCGAGGCGCCGATCATGCCCGACCGCCCGTACGGCAGCACCGCCATCCGGATCATCTCCCAGCGGGTCGCGCCGATCGCCAGCGCCGCCTCCACGTTGGCGCGCGGGACCTGCAGGAACACCTCCCGGGAGATGGACGAGATGATCGGCAGGATCATGATCGCCAGCACCACCGAGGCGGTGAAGATCGAGTTCTTGCCGGGGCTGTCGCCGCCGAACAGCGGGATCCAGCCGAGCGCGCCGTTGAGGAAGGCGCTGATCCCCTCCATGTGCTGGGAGAGGAACGCGAGCCCCCACAGCCCGTACACGATGCTGGGGACGGCGGCGAGCAGGTCGACGACGTAGCCGAGCCCGGACGCCAGCCGGCGCGGCGAGTAGAACGAGATGAACAGCGCGATGCCGATCGCGACCGGGGTGGCGATGAGCATCGCGAGCAGCGACGAGATCACCGTGCCGAACGCGAGCTGGGCGATGCCGAACTCCGGCGGCGTCGCGTTCGGGTTCCATGTCTCGCTGGTGAGGAAGTTCGCCTTGTTGTCCTGAAGGGCCGGGACCGCCTTCCACACGAGGAACGCGGCGATCGCGGCGACGATCGCCAGCACGGTGATGCCGGAGCCGCGTGCCGCGCCGGCGAAGACGCGGTCTCCGGCCCGTCCGGTGCCCATCGGCGCGATGGCGCGCTCCCGGGCGGCCGCGTGGGCCCCGACGGTCTCGGTGGCCATGGGGGATCCTCCTTTGTTCGAACCCACTCCGGCCCCGACGCCGAGGTCGTCGGCGGCGGGGCTGGAGGTGCGGTCGCGTGCCGTCAGGACATGTCCTTAGAACAGAGCCTTCGGGACGGGGCCTAGGACGGGGCCTAGGCCAGGGCCTTCACGGACGCTTGGACCTTGGTGAGCACGCTCTGCGGCAGCGGCGCGTACCCGAGGTCGGTCAGGATCTTCTGGCCGTCCGCGCTGGAGGTGTAGGTGAGGAAGGACTTGACGAACCCGGCCTGCTCGGCAGGCAGCCCCTTCTCACAGGCGATCTCGTAGGTCACGAGGACGATCGGGTAGGCGCCCGGCTCCTTCGTCGCGTAGTCGATCTCCAGGGCGACGTCGTTGCCGGTGCCGGTGACCTTCGCCCCCGCGACGGCCTTGGACGCGCTCTCCGGCGACAGCTCGGTGTACTCGCCGGCGCCGTTCTTCACGTGCGCGGTCTGCAGCTTGTTGTTCGTCGCGTACGACATCTCCACGTAGGAGATCGAGCCCGCGGTGCTCTTCACCTGGCTGGTGACGCCGTCGGACTTGGCCGCGCCCTGGCCGGTGGAGTTCGGCCACTTCTTGGCCTTCTCCCACGTCCAGACGTCCGGCACGACGGTGTGCAGGTAGTTCGTGAAGTTGTCGGTGGTGCCGGACTCGTCGGACCGGTAGACCGGCTTGATGTCGGACGACGGGAGCTTGGCGCCCTCGTTCTCCTTGGCGATCGCCGGGTCGTTCCACTTGGTGATCTTGCCGGAGAAGATCTTGGCGATGCTCTCGGGGGACAGCTTCAGCCCGTCCACGCCCTGCACGTTGTAGACGACCGCGACCGGGCCGACGACCATCGGCAGGTTCAGCGCGCTGCCGCCCTCGCAGCGCTTCTGCGCGGCCGCGGCCTCCTCGGGCTTCAGCGCCGAGTCCGAGCCGGCGAACGACACCTGACCGCTGGTGAACGCCTGGATCCCGGCGCCGGAACCGCTCGGGTTGTAGTTCAGGTTGGCGCCCGCGCACTTGCTCGCGTAGAGCTTCGTCCACTCCTCGATCGCGTTCTTCTGCGCGCTCGACCCCGCCGCGTTGACGCTGGCCTTCGCGCAGTCGATGTCGCCGGCCGGCGCGCTGCTCGAGCTCGCCGTCGTGTTGTTGTCGCTCCCGCAGGCGGACAGGGCCAGCGCGCCCGCGACGACCACACCGCCCAGGGCGGCCAGTCGGGAACCGTTCTTCACCGGAGGGTCTCCTCTTAGTTTCGTCGGCCGGGTCCCCTCGTCGCGGTCTCGGCCGGACGTCGGTTCGCCGTCGAGTGCGACGCTAGGCAGGCGAGGTGACCAGCCGCCCCGCTCCGGGTGAACGGCAGATGAACGGAGCTGTGCACGACCACGAAGAATGCCCCGATTTGCCATGGACGCCGGGTTAACAGCGCAGCTCACGCGATCAAAAACCCGGTCGAGACAGGCTCAACCGGGTTTGAGAACGCCCGCACCGGGGCAGCGCCCCGCGGGGTCGGTCGGCAGGGCGGGTGACGGGGTCAGGCGTACATGACGTCTACGGCGTATCTGGTGAAGCCCAGGGACTCGTAGAGGCGGACGGCGGCGACGTTCGATTCGTCCACGTAGAGCATGATCTGGTCCATGCCGGTGTCGCGCAGGTGATGCAGACCCCGCAGCGTGAGGGTGCGGCCCAGGCCGAGGCCCTGCGCGTCGGGGTCGACGCCCACCACGTACACCTCGCCGATCTTGCCGGGGTGGACCTTCGTCCAGTGGAAGCCGGCGAGCCGCCCGTCGCGCTCGGCGAGGAAGAAGCCGGACGGGTCGAACCAGTCCTCGGCCTCCCGCTCGCGGACGTCGTCCATCGTCCAGGCGCCCTGCTCGGGGTGGTCGGCGAAGGCGCGGGCGTTGACGTCCAGCCACGCCCGCTCGTCCCGGCCGGGCTCGAAGGTGCGGAGGGACACCCCGTCGGGGACGCGCGTCTCCGGCAGCGGATCGGACGCCGGCCGCCGCAGCTGGAACAGCGCGCGGACCCGCGCCATCCCCTCCGAGCCGGCCAGTGCGGCGGCGGCCGGAAGGTCACCGTGCGCCCACACCCGCAGCGGGCCGCCCGCTTCGTCCCGCAAGGCCCGGAGCAGCGCGCGCCCGTGCCCGCGGCGCCGGTGATCCGGGTGGACGACCAGCTCCCCCGCCGCGGGTTCCGTCTCGCTCGCGGGGTCGAAGTGCGCGTAGGCCACGATCGCCCCGCCGTCGGAGACCGCCAGGCCGGGGCGCCCGCCGCGCAGCGCCAGCACGGCGTGCTCGGACAGCGGTCCGACCCCGTCGGACCGCTCGGCGGCGTCCGCCAGGGCCAGCGCCTCGGCGACCTCGTCCTTCCCCAGCGTCCCGCGCGCCCGCAGCTCACTCACGTCCGCAACCCTATGCGGCGAGGTGGGCGAATGATCGTCTGGGGCTCCTCCGGCGTCCTGGTTGATTCGTCACAAAAACGTCATCGTGTCGCCGGAATCCGTATGCCGGGCGAACCTACCGTCCACAGAATGACTCGACGACGCACCATCCTGGCCTGCGCCGCGGCGGGGCTGACGGTCATGGGCCTGGCCGCGCAACCCGCCGCCGCACGCCCCGCACCGACCGCGTCCGTGCGCCTGCTCGCCCTCAACGACTTCCACGGCAACCTGGAACCGCCGACCGGAAGCTCGGGCCGGGCGATCGACGAGAACGGCGACACCGTCCTCGCCGGCGGCGCCGCCTACATCGCGGCCCACCTGAAGCAGCTGCGGAACCGCGACACCCTCACCGTCGCCCAGGGCGACCTGATCGGCGCCTCGCCGCTGATCTCCGCCGCCTACCACGACGAGCCGTCCGTCCAGTTCATGGGGAACATCGGCGTGACGGCGTCGGCGGTCGGCAACCACGAGTTCGACGAGGGCTACCAGGAGCTGCTGCGCATCCAGAACGGCGGCTGCCACCCCGTCGACGGCTGCTCCCCCGAGGGCGAGTGGCGCGGCGCGAAGTTCGACTACCTCGCCGCCAACGTGCTGAAGGAGCGCGGCCACCGGGAACGCCCGATCCTGAAGCCGTGGACGATCCGGCGCATCAACGGCGTCCGCGTCGGGTTCATCGGCGTCGTCACCAAGACCACCCCGAGCATCGTGACCGCCGAGGGCATCAAGGGCCTGAGGTTCGACGACGAGGTCGCCGCCGCGAACCGGGCCGCGCGCGAGCTGAAGCGCCGGCACGTCCGCGCGATGGTGCTGCTCGTCCACGAGGGCGACCAGGTCCAGCCAGGCACCCGTCCCGACCAGTGCGGCATCATCCCCGGCGCCGGCTCGCGCATCGCGCAGGAGGCCGACCCCGAGATCGACATGGTCCTGTCGGGGCACACGCACCAGCAGTACATCTGCTCGGTGAAGGACCCGAACGGGCAGCCGCGCCTCTTCTCCTCCGGCTCGTCCTTCGGCCGCGTGATCACCCAGGTCGACCTCAAGGTGAACCGGCGGACCGGCGACATCGTCCGCTCGTCCGTGAAGGCCGACAACCACGTCGTCACCCGCGACATCGCACCCGACCCGGCGACGGAGAAGTTCGTCCAGACCTGGAAGGACCGCGTCGCGACCATCGCGGACAAGCCCATCGGCAAGATCACCGCGGACCTGACCCGCACGCCGTCGCCCGCGGGCGAGACCGCGCTGGGCGACGTGATCGCCGACGCCCAGCTCGCCGGCACGCAGGAACTCGGCGCGCAGGTCGCGCTGATGAACCCCGGCGGCGTCCGCACCGACCTCACCTACGCGGCGAGCGGCTCGGAGGGCGACGGCGTCGTCACCTACGGCGAGGCGTTCGCCGTCCAGCCGTTCAGCAACGTGATGGGCGTGACGTCCCTGACCGGCGCGCAGCTCGACGCCCTCCTGGAGCAGCAGTGGACGTCCGCGGGCGAGAAGATCCTCCAGCCGTCGGCGAACCTGCACTTCACGATCGACCGCTCGAAGCCCGTCGGCGACCGCGTCTCCGCCATCACGATCGACGGCGCGCCGGTGGACCCGGCCGCCGCCTACAAGGTCGCGGCGAACAACTTCCTCCTCGGCGGCGGTGACGGCTTCACCGTCTTCACCGAGGGCACCGGCCAGGTCCTCGGCGCCATCGACCTGGACACCTTCGTCGCCTACTTCAACGCCCAGGGCACCGTCAGCCCGCCCCCGCCGACCCGCATCTCCGGTCAGTGACCCCGATGGCCTGGTAATGGCGGAACGGCCCGCCGCCCCGAGAGGGACGGCGGGCCGTTCCGCCAGATCAGGCGGTTCGGTTCACGCGCCGAAGAAGTGGACGATGTAGTAGACCACCGCGGCGACCGCGGCGGCGGCGGGCATGGTGAGGACCCAGGCCACCAGGATGTTGCCGGCGACGCCCCAGCGGACCGCGGACAGGCGCTTGGTCGCGCCCGAGCCCATGATCGCCGAGGTGATCGTGTGGGTGGTGGAGATTGGAGCGTGCCAGATGAACGCGGTGGTGTAGAGGACGACGGAGGCCGTCGCTTCGGCCGCGAAGCCCTTCGGCGGATCGACCTCGATGACCTTGCGGCCGAGCGTGCGCATGATGCGCCAGCCGCCCGCGTACGTCCCGGCGGACAGCGCGCCCGCACAGACGATGACCACCCACCACGGCACCGTGCTGCCGTCCGCGTGCCCGGTGGTGACGAGCGCGAGGACGATGATGCCCATCGTCTTCTGCGCGTCCTGCAGGCCGTGGCCGAGTGCGAGGGACGCGGCGGACATGGTCTGCGCGATGCGGAACCGGCGGCCGACCCGGGACGGATTGGCGCGCCGGAAGATCCACAGGATCGCGACCATCACCAGGTACGCGAGGCAGAACCCCACGACCGGCGACGCGACCATGGGGATCGCGACCTTGTCGACGACCGTGGACCAGTTCACCGACGACAGCGACGCCAGCCCGGCGCCGACGACGCCGCCGATGAGGGCGTGCGAGGACGACGACGGCAGCCCGAAGTACCAGGTGATCAGGTTCCAGGTGATGGCGCCGAGCACGCCGGCGGCGACCACGGTGAGCCCGTGCAGGCCGTCCGGCGGGGTGATGACCTCGCTGACGGTCTTGGCGACGCCCACGCCGAGCAGGGCGCCGATCATGTTCATGGCGGCGGCCATGCCGAGTGCGACGCGCGGGGTCAGCGCGCGGGTGGAGACCGCCGTGGCGATCGCGTTGGCCGCGTCGTGGAAGCCGTTGGTGTAGTCGAAGACCAGCGCCACGACGATGACCAGGATGAGGACGGCCATCTGCGCGTCGGTCCGGAGACCGAGCGCGCCGCCGAGCATGACCAGCAGGATGCCGGCCAGCAGCAGCAGCCAGGCCCGGCCGGAGACCCGGCGCGTGGCCTGCTCCCCGAGGGAGGACGCATCGTCCTCCGGGGCCGGTTCCCGGGTGACGGTCACACCGGGATCCTTGGCTGCGCTCATGATTCCTTGACCGCGATGGTCTCGACCGTGTTGGCGACGTGCTCGAAGAAGTCCGCCGCGTCCTCCAGCCGGTCGATGATCTGCTTCAGCTTCAGCACCGTCAGCGTGTCGTACTCGCCGCTGAACAGGTGCGCCAGCAGCTTGCGGTAGATCTGGTCGCCCTGGTTCTCGAGCCGGTTGATCTCGATCCAGTACTCGTTGAGCTCCTTCATCGAGCGCAGCCGCGGCATGGCCTCGGCGGTCAGCTCGGCGGCGCGCTCCAGCACCTCGACCATGGCGACGATGCCCTTGGGAAACTCGTCGATCTTGTAGAGGACGACGAGGTCCGCGGCCTCCTCCATCTCGTCCATGACGTCGTCTATGGTCGACGCCAGCCGGTAGATGTCCTCGCGGTCGAAGGGCGTGATGAACGTTTCGTTCAACCGCCGCATGATCGCGTGGGTGCATTCATCGCCCGCATGCTCGCAGGCGCGCATCTTCTCCGCGATCGCCGCCCGGTCGGCGCCGTCGCTGATGAGTTCCACGAGCAGCCTGGCGCCGGTGACCAGGTTGTTCGCCGAGTCGGCGAACATGTCGTAGAAGCTGTCCTCACGCGGCGTGAGACGCAAGCGCACGTCGTTCTCCTGATGTGCTGGAACAGTCCGCAGAGGATCGTAGGCGCTACCCGCCGTAAATAGAACCTTTGCCCCAGCTTCGGCTGGTGTCACCCATCCTCTCACCTACAAGATTGCCCTAGATCACCAGGTACATACCCCTTGCAGGCTCCCCTATCTGGCGCAATGCCCCGCCGGTTCGGGCCTCCGGCGGCGTCCAGGGGCGGTCACCTGCGGCGGCGCGCCCGGCGGGACGTGATATTCGTTACACCACTGCGCGTGGCCGCACCCGTCGGCAGGGCTGCGGGCGTCCGGCAAGGCCCCGCAGGACGTCCGGCAGGTGCATGAGGAACCGCTGCACGAGGAACCGTTGTACGACGAACCGGGGACGCCCTGAATCGGCGTCCCCGGAACCTGCGAGCCCCGGAACCAGTACTGGACTAGTCCTGCGGTGTCAGCTCGCGACGACCGGCAGCGTCGGACCGTACCCCGAGCACCATGTCGATTTCCGCGACGGTCAGCGGCCGCTCCGCCGCCGCCACCGCACTGAGCATCTCGGCATAGAGTTCGATCTCGTCCAGCGCGACACGGTCGTGGACGCGCAGATCGAGATACTGGCGCACCGCGTCCACCTCCGTTCCTCCCCACACCCGGGTTCGAGGCTACGCTTCCCGCCCCGACGGGCACATGACCCAAGAGGGCCATTCGCGGACCACCTTGCCCACTGGTCTTCCCGGGTGGTGCCCATCTGATGCCACCGTCCCGCCCGCGCAGGGACGCGGCCCGGGATCAGCCGCCGGCCCGGAAGTCTCCGAGGAGCTGCTCCAGCGGCGTTTCAGGCAGGTCGCGGGCGGTGAGCCGGGCCACGGTCGCGGCGTTGACGTCGGCACCCGCCAGCCGGGCCGCCTGCCGCGCCACCGTCTGCTCGAACAGGGCGCGGACGGTCCGGGCGTAGGCGAACCGGGGGTCCTCGCGCATCGCGGCCAGCCGGGACAGCAACTCGACGCGCAGCTCCTCGTCCAGCATGTAGAGATCGCGTTCGGCGTAGCCCTGGAAGAGCCGCACCATGTCGCGGTCGCCCATCCCGGTGAACTCCAGGACCCGGCCGAACTCGGCGCGGAACGCGGGGTTGCCCGCGAGGAACCCCTCCATCTCCGCGGCGGGGCTGGAGCAGACGACGATGAACCGGCCCTCGCTCATGCGGCGCAGCAGTTCGGCGACGACGGCGGGCGTCCGGTCCAGCCGGTACGCCTCCTGGATGAGCAGCACCCCGCCGAGCGCCTGGTCGACCATGGCGGCGACCCGGTTGCGCGTGTCGACCTGGTCGCGTCCCGCCAGGTGGACGGGACGGCACGCCACCACATGCCCGGACCGCAGCAGCCCCAGCGCCGCGTAGATGCCGCCCACGAGCCCCGCCACGGTCGTCTTGCCGGTGCCGGGCGGGCCGGTGAAGACCAGATGCCGGGCGTCCTGCGCGGACACCCCGTACCGCGCCCGGTCGGCGGCGAGCGCCGCCTCGTCGGCCAGTTCCCGGACCGCCGCCTTGACGTCGTCCAGCCCGGTGAGGTGGTCGAGCCGCCGCAGGTAGCCGCCGATGTCGCCGGGCGGGCGCAGCGCCGGCTCGATGCCCTCCGCGACGCCGGCGAGGTCGTCGGGGGTGAGGACGAGCCGGTCGTGGGACGCCCCGGCGCGCTCCATGTTCCGCTGCGCCGCCTGGTCCAGGTACGCCTCGACGAGCCGGGCGTTGACCAGGTCGCCGGGCCCGCGGAGCCGCTCCAGGTCCGCCCGGACGGTCTCCAGCGCGGCCGCGCCGATCGTGACGCGCCGCTCGTCGGCCAGCAGGTGCAGCAGCGTCATCCGGTTGTCGAGGTCACTGAAGTCGGGCAGCCGGTGCACGCGGAACGCCTGCACGAGCTTCGGATGCTCCTGCAGCAGCCGCCGATACGCGCGCGGCTCGCACGTCGCGATCACCGGCGTCGTGTTCACCGGGTCGCGGCGGGCGCGGCGCACCGCCCCGACGACGGCGCCCGGATCGGCCGCGTCGTTGATCGCGACGTCCAGCCGCTCGAACAGGATCACCGGGCCGGGCTGGGCGAGGATCTGCCCGATCCGCTCCGGCGGCGCGTTCCGGACGTCCTCGGCGTCGTGCGCGCGGATCGACCCGTCGCCGAGGCCCGCGTTGGCCAGCGTCAGCGCGATCATCCGGGACAGCCGGCGCTGCCCCGAGTGCGGGTCGCCGACCAGCAGCACGCCGGGCAGGCCCGACTTGATCGCGCTGGGCGCGCCATCCACCCGCGTCGCCTCGACCTGGTCGCCGCTCGGCGCGTTCCACTCCTCGGCCTGCGCGCGGACGTCGGCGAGCAGGACGGACGCGTCGTGCTCCCCGTAGAGGAAACCGAACCCGAACCGCTCCAGGACGCGGCGGGTGCTGCGGTCGCTGGGCGGCGGGATCTCGTCGACGGGACGCTCCGGGGACGGCGTGTCGTCCAGGAAGTCGAAGTCGCCGACCATCGTCTTGGACATGACCCTCGTCCCGGGCGGGTTCCCGCCCGCGCCGCCCGCGCCTGCCGGAACGGGCCGCGGCTGCCCGGCGGGGTCGTCCTCCACGTCTCCCGGGCCGAGGATGCGTGTGCTGGGCGGCTGGTCGGGCGGCGGGCCCTGGCGGGACGGGCCGGGCTGCGCAGGCTGCCGGCCGCCTTCGACGCGGGTCGAGTACGCGTCGAATGACGTCGGCATCGGGTCGGCCGGGCTCTGCTGAGGCACCGGCTCCGCGGGCGCGGGCTGGTTCGACGCCACGGGCCGATTCGGCGGCGGCTGAACGGAGGGCTGGACGGGCGGCCGCGGCGGGGCGGCGCCGGCCGGCTGGTAGCCGAGCTGCGTGTAGGGCGGCACGAAGTCCTCGTCCGCCTCCTCCTCGGGCGGCGAGAAGCCGCCGAGCTGCGGCTCCGGCTGCGGAGCCGGCGCCTGGTCGGCCTGCACGGGCGCGGGCGGAGGCGGCGCCGGGCTCTGCATCGGCGCCGGGGACTGCATGGGGGCCGGCTGCGGCGAGGCGGCGGGGCGCTGGAAACCCAGTTCGGTGTAGGGCGGCGCGGCGCTCGCCTCGTCGTCCTCGCCGGAGGAACCGCTGATGACCGGGTCCGGCGGGGCGAACGCGGCCTGCTGGCCGGGCCCCGGCATCTGGTGCTGCGCCTGCGCGGCGGCCGGGCCGGGCGCGTTCTCCCATCCCGGCTGCGCGGGCGGCTGCACGAACGGCCGGTCGGGCTCGGACGGCGTCCCCTGCGGCTGCGGCGGCGTCCCCGGCGCGAGACCGGGCTGGCTCTGCATGCCGAACGGGGCCGGCTGCGCGGGCGCCGGGTTCGGCGGCGGCGTCGGCGTCGGCACCGGGGACGCGGCGGTGGCGCGGGCGCGGTTGCGGCCGACGATCCCGGCGATGATCGCGGTCGGGACGGGGAAGCCGCGCGGCCGCGCGGGCATCCCGCCGAGCCGGCACCAGGCCAGGTCGACCTCGTACATCGCGGCCAGCAGCGACTCGGCGCCCGGCCCGGACCCGGCCGCCGACCGCAGCGGCTCGGGAAGGCGCATGTCCTCGGGCCAGAGCCGGCGCAGCGGATGCCCTTTCTGCTCCGCCACCGCCTGCACCGTGTACCGGATCTCCGGATCGAGCCAGGGCACGATCGTGCCCACCATGTCCTTGCGGACGACGTTCAGATCGGCGGCGAGCAGCGCGGCGGCCACCAGGCGGGGCTCCAGGTAGGCCGGGTCCACCGGATCACCCGACAGCTCCGCTATCAGCTCGCTGAGCGTGTAGAAGGCGTGCCTGAAGTTGTCCCCCGGCGAGCTCTCGTTCCGCAGCGAGGGAACCAGGTTCGGTGGGCACCGGGTAAGCCACTGCTGGACGATCGCCTGGTCCCCGTAGGGCAGCGCCCCGTAGTCGACGGTCGGGTTGGCGAGCGTGGTGCCGAGGATCGCGAGCAGCGCGTCCGCCCGCACCTGGAACCGGACGTCCTCGCGGAGCGCGCTGGCGACGGCCCACATCGTCCTCAGGATGACGACGGCCGCGTCCACCCGGCTCGCCCGCAGCCGCTCGGCGTAGAGCGCGACGAGCGACTCGAGGGTGGGCGGGGTG
>NZ_SMJW01000206.1 GCF_004348335.1 Actinomadura bangladeshensis | reverse complement strand
GGCCGGGCGGGCCGTCGTTCTCCACCATCCTCGTGCCGGGCCTGGTCGGCTCGTCCATCATCATGCAGGCGATGATGGCGGTGATCTTCCCGCTGATGATGGAGCTGACCTGGCAGAAGTCGATCACCGACCGGGCGCTGGCGCCGGTGCCGATCCCGCTGCTGGCCGCCCAGAAGATCATCGCGGCGGCGGTGCAGGGGCTGATCGGCGGGCTGCTGGTCTTCCCCGCCGTGCTGCTCATCCACGCCGACGGGCAGGCGCCCGAGGTGCACGTCGGCAACTGGCCGGTGCTGATCCTGGTGATGGTGGCCGGGTCGCTGCTGTCGGCGGCGGGCGGCCTGCTGCTCGGCACGCTGATGAACCCGCAGAAGGTCCAGGTCCTGTTCGCGATGGTGCTGCTGCCGATGACCATGCTCGGCTGCGTGTACTACCCGTGGTCGGCACTGGAGAACATCCGCTGGCTGCAGATCGCGAGCCTGTTCAACCCCCTCGTCTACGTGAGCGAGGGGCTGCGGAGCGCGCTCACCCCCGGCATCCCGCACATGCCGTCGTGGGCGTTCCTGCTGGCCATCGTCGGCGGCACGGTCCTGCTGACCTGGGCCGCGACCCGCACCTTCACCAAGCGCGTCCTGACCTGATCCGCGCGGACGGTGCGGGGCCCGGAGGTTTTGCCATCCCCCGGGCCCCTGTGGTTACCGCCCACTTCGCACACCGGCGCCAGGCGGACGCGGATCATCCTGAACGGCTCCGGCGCGTTCCCGTTACGCCATCGCCCACCGAGCTGGGCGAGCCGGATTCGAACCGGCATTTCCGGAGTGTCGTCCGCGTCCGCACGATCCGGTGATCGGCGGTGAATGCTGAGCTTGGAGCGAGAATCTGAGGTTGAGCGGGCGGCTGCCTCTACCTTTGGGCCACCCCGGCGCGGGTGCCGGGGGCGGGACTCGAACCCGCACTGGACGCTCACCCTGATCAGCTTCGGCTTCAGCTTCAGCTTGCGCTCCTCGCGCACCCCCCGCGCGGCGGGGGGATCCTATTGAGTTGTCGCGGGTCTCCCCGGCTCAGCCGAAGATGTAGCCGAACACCGCGTCGCCGACGCGCTGGTCGGTCACCTCGGCGCCGTTGGCCTCCTCCCGCGCGAACTTCACGGCGTCCTTGAGCTTCTCGACGCGGTCGAGAAGCTCGTTGACCCGCCGGGCGGGCAGGGCGCCGGAGAACTTCACCGTGGTCCAGTGGCCGACGGCGATGTCCTCGTAGTAGACCTCGACCTGAGCCGGGTGCTTGTCGGTCGCCTCCGCCTTGACGTGGTTGCGCGGCACCTTCCTGGTCTTCACCGTGCGGACGGGCTCGGTGCGCCACACGTCGGTGGACGGGTCGAACGTCCACGTCTCGGCCGCGTCCAGCATCGGCAGCTTCCGCAGGAAGGCGTGCAGGTCGGTCAGCTGCTTCTCCAGGAACAGCAGGTAGGTGACCGGCACGTCGCGCACCAGCGGGGTCCCCTCCACGGTCACGTCGGCGCGGGCGGTGCAGTTCGCCCAGTCCTTGGTGGCGGTGACGTCGAGCAGCCGCGTGAGAGAGCGCGTCACGTCGCGCAGCACCCCCTCCACCGTGACCTGGACGCGGGTGGACTCGGCCGGCAACTGCTCGCCGTCCTCGTCCTTCGGCTGGTAGGTCCGCGAGATGCCGGACAGCAGCGGGGCCTTCTGCGTCGACTGCTGCGCCGCCGCCAGGTCCTGGACGGACTTGCTCTTGACGCCCTTCTCGACCGCGATGATCTGGTTGAGCCTCGTCGGCATCTCGTTCACTTCCCCTCGATCGCGAGCACGACCGTAGCAGCGGTGATATCGCAAGATCACCTGATTTTCCGTTACATCGGTTCCGCCTCGGTCAGGCCGGCGGCGCGGTCCTGGCGGAGCCGGCGGGTGAGGCGGAGGGTGCGCAGGAACGGGACGTCGTGGCTGACCACGATCAGCGCGCCCTCGTAGGCGGCGAGGGCCTGGGCGAGCTGCGCGGCGCTGGCCATGTCGAGGTTGTTCGTCGGCTCGTCCAGCAGGAGCAGCTGCGGGGCGGGCTCGGCGAGCAGCAGGGACGCGAGGACGGCCCGGAACCGCTCCCCGCCCGACAGCGTGCCGGCAGGCTGCTCGGCGCGGGCGCCTCGGAACAGGAACCGGGCCAGGCCGGCCCTGATGTCGTTCACCGAGGTCGACGGCGCCTGCGCGCGGACGTTGTCGATGACGCTCAGGTCCTCGTTCAGAATGTCGAGGCGCTGCGGCAGGTAGCGGACGCCGTCGACACCGATCTTGACCTCCATTCCGTCGGGCACGCGCTCGCCGGTGAGCGCCCGCAGGAAGGTCGTCTTGCCGGAGCCGTTCGGGCCGGTCAGCGCGATCCGCTCCGGGCCCCGGACGATCAGCTCCGTGAGCGTGCCGACCTCGGGCTCGGGCGCCGTCAGCCCGGTCACCGTGACGACCGTCCGGCCGGCCGGGACACGGGTGGCGGGCAGCTCGATCCGGATCTCGGCGTCCGCGCGGACCGCCTCCTCCGCCTCGGTGAGCCGGGTGCGGGCATCGGCGAGCCGCTCCTCGTGCATGATGCGGTGCTTGCCGGCCGCGACCTGCGCCTGCCGCTTGCGCTCCTGCATGATGATCTTCGGCTCGCGCTTGTTCTCGAACATCTTGTTGCCGTAGCGCTTGCGCCGGGCGAGTTTGACGTGGGCCTCCTCCAGTTCGCGCTTCTGGCGGCGCAGGTCGGTCTCGGCCGACCTGACGATGCGCTCGGCGGCCTCCTTCTCGACGGCGAGCAGCTCCTCGTACTCGGTCAGGTTGCCGCCGAACGTCCGGATCGCCCCGTCGCGCAGGTCGGCGATCTCGTCGACGCGGTCGAGCAGCTCCCGGTCGTGGCTGACGACGACGAGCACCCCCGTCCAGGACGCGACCGCGTCGTAGAGGCGGTGGCGGGCGTCCAGGTCGAGGTTGTTGGTGGGCTCGTCCAGCAGCAGGACGCCCGGACGGGCGAGGAACTGCGCCGCGAGCCCGACCATGACGGCCTCGCCGCCCGAGAGGGTCGGCACGGTCCGGTCCAGGCCGACGTGATCCAGGCCGAGCCGGTCGAGTTCGGCGCGGGCGCGCTCCTCGACGTCCCAGTCGTCCCCGACCGCGGTGAAGTTCTCCTCGGTGGCCTCGCCGCGCTCGATGGCGTGCAGCGCGGCGCGGGTCGCGGTGATGCCGAGCAGGTCCGAGACGGTGGCGGCGCCGTCCAGGACGAGGTTCTGCGGCAGGTAGCCGATCTCGCCGTCGACGGCCACGGTGCCCGACGCGGGCCGCAGCTCACCGGCGATGATGCGCAGCAGGGTGGACTTGCCGGAGCCGTTGACGCCGATCAGCCCGGTCCGGCCGGTGCCGAACGCGGCGTCGAGGCCGTCCAGGGCGACGGTGCCGTCCGGCCAGGCGAACGACAGGTCCGAGCACACGATGGCGAAAGACATAAAGGGCGGTCTCCATGGGTTTCGAGATGGTTTCGGGCTGCATGGAGACACCGCGGGAACGCGCGACGCGCCGGCGGGCATGAGAAAGCCCGGCGGGACGAGGGTCCGCTCTGAGGTCACGTGCGCGGGCCGAGGACGGCCATACGCGCGGTGTCGGACCTCAGATCCTCAATGGACTCCCCTGCCGGGCGGCAATGTGACGGCGTCAAGACTACCCGGCCGCTAATCGCAACACAAGTGGCGTTAAGAGCTTTTCCGGTGGATCTCCGCCGGGGCGCCCGGCATGCTGGTGCGGATGGGAACCGTCAGCCCCGTGTTCGCCGGGCGCGCCGCCGAACTGGCCGAGTTACGCGGCGCGCACGCGCGGGCCTGCGCGGGCGGGCCCGCCGCCGTCCTCATCGGCGGGGAGGCGGGCGGCGGCAAGACCCGCCTGGTCGCCGAGTTCACACGGGGGCTGCGCACGCTGGCCGGCGGGTGCCTCGACCTCGGCGCGGCCAGCCTGCCGTACGCGCCGTTCAGCGCGATCCTGCGGCGCCTCGGCCGGGACGCGGTCGCGTCGCTGATGCCGGGCCCGGCCCTGCCGGAGCTGGCCCGGCTGATGCCCGGCCTCACCGCCGCGTCCCCGCCGGCCGACGACGGCACCGGCCAGATGCGGCTGTTCGAGCACGTCCTGACGCTGGTGGAGCGGCTCGGCGAGCGGGAACCGGTCGTCCTGGTGATCGAGGACGCCCACTGGGCCGACGGGTCGACACGGGACCTGGTGTCGTTCCTGTTCCGGAACCCGCCGCGCGGCCGGGTCCTGCCGGTCGTCACCTTCCGTCCCGAGGAGCCGGGCACCCGGCCCCTGTTCGCCGGACTGGCCCGCCTCCCCCACGTGACGCGCGTCGACCTGCCGCCCCTCACCCGGTCCGAGGTGGCCGACCAGGTGCGCGGCATCCTCGGCGCCGCCGACCCCGCCCTCGTGCGGGACGCCCACGCCCGCGCCGGCGGCAACCCGCTGTTCGTGGAGGCGCTCGCCGGCAGCCCGGACGAGGCGGTCCCCGGTTCGCTCCGCGACCTGCTGCTCGGCCGCGTCCGCGGGCTGCCGGAGGGGTCCCGGGCGGCGCTGCGGGCGGCGAGCGCCGGCGGGGAGCGCGTCGGGCACGCGCTGCTGGCGGCGGTGCTGGCGGCGGTGGCCGGCCTGCCCGAGTCCGGGCTGAGCGCGGCGCTGCGGGACGCCGTCGACCACGGCCTGCTCGTCGCGGACGGCGACGGGTACGCGTTCCGGCACGCGCTCATCCGGGACGCCGTCCACGAGGACCTGCTGCCCGGCGAGCGCGCCGCGCTCCACCGCCGGTACGCCGAGGCCATCGAACACTCCCCGCACCTCAGCGACGCGCCGGCGAGCGCCCTCGCCGTCCACTGGCAGGGCTGCGGTGACCACGCGCAGGCCCTGGCCGCCGCATGGCGGGCGGCCGGGGAACGGCGGGCGGCCACCGCCTACGCCGAGCAGCTCGCGCTGCTGGAGCGCGTCCTGGAGCTGTGGGACCGGGTACCGTCGGCCGAGGCCCTGACCGGCCTCTCCCGGTCCGAGGTGCTGGAGGCCGCCGGGGACGCCGCCGGGGCGTTCGGCGATCCCCGCCGCGGGCTCCCCTTCGTCCAGCGGGCCCTGGCCGAGACGGACCGCGACCGCGACCCGGACCGGGCGGCGCGGCTGCTGGCGCTCCGCGCGATGATGGCCGGATACCAGGGCCGGGACGACGAACTGGACGACCTGCGGGAGGCCGAGCGGCTCGCGGCACGTCCCACCCCGGCGCGCGTCCACGTGCTCGCGCGGCTGAGCGCCCGGCTGCTGGTCTACGGGGAGACCGGCGAGGGGGAGCGCTTCAGCCGGGAGGGGCTCGACCTGGCCCGCACCGTGGGCGCCGGCCCCGCGGACGGGCTGCGGCTGACCGCGGCGGCCGCGGCGGCGCGCGACGGCGACGGCGATCTGGCGGCGCTGCGGCGGCTCCGGCACGACGACCTCGGCCCGTGGGAGCTCACGCGGGTGCTCAACCTGCTGGCGCACTGCGCGCTGAACCGGGGCCGGGCCGCCGAGGCGCTGCGGCACACCGCCGAGGGGCTCGCCGTCGCGGAGCGCGCCGGGCTCGCGCACAGCGCGGGTGTGGCGCTCGCGGTCAACGAGGTCGAGGCGCTCTACCGGCTCGGCCGCTGGGAGGAGGCCGCGCAGACGCTGCGGCGGCGGCTCGACCGCCACCACGGGCCCGCCCTGCGCGTCCAGCTGATGATCTGGCGGGTCGCGCTGCTGGCGGCGCGCGGCACCGGCCCGGAACCCGACCCGGAGGCCCTCGCCGTCCCGCTCGGCGGCGGGCCGCCGCAGACCGCGCTGCCCCTCGCCCAGATGATCATCGAGTGGCGGCTGGCGGAGGACGACCGGCCGGCCGCGCGCGCCGCCCTGGACGCGGTGCTGCGCCATCCGCGGCTCACCGTCCAGCCCTGCTTCCTGTGGCCGCTGCTGGAGAGCGCCGCCCGCGCCGGCGGCCCGCGCCTCCCCGAGATCGCGGACCTGGCCGCCCGGCTGCCCGCCGCGACGCCCGTGGCGGCGGCGCACCGGGCGTCTGTCACCGCGCTGACCGGCGGCCCCGCCGACTGGGACAGCGTGATCGGGACGTGGGAGGAGCTGGAGCAGCCGTATCCGCTCGCGCGGGCGCTGCTCGACGCGGCCTGCGCCGGTCTGGCCGCCGGGGACCGCGCGGGCGCCGCCGCCCGGCTCGACCGCGCCGCCGGGATCGCCGCCCACCTCGGCGCCGCGCCGCTGGCCCGCCGCGTCTGCGAGCGGGCCCGCCGCGCGGGCCTGGCCGGGCCGTCGGGCGGGCCGCTGACCGCCCGGGAGGCCGAGGTGATGCGGCTGCTGGTGCGCGGCCGGTCCAACCGGGAGATCGCCGAGGAGCTGGTCATCTCGCCCAAGACCGCCAGCGTCCACGTCTCGCACATCCTCGCCAAGTTCGGCGTCTCCTCGCGCGGCGAGGCCGTCGCCGCCGCCCGCGACCGCGGCCTGGCCTAGGAGATAAGCCGCGGCCTTATGGCCCGGGCCCCCTCCTTACGGCGACGGTCGGAGGCATGGAAGCCGCCGTGCACACCACCGGGCTGCGCCGCGTCTACAAGCGCGGGCGCAAGGACCCCGTCGTCGCCCTGGACGACCTGACCCTGGCCATCGGGCAGAACGAGATCCACGGGCTGCTCGGGCCGAACGGCGCGGGCAAGACCACCCTCGTCAAGATCCTCTCCACCGTGCTGCTGCCGTCCGGCGGGTCGGCGCGGATCCTCGGCCGCGACGTCGTCGCCGACACCCGCGCCGTCCGGTCGCTGGTCGGGCTCGTCCTCGGCGGCGACCGGGGCCTCTACGACCGGCTGTCCGCCCGCCGCAACCTGCTGTTCTGGGGCGCCCTCTACAGGCTCGACGCCCGCACCACCCGCGAGCGCGCCGACGCGCTGCTGGAGCGGGTCGGCCTCGCCGACCGCGCGGACGACCGGGTGGAGCGGTTCTCGCGCGGGATGCGGCAGCGGCTGCACCTGGCGCGGGGCCTGCTGCACGAGCCGCGGGTGCTGTTCCTGGACGAGCCCACGTCCGGGCTCGACCCGGTCGCCGCCGGGGCATTCCGGCGGCTCGTCCTCGACCTGCGCGCGGAGGGCCGCACGTTCCTGCTCGCCACGCACGACATGGACGAGGCCACCGCGCTGTGCGACCGGGTGACGCTCATCGACCGCGGCCGGGTGCTGCTGAGCGCCGACACCGCGCGGGCCGGGCGGTTCCTCGGCGAACACGAGTGCGTCGACTTCACCCACCCCGACCCGTCGGTCGCCGAGAGCCTGGCGCTGCTGCCGGACGTGTCCGGCGTCGAGCGCCGGGACGGGGCGGCGTGGCGCGCCCACACCGCCGGCCGGGACGGCACCCGCCGCGTCCTCGCCTGGCTGCTGGAGCGCGACGTCCTCACCGCCCGGCGTGGCGAGCCGACCCTCGAAGAGGTCTACCTGCGCGCGGTCGGCGACCGGGGGATGCGGGTATGAGCACGCTCCGCGCGATGTGGTGGGCGGTGCTGCTCCAGATCGCGCTGTCGCGGCGCGCCCCGGAGCACGCGCTCATCCTGCTGATCGTCCCCATGCAGACCACGACGATGCTCGCGCTGACGGTGACGTCGCACCGCCCGGACGCGGTGGCGAACGCCGTCCTGGCACCCGGGCTGATCGGGCTGTGGGTCGCCGCGCTCGACTACGCCGGGCGCATCGTCCCCGAGGACCGCTGGGCCGGGCGGTTCGCACCGATGATCGCGGCGCCCGTCCCGCTCGGCCCGGTGGTGGCCGGGCGGGTCGCGATGGTGGTGCTGGTCGGCGCGGCGGCGTTCGCGGAGTCGTGGCTGGTCGCGGCGCTCGGGTTCGGCCGGGTGGTGACGGTCGCCGACCCCGCGCTGTTCGCGGTCGCGGTCGCGGTCACCTGCCTGGCGACGATCGGGACCGCGACGCTGCTGTCGGCGGTGCTCGTGGTGTCGCGGGCGCGCGACGTCCTGCAGAACTCGCTCGGCTACCCGTTCTACATCCTCGGCGGGATCCTCGTGCCGGTCGCGGCGCTGCCCGGCTGGCTGCACCCGCTCAGCCGGGTGGTGTTCCTGTCGTGGAGCGCGGAACTCCTGCGGGACGCCGTCCGCGGCGACGCGGGCGGCCGGCTCGGGCCGGTCGCGGCGATCCTCGGGCTGGGCGCGGCGGCGATGGCGGCGGGCCTGTGGCTGACGCGGCACTACGTCGACCGCTCCCGCCGGGAGGGCATGGTGGAGTTCGCATGAGGCACGTGCTCCGGATCGTCCGGGAGTCGCTGATCCTCGGCTTCGCCGAGATGGGCGCCGTCTACACCTGGCGGACGTGGACGTTCGGGTGGCTGGTGCGGCTGCTCTGCCAGGCGACGTTCTACGCGCTGCTGGGCCGCTACGTCGGCGACGAGGCCACGATGCGGTACGTGCTGGTCGGCAACATCGTCGTACTGGCCTGCATGGAGTCGACGATCGTGGTGATCTCGCTGGCCGGTGAGCGGCGCATGGGGACGCTGCCGCTGCTGGCCATCGCGCCGTCCGGGCACCTGCCGGTGTACCTCGGGCGCGGGCTGCAGTGGACCGTGACCGGACTGACCAGCTCGTCGGTCGCCTGGCTGGTGCTGCCGCCGCTGCTCGGCGTCCCGCTGCCCTGGCCGCGCGCCGGATACGCCCTGCCGGTCGACCTGCTGATCCTGGTCAGTAGCTACGGGTACGGGTGCGCGCTGGCGGGCGTCGCACTGCGGCTGCGCGGCGTCGAGTGGCTGGTGCTGAACGTCGCGTACGGGATCGTGATGACGTTCGGCGGGGTGAACGTCCCCGTCGCCGTGTGGCCCGCGCCGCTGGAGTTCGCGGCGCACGCGCTGCCGGTCGTGCACGGGCTGGAGGCGGTGCGCGCCATCCTCGGCGGCGCGCCCGCGGGCCGCGTCATGGGGCTGCTCGGGACCGAGGCGCTGGTCGGAGCCTGCTGGTACGCGGTGGCGGCGCTGTCGATGGACCGGCTCGTGTCCGTCGGCCGCCGCGACGGCAGCCTCGACTACGCGGGCTGAGACGCGAGCGTGCCCCGGACCCCGCGCACGGGATCCGGGGCACGTCCGGGCCGCGTCAGGCGCCGCGCAGGACGGCTCCGGTGCGGTCGGAGGCCGCCGCCACCGCCGCGTCGCGGGCCTGCGACGCCTCCTCGGCGGTCAGTGTGCGGTCCGGGGCGCGGAACCGCAGCGAGTACGCGAGGGACTTGCGGCCCTCCCCCGCCTGCTCGCCGGTGTAGACGTCGAACAGCCGGATCGCCTCCAGCAGGTCGCCGGCGCCGTCGCGCAGCGCCGCCTCGACCTCGGCGGCGGGCACCGCGGAGTCGACGATCAGCGCCACGTCCTGCGTGGCGACCGGGTAGGACGACACGTGCGGCGCGCTGGCGGAGACCGGCCCGCCCAGGCGGCGCAGCTCCAGCTCCATCGCGCACGACCGCGGCGGCAGCCCGTACGCCTTGGTGACGCGGGGGTGCAGCTCCCCGGCGTGGCCGACCAGAGTGTCGCCCACGTACAGCGCGGCGCAGCGTCCCGGGTGCCAGGGCGCGTGCTGGTCCGCCCTGACCGCCAGCTCCACGCCGGCCTCGCGGGCCACCGTGCGGGCGGCCTCGATCGCGTCCGCCCACACCGCCGGGCGTCCCCCGCCCCACCAGCCGGACGGCTCGCGGTCGCCGGACAGCACGACCGCCACCCGGTGCGGCTGGTCGGGCAGCGCCGCCTCCACCGAAGCGATCTCCTCGGCCGTCGGGCCGCGGTCCACGGCGAGGCGCGGGGCGCGGTCCGGGGCGTCCGGGCGCGGCCGGAACACCACGCCGAGCTCGAACAGGGCGGCGTCGCCGAAGCCGCGGCCCACGTTCAGCGCGAGGACCTTCAGCAGGCCCGGCAGCAGCGTGGTGCGCAGCAGCGGCTCCTGCTCCGACAGCGGGTTCGCGAGGCGCAGCGTGCGGCGGCGGGCGTCGTCCGCGGGCAGCTGCAGGCCGTCCAGGTCCTTGTCGGCGATGAACGGGAACGCCAGCGCCTCGACGTAGCCGGCGCCGGCGAGCGCGCGGCCGACGCGGCGGCGCAGCCGCTGGTGGGCGGTCAGGCCGTGCCCGGCGGCGGGACGCGGCGCCCGGGCCGGGATGTCCTCGTAGCCTTCGAGCCGGATGACCTCCTCGGCGAGGTCGTTCGGGTCGGTCAGGTCGGGACGCCACGACGGCGGCGTCACCGCCAGGACGTCGTCCCCGGCCACCGCGCAGCCGACCTGCTCCAGCCGCCGGACGACCGCGTCCCGCCCGTAGGCCACGCCCGCGACCTTGTCGGGGTGCCCGGCGGGCATTGTGACGGTGACCGGCTCGACCGGCGCCTCGGCGTGCGTCACGCCCGGCACGATCTCCGCGCCGCCCAGCTCGGCGAGCAGCTGGACGGCCCGGTACGAGGCGTACAGCGGCAGCTCGCGGTCGACGCCGCGCTCGAACCGGTGCGACGCCTCGCTGTGCAGCTTGTGGCGGCGGCTCATCCGGGCGGTGCCCATCGCGTCGAAGTGCGCCGCCTCGATGACCATGTCGGCCGACCGCTCGTCGATCTCGGTGGCGAGGCCGCCCATCGTGCCGGCCATCGAGATCGGCCCCGACTCGTCGGTGATGAGGATGTCGTCGGGGTCGAGGGTCCGCTCGACGTGGTCGAGCGTCTCCAGCTTCTCGCCGGGTGCGGCGCGCCGCACCACGATCGGGCCGGTGAGCTTGCCGCGGTCGAAGGCGTGCAGCGGCTGACCCAGCTCCAGCATCAGGTAGTTGGTGATGTCCACGGCGAGCGACACCGGCCGCATCCCGGCGCGGTGCAGGCGGACCTGCATCCACATCGGGGTCTTCGCGGCCGGGTCGAACCCGCGCACCTCCCGCAGCACGAACCGGTCGCACGCGGTCGGGTCCCCGATGCCGGCCGGGTAGGCCTCCCCGTTCTTGGGGGGGAGTTCGACGTCGGCCGGGTCCTTGAACGGGACGTCGTAGGCGGTGGCCGCCTCGCGGGCGAGGCCGCGGATCGACAGGGCGTAGCCGCGGTCGGGGGTGACGGCGATGTCGAGGACGTCGTCGCGCAGCCCGAGCAGCTCGATCGCGTCCGCGCCGACCGGCGTGTCCGCAGGCAGGACGAGGATGCCGCTGTGGTCCTCGCCGATGCCCAGCTCGCTGACCGAGCAGATCATGCCCTCGGACAGGTGCCCGTAGGTCTTGCGGGCGCCGATCTGGAACCCGCCGGGCAGCACGCCGCCCGGCAGGATCACCACGACGCGGTCGCCGACCGCGAAGTTGGTGGCGCCGCACACGATGTTCTGCGGCTCGCCGGTGCCGTTGGCGTCGCCGACGTTCACCCGGCAGTACCGGATCGGCTTCTTGAACCCGGTCAGCTCCTCGATCGCCAGGACCTCGCCGACGACGAGCGGGCCGGTGATGTCGGCGCCCGCCCGCTCGACGGTCTCGACCTCCAGGCCGGCCGCGATCAGCTCGGCGGCGAGGGCCCGGCCCGTGACGCCGGCCGGCAGCTCGACGTACTCGCGCAGCCAGGAAAGCGGGGCCCGCATCAGATCTCCATCCCGAACGGGAGGGTGAACCGGACGTCGCCCTCCACCATGTCGTACATGTCCTCCACGCCGTGCCGGAACATCAGCGTCCGCTCGACGCCCAGCCCGAACGCCCAGCCGCTGTAGCGGTCCGCGTCGACACCGCAGGCGACCAGCACCCGCGGGTTGACCATGCCGCAGCCGCCCAGCTCGATCCAGCCCTCCGAGCTGCACGTCCGGCACGGCTCCGCGCCGGGCTCGGCGGACGCGCCGCGGCACACGAAGCACTGCATGTCCACCTCGGCGGACGGCTCGGTGAACGGGAAGTACGACGGCCGGAACCGGGTCTTCAGCCCCTCGCCGAACATGCCGGTGACGAACGCGTCGATGCCGCCGCGCAGGTCGGCCATCGTCAGGCCCTCGTCGACGGCGAGGCCCTCCAGCTGGTGGAAGACGGGGCTGTGCGTGGCGTCCAGCTCGTCGGTGCGGAAGGTGCGGCCCGGCGCCACCACGTACACGGGCAGCTCCCGCGACAGCAGCGACCGGATCTGCATCGGCGAGGTGTGCGTGCGCATCACCAGGCCGGACTCCTCCGACTCCACGAAGAACGTGTCCTGCATGGTGCGGGCCGGGTGGTCGGGCAGGAAGTTGAGCGCGTCGAAGTTGAACCACTCCGCCTCGACCTCGGGTCCCTCGGAGACCTCGAAGCCCATGGAGACGAAGACGTCGGCCATCCGCTCCTGCATCGTGGTCAGCGGGTGGCGGGCGCCGCGCGGCGCCCGGTCCCACGGGAGGGTGACGTCGACGGTCTCCTCGACGAGGACGCGCTGGTCGCGCTCCTCCTCCAGTTCGGCCTGGCGCTCCTTCAGCGCTCTGGACACCGCGCCGCGGGCGGCGCCGATGCGCTTGCCGGCGTCGGCGCGGGCGGCGGGCGGCAGCGCGCCGATCTCGCGGTTGGCCAGGGCCAGCGGCGAGCGGTCGCCGGCGTGGGCCAGGCGGACCTGCTTCAGTGCGTCGAGGTCGGCGGCCGCGGCGATCGCCGCGAGCGCCGCGTCACGGGCCCGGTCCAGCTCCTCGGGCTGCAGCGCGGACACCTCGACGGGGTCATAGGACTTGTTGGGTGCAGACATGGTGGTGTGATCGACTCCGGTCGGCGTGGGACGCCCGCAGTCTAGTGCGCGGGCGGTGAGGATCCGGAAAGCGTGCGCGTGACGCGCTGGCCCGTCCAGGGGCCCGGTGCCCGGCGCGACCGGCGGCGTGCGCCGCGGTCAGCCGGCGTAGTCGGGGGCCCCTGCGGGCACGGTAAATCGGAACTCGGCGCCGCCGCCGGGGGCCCGCCGCACGGTGATCACGCCGCCGTGCGCCTCGACCAGGCCCTTGACGATGTAGAGACCGAGGCCGGTGCCGCCGCGGCGGTTGCCGCCGGGGCCGCGCCAGAACTGCCGGAAGACGCGCTCGGCGGCCTCGGGCGGGATGCCCTCGCCCTCGTCGCGTACCGACACGGCGGCCCCCTCCTTGTGCGCGTCCGGCTCCACCACGATGGTGACAGTACCCGCCCCGTGCCGCACCGCGTTTTCGACGAGGTTGCCGAGGATCTGGTCCATCTTGTCGGGGTCGAGCCACATCTCGGGCAGCTCGCCGCGCGTCTCGAAGCGGAACCGGTCCTGCGGCTCGCCGGCCGCGACCCGGCCCGCGATGATCTTGCGGACCTCGCCGGGGATGTCGACGACCTGGCGGCGCATCTCCAGCCGGCCCGCCTCGATGCGGGACACGTCCAGCAGCTCGGTGATCAGCCGGGTGACCCGGTCGGCGTCGGCGTTGACGGTCTCCAGCATCACCCGCTTCTGGTCGTCGTTGAAGCGGTGCCACTTGGCGAGCAGGGTCGCGGTGAAGCCCTTCACGCTGGTGAGCGGGGAGCGCAGCTCGTGCGCCACGGTGGAGACGAGGTCGGCGCGGTCGCGCTCCTGCCGGGCGCGCTGCAGGGCGTCGCGCAGGCAGACCGTGAACCGCTGCACCCGGCGCTCGCCGTCGCGCCGGTACGCGGCGGTCACCAGCACCTCGGTGCCGCCGGGCAGGAACAGCACCCGCTCGGGGTGCCGGGTGCGGGTGCTCAGCCCGTCGTAGGGGGCCAGGCACTTCCACCAGTCGCGGCCCTCGGCGTCGTGCAGCGGCAGGACGTCGCGGAAGTCGCGGCCCACGGCGGACTCGGCGGCGACCCCGGTGATCCGCGCGGCGGCGGCGTTGAACACCAGCACGCGGGCGTCCCGGCCGGCGACCATCAGCCCGTCGGGCAGGTCGTCGGCGGCGTCCCACTCGGCGGCCGGCCCGGACCCCTGCCGGGGTACGCGCGCGGCCACGGGAGGGGACTCCTCTCCGCCCACAGCGGCCTCCAGAACACCGATGAGAACGCGGCCTGTCGAAAAGAGACTCTAGCCGGAGTCGGCCGCCTTGCGGGACCCGGAAACCGCCCCGCGGCAAGGCTTCTGTAGCCTTCCGGGCGGGGTGCCGCCCTGCCCGCAAGCGGCCTCACCAGCGCCGACGGCCGCGGTCACCGGGACGCGGCGGGCGGCCCGGGGGCGGCCCAGACGTCGTCCGCGGCGGCGTGGACCGCGAACAGCCGGTGCAGCCCGGTGATGCGCAGCAGGCGCAGCTGGGCGGGCCGGACCCCGGCGAGGACGATCTCGCCGCCGTCCGCCGCGATCTGGTTGCGCGCGGCGACCAGCGCGCCGAGCCCGGCGGCGTCGCAGAACGGCACGGCGGTGAAGTCGGCCACCAGCCGGCGCGGGCCCGCGGCGGGCAGCCGGCCGTGCAGCTCGACGAGCCGGTCGCGGAGCGCGCCGGCCGTGCGCAGGTCGATCTCGCCGGCCACCGTGACGACGGCCGTTGCGCCCCGCACCCGGGCGACCTCGACCGCGAGGCCGGCGGCGGCCTCCGCAGGGCCGCCGGCCGGGACGGGCGGGG
>NZ_SMJW01000205.1 GCF_004348335.1 Actinomadura bangladeshensis | reverse complement strand
CCTCTCCCCCGGCCACCCCGCCGGCTGACGCGTCCCTCACCAGACCTCCGTGCACCGGATGGCGCACTGCGCCAGAGGGGGAGGCGGCTAGCGGGGGGCGGTGTGCTCGGCGAGCCGGCGGAGCAGGCCGATGATCTGGTCGCGTTCGTCCGGGCGGAGCCAGCCGAAGAGCCGCTCCCCCACGTCGGCACCGGCGCGCCGCCCGCTCTCCAGGGTGTGCCTGCCGTCATCGGTCAACATGACCGAGTACGCCCGCCTGTCTTCCGGCACCCGCTCGCGCCGGACCAGCCCAGCGCGCTCCAGCGCGTCGATGATGCGCACCATCGTCGACTTGTCGATGCCGGTCAGGTCGATGAGGCGCCGCTGGCTGGACGGCCCGTACATGTCCAGGGCGAGCAGCATCGTGAACTCGCGGACGTCGATGCCGAGCGGGCGCAGCTCGTCGTTCATCCCCGCGCGGCTCCGGCCGTGCGCGGTGGCCAGCAGCATGCCGAGCCCCACGTGCCGTGCGGCGGCGTCGCCGTCCTCGGCCAGGATCCGTTCGAGCAGGTCGTCGAGCATGGCCCCATGGTAGGGCGTCCTGATATAGTCTCATATGAGACATTCTCAGTAGAGACGTGGGCGGCGCTTCGACTGAGCCGAACGGAGACGGCCATGCCCGAACTGACCCGCCGACGTGCCCTCCAGCTGTCCGGCCTGACCGCGGCGGCGACCGCGCTGCCCGCGACCGGCGCCGCGGCGAGCCCGCCCCGGCCCGCACGCGGCAGGATCGACACCCACCACCACGCCGTCCCGCCCGCCATGCGGCAATGGGCGGTCGACCAGGGCATCCTCCCGCCGACCGGTGGCCCGTCCTGGGCCCAGTGGACCTTGGAGAGCACGCTCCGGACCATGCACGCGAACGGCATCGCCGCCGGCGTCGCGTCCGCGCCGGTGCCCGCCGAGATCTTCCAGGACCGCGCGACCGCCGTCTCGGGCGTCCAGGTGTGCAACGAGTCGCTCGCCGCACTGGCCCGCGCCCACCCCGCCCGCTTCGGCTTCTTCGCCAACGTGGCGATGCTCCACCCGGACCTGGCCCTCACCCAGGCCGCCCACGCACTGGACGACCTCGGCGCCGACGGGATCCTGCTCAACACCTCGGCCGACGGCCACTACCTCGGCGACCCGATGTTCGAACCGCTCTTCGCCGAACTCGACCGCCGCCGCGCGGTCGTGTTCACCCACCCGGTCGCGCCCAAGGGCATCGTCGAGGTGCCCGAGGTCGGCGACTGGCTCGCCGACTACCTCCTCGACACCACCCGCACCGCACTCAGCCTGATCGCCGCCGGAACACTCGACCGGCACCGCAACGTCTCGGTCATCCTGTCCCACGGCGGCGGTTTCCTGCCGTACATGGCCGGCCGCGCCGAACGCTCGCACCGAGAGGACGGCGGCCCGTTCCCGGCGGACATGCGCCCCACCCTCCGCCGCTTCTACTACGACACGGCCCTGCCGACGTCCCCGTACGCCACTCCGACCTTGCTCAACGCAGTAGGCCCCGACCGCATCCTCTACGGCACCGACTGGCCCGCGAACACGGCCCGCGAGGTGACCCTCAACACCAGAACCCTCGATCACGACTCGTCCCTCAACAACCGAACCCACCGCGCCATAACCCGCACGAACGCCCTCCACCTCCTACCGCGTCTAGCCGCCCGCCTCACCCGCTGACCGCGTCCCCGCGCCCGCCCCGCATTCGGGGGGCGGGCGCGGGCGGTCAGGTGGTGCTCTACAGGGTGGTGGCGGTTCGGACGAGGAGGGCCAGAGGGCGGGAGCGGCTGTGCGGGGGCCAGGCGATCACTGTCGTCACCTTCGGTGCGTCCAGGATGGGGACGGCGGCCAGGCCCTCGCGCAGGTAGGTCGCGGCCGATTCGGGGAGGACGGCGGAGGCGCGGCCCAGTGCGATGAGTTGCAGTAGCTGCGCATGGTCCCTCACCTGGGGGCCGGGGCCGTCCGGGTAGGTGCCGTCGGAGGCGGGCCAGCGGGGCATGGGGAGACCGGGCAGGTCGGTGACGTCCGCCATGCGGAGGTGCGGCCGGGTGCTGAGGGGGTGCCCGGCGGGAAGGAACGCGACCTGGTTCTCTGTGCGCAGTTCCTCGGTGTCGAACCCGGCCGTCGAGTCGAACGGGCGGTGCAGCAGGGCCACGTCCGCGCGGCCGTCGCGGAGCAGCCGCTCCTGTTCGCCGGGGCCGCACAGGAGGACGTCAACGGAGATCGCGCCTGGTTCGGCGGCGTAGGCGTCCAGCAGCTTCTGCAGGAGTTCGCTGGACGCGGCGGCCTTCGTGACCAGGACGAGGCCGGGTTCCACGTGGGCGGCGCGGCGGGTGCGGCGGTCGGCGGCGTCGACGGCGTCCAGGGCCGCTCGTCCTTCGCGGAGGAGTACCGACCCGGCTCGGGTGAGGGCGACGTTGCGGTTGGTGCGTTCGAGGAGGGTCACCCCGAGCCGTCGTTCGAGCTTCTGGATCGCCCGGGAGAGCGGCGGCTGTGCGATGCCGAGCCGCTCGGCGGCACGGCCGAAGTGCAGTTCCTCGGCGACGGCGACGAAGTACCGCAGCTCCCGCGTCTCCATACCGGCCACGATACCCGGGAGGTATCACCGCCCACCCAGTTGGTGTTGGAGGTTCCGGGTGGGGCGCGCGCAGGCTTGAGACATGAGCGAACAGAAGGTCGCGCTGGTCACCGGCGCGAACAAGGGAATCGGTTACGAGATCGCGGCCGGGCTCGGCGCCCTCGGCTGGAGCGTCGGCGTCGGCGCCCGGGACGACGGACGGCGGGACGCCGCCGTGGAGAAGCTGCGCGCCGACGGGATCGATGCCTTCGGCGTGCCCCTCGACGTGACCGACGACACGAGCGCGGCCGCGGCCGCCGAGCTGGTCGAGGGGCGGGCCGGACGCCTCGACGTGCTGGTCAACAACGCCGGGATCACCGGCGGCATGCCGCAGGAGCCGACGAAGGTCGCCCCCGAGACCATGCGGACGGTCGTGGAGACCAACGTCATCGGCGTCATCCGCGTCACCAACGCGATGCTGCCGCTGCTGCGCCGGTCGGCGTCCCCGCGCATCGTGAACATGTCGAGCACCGTCGGCTCCCTGACCCGGCAGAGCGATCCCGACGCCGGGACGGGCCCGATCGCCGCCGCCTACGCGCCGTCCAAGACGTTCCTCAACGCGGTCACCGTCCAGTACGCCAAGGAGCTGGCCGGCACCGGCATTCTGATCAACGCCGCCTGCCCCGGCTTCTGCGCGACCGACCTCAACGGCTTCCGCGGCGTCCGCACCCCCGAGCAGGGCGCGGCGACCGCGATCCGCCTCGCCCAGCTCCCGGACGACGGCCCGACCGGCGCGTTCTTCGACGACGACGGCCCCATCCCCTGGTAATACCGGAATGGCCGAACCCTGGACCGCCTCCGTTCAGGGTTCGGTCCGTGCGGGTGCTCGGACGTCGGCGCGGCCCGTGTGCAGGTAGCGCGCGCGGCCCTCGCCGTCGTCCCCCAGGAACGCGACCGGGCCGTGGCCGGGCTCCGCAGGCAGGAGGGAGTCTCCGCGCCAGCCGAGCAGTTCCGTCCGGTACGGCTCGTCGCCGGCCTCCACCGCCAAGCCGAGGGGGACCTGCTCCAGCCACAGCCGTCCCTGTGCGTCGGCGCTCACCGTGGTCTCGCTCGTGCTCGACACGTAGACGCCCGCGCAGCGGCCGGCGTCCGGGCGGGTCGCGGGATCCGGGACGGGCTCAGCTGGCAACTCGACGACCCTGCCGAGGATCTCCTTCATCAGCCGCTTGCGGTCGCCGCCGTTGGTGAAGACCGCCACGGACAGGTCGCGGCCGGGGTCTATCCGCAGGACGGCCGACTGGCCGATGGTGTTGCCGTCGTGGCCGAAGACCGGGCCGCCCGGCAGGTCGTAGAGCTCCCAGCCCAGGCCCCAGGCCGTCCCCCAGCCGATCTCCGGCAGGGCGACCTGCGGCTCCCGCATCGCCCGCAGCCCGTCGTCGGTGAGATGCGACCGGGCGAAGGCCAGCAGGTCGCGCGGGGTCATGGCGAGCATCGAGCCGGCGGGCGCGTTCGAGCGCGCCATCGCCCAGGCCGGTGCGGGCCGTCCGCCAAGGTGGCCGACGGCCGCGCGATGCAGGATCGCCTCGTACGGATCGCTCGACGCGTGCGTCATGCCCAGCGGCGTGAACAGATGGTCCCGCATGCACTGGTCGAACGGCCGGCCCCGCACGACCTCGACGATCCGGCCGAGCACGCAGTAGCCCGCGTTGTTGTAGGAGAACATCTCGCCGGGCTCGAAGATCTGCGGCACGTCGGCCAGCAGTTCCACGTACCGCTCCAGGCAGTTGTCGCCCTTGCCGGTGTCGGTGAACACGTCGCCCTCGAACCCGGCCGTGTGGCACAGCAGCTGCCGGACGGTCGCCTCTCGGAAACCGGGAATGCAGGCGTCCACCGGGGCGTCGAGTTCCACCAGCCCCTCGGCGACGAGGCCCATCACCAGGGTCGCCGTCAGCGTCTTGGTGATCGACCCGATCTGGAACACCGAGTCGACCGTCGCCGCCACGCCCGTCGCCGTGCTCAGCACACCCGCCGCCGCCTCGACCACCCGTCCTCCGGCGTCGACGGCGACCGAGACCCCCGGTACCCCGTGCTCCTCCGCAAGCCCCGGCAACCGCTCCCGCAGCCACGCCTCGACCTCGTCGATCTCCATCCTCATCCGCCCACCGTAGAAGGCCGCGCCGGCACCCGGCGCCCCGCGGACGGGCCGGTCACGGGCGCGGTGGGTTCAGCATGGGGACGAGGAAGCGGCGGGCCAGGGCGGCGACCTGGTCGTCGTCGTCCAGGTCGACGAGGTGGCTCGGGATCGCCAGGAAGGACGCGGATATCCGGACCATCAGCTCGGCCACGTGGTCGATGTCGAGGTCCGCCGAGACGGTGCCGGCGCGCTGCTCGTGGCGGAGCTGGCCCGCGACGAACTGCCGGACGGTGGCGAGCGTCCGCCCCCCGTCGCTGATCATCGACGGGACGACCAGGTCCGGTTCGGTCGCGATCAGGCCGCCGATGAGCGGGTTGCGGCGGATGGCGCGCAGCGAGCTGACGAAGCCCAGCACCACCCGGTCCGCGGCGGTCTCGGCCTGCCCGATGTCGAGCAGGAACTGGTCGAAGTAGCGGCGGAACTCCCGGCGCACCACGTGCTCGACCAGCGCGTCCTTGGTGGCGAACCGCCGGTAGACGGTGATGCGGGAGACCCCGGCCCGGCGGGCGACGTCCTCCATGGTCGAGCGCTGGACGCCCATCCGGGAGAACTGCTCGTAGGCGGCGTCGAGGACGCGCGTCCGGGTCTCGTCCTTGTCGTCGACCTGCTCGACCGCGTCGGTGTAGGCGCGTTCGAGCACGGACTCCCGGCCCTGCCCGGCCAGGAAGGACAGCACAGAATCCACGAGGCTCCTCCCGAGACGCCCGATTCCGCCCAATCGTAACCATCGTCACGTTAGGTCTTGTGATGACGGACACGTTGTGCTGTTATTGGCGCTGTTACAGATGATACGCGGAAACGGTCCTTGTTTCACCGTATCAGCGAGGTTCTCTCGGCCACGGAGGAGTGAAGGCATGGAGAAACCCAGCAGGCGCCATGTGCTCGCGGCGGGTGGGACGTTGGGGGCGTTCGGCGCGCTGAGCGTCGCGACGCCCGCCCAGGCGTCCTCACTGTGGACGTGGTCCCCCAAGGGGTCGGTCGCGGGCTACGGTGACGGCGCCGACCCGACGTGGGTCTGGGATCCGGAATGCGACGAGCTGGTCGCCTCGCTGATCGACAGCGGCGCCGTCCCCGACGTGAACAAGCTGCTGAAGACCTGGACGAAGAACGGCCAGACGCTGCCCAAAGGGCTGCCGGCCGACCTCGCGGCCTTCATCGAGAAGGCCCGGCGGCTCCCGTCCTGGACGGACACGGCCAAGCTCGCGAAGGCGTTCGAGTTCAACGAGAAGCGCGGGCTCTACCTCGGCGTCACCTACGGCTTCGCCAGCGGGATGATGAGCACGGCCATCCCCAAGGAGGCGCGCGCGGTCTACTACTCCAAGGGCGGTGCGGACATGCGGGACCGCATCACCAAGACCGCCAAGCTCGGCTACGACGTCGGCACCGAGAAGGCCTTCGATCCCGAGGGCGAGATGATCGTGACCTGCGTCAAGACGCGGCTGGCCCACTCGGGCGTGCGGCACCTGCTGCCCAAGTCGCCGAACTGGTCGAAGGTCGCCGACGAGAGCATCCCGATCAGCCAGGCCGACATGATGGTCACCTGGCACAGCCTGCCCACGACGGTCATGAAGCAGCTGGCCAAGTGGCAGGTTCCGATCCCCGCCGACGAGTCCGCGGCCTTCCTGCACTCCTGGCAGCTCACCGGGCACATGCTCGGCATCAGGGACGAGTACATCCCGAAGTCGTGGGACGAGGCGAACGCGCAGGCCGAGCAGGTCCTGAACCCGGTCCTCGCGCCCACGCCGGAGGGCGTCAAGCTCGCCGACATGCTGCTGAACCTGGCCTCGTTCATCGACCTCGGCTTCCTGTCCAAGCCCGTCCTCGGCGCGCTCACCCGGTACGTGCTCGGGGACGAGATCGCCGGCTGGCTGAAGATCCCGCGGGAACCGGTGTGGGACCCGATCTTCGAGAACCTCTGGCCGCCGTTCGTCGCCGTCCGGGAGGGCATCCTCGACCTGACCGACGCGCCGAAGCAGCTGCGGCAGGTCTACTGGCTCTTCGACGAGATCATCCGCCAGGTGGTCCTGTTCGTCCTGTCCGGGGCGAACTACCCGATCAGCATCTCGATCCCGACGACCAACAACCCGAACTACCCGTGATCACGCACGTCGCCTTCCGGCACCCCCGTCAGGTGAGGTGCCGGAAGCCGACGTCGCCGGCGCACCGCACGGACCGCTGCCGATCACCATGACCGAGGAGGAGCAGGCCCGGGGAATGGACAGCGCCTTCGCGGACGACCGAGCGGCGGTATCGGCGCCCGTTACGCGGCGGCCCCGTGACCGGCGGCCAGGGCGGTGCCGATGATCCAGCCCATGCCGAAGGCGGAGAGCAGCCCGTTGCCGGACATGTAGCCGTCCGAGTGGGGGCCGGCCAGGCCGCAGGCGGTGCCGCCGCCCGCGTACAGCTTCGGGATCGGTTCGCCTTCGCCGTCGAGAACACGGCCGGACGGGTCGATCACCAGGCCGCCCTGGGTGGCGAGCAGGCCGTGGGTGACCCAGGCGACGTGGAAGGGCGCGGTGAGCCGGCGGCGTCCGGGCAGCGGGGTCAGTGCGCGCTCGGTCTCCTCGACCGTGCGGCCCAGGGTCTCGGCCAGATCCTCGATGGACGGACGGTCCTGGACGGCGCCCGCGGCGAGGCATTCGCGCATCATCTCCGACTCGCGGGTGGCGGCCATCGCGGTGGCGTCCCAGATCATCGCGGCGCGCTCGCCCCGCTGTCGTTGAAGGACGCCGGCCAACGACGAGTAGCCCTTGGACTCCTCGTCCACGAAGCGTTCGCCGTCGAGGTTTACGAGGACGGCGCCGTTGAACTGGAGCGCCGGGGACACGCGGGTGCCGTGGCCGGCCACGACGAGGCCGGAGCGGAGCCCGGCGCCCATGTTCCGCAGCCGTCCGCCGAGCCGCAGCGCCCAGGCGAGCGCGTCGCCGGTCGAGGTGGAGACGCCGCCGTAGAAGGGCGTCCCGAGGTGGGGCAGGTGTTCCTCGACCAGCGCCCGGTCGGCGGCGAACCCGTCGGCGGCGAGGACGACGGCACCGGCCCGGACGCGTTGCAGCGCCCCGTTCTGGGAGACGACGACCCCGGCCACCCCGTCGTCGCCGGAGACGAGGTCGACGACGGGCGCCTCGTCCACGAAGGCGATGTTGTCGTGGCCTTCGAGGAGGCCGCGCAGGTGGCGCGTGAGCCGGCCGCCGCCCAGCCGCCCGGTGTCGGTGTGCAGGCGCGGGGCCGTCATGCCGGCGCGGGGCATGTCGGTGCCGATCTCGATGGGGTGGCCGGTGCCGGCGATCCACTCCACGAACGCGGGGGCCGCCGCGCAGAGCGCCTCCACGACCGGGCGCCATTCCTCGTCGCCGCTGGCGCGCAGGATGTCGTCGGCGTGCCGCTTCGGCGAGTCGTCGATGCCCGCGGCGGCCTGGAAGCGGGTGCCTCCGGCGGCGAGGGAGCCGGAGGAGATGGCGGCGTTGCATCCCTCGCGGGCCGACTTCTCGAAGACGGCGACGACCAGGTCCGGGTTGCGCGCCGCTTGGAGCGCGGTCATCATGCCGCAGGCGCCGCCGCCGACGACGGCGACGTCCACGTCGGTGTCCCAGGCGGTCACGACAGTGCCTCGGACGTGCCGTAGAAGTCGCGGGCGGCGTCGATCAGCGGGCGGGGCGGCCGTGCCCCGTAGAAGCCGGTCCGGGCGGGGGCGAGGCCGGTCGCGTGGAACTGCGCGGCGCGCACCTCCGCCACCCGGACGCAGGTGCCGAGGGAGTCGAGCACCGGCACGTCGTCCACCCGCGACAGGCCCTGGTCGGCGAGGAACACGTTGAGCGGACCCTCGCCGGGGACGATGACGTTCGCGCCCTCCCCGATCGCGGTGCGGGCGGCGCGGGTGAACGCCTCCAGCAGCGGCTCCGGGTCGGCGTATGCGGCCATCACGTCGGTGAACTCGGCCTCCACCTGCACGATCGGGCCGACGAGCCGATCCAGCCGGTAGGCGCGCATGTTGCGGCGGAGCTGCGGTTCCAGGGCGCCGATGAAGTTGACGATCCCGACGCGGTCGCCGAGCGCGGCGGCCATCAGCACCGACGTCTGCCCGAACGCGATGACGGGGATGTCGACGACCGTCCTGACCTCCTCGTACGCGGTGTCGGGGATGGTCGCGATGAGGAAGGCGTCGTATCCCTCGTCCTGCGCGCGCAGTGCCGCGTGCACGAACTGCTCCCGGTGCAGGCCGGCGAGGTAGGCGTAGCCGATGTGCGTCCCCGGATAGTCGGACGGGTACGTGCCCGGCTTCATTCCGTGCAAGTCGATCTCGGTGCCGGGCGCCGCCTGCGACCGCAGGTGGCGGGCCAGCGCGTCCCGGTAGTGCGGGACGTCGTCGAGGACCGTGAACGACTGGTGCCAGATGCGCATGGTCACTCCCCCGCCGCTTGGACCGCCGCGTGGGCCGCCGCGTTCGCGCCGGCGATCCGGCCGAACGTCGCGCCGCGCAGCACCGAGGTGGAGCCGGTGTAGTTGGAGTAGTACAGCCCGGTCAGCTCCCCCGCCGCGTACAGGCCCGTCATGGGGCGGCCGTCGCGGTCGACGACCTCGGCGGCGGACGTGGTCTTCAGCCCGCCGAAGCTGAAGACGTTGGCCGCCATGACCGGGTAGGCGGCGAACGGCCCGTCCGCGATGGGCCTGGCCCAGTTCGACTTCGGTACGGCCAGTCCGGCGGTCGCGAGGCCGTCCGGCCTGCTGTGGTCGAAGCCGTCCGAGGGCGGGCAGGCCGCGTTGTAGGCGTCGATGGTCTCTTCGACGGCCGCGGCCGGGAGCCCGAGCAGTCGCGCGAGTTCGCCGACGGTGCCGGCGGTGACCGGCGGGACGTCGGTGCGGACGCCCGCCATCAGGTTCGGCACCGCCAGCCCCCGCTGGTCGAGGATCACCCAGGCGATTCCGCCGGTCTGGGCCTGGATGGAGCGGGTGGTCCGCTCGTACCAGGCGTCGACGGTGCCGCGCGCCTCGTCCACGAAGCGGCGGCCCTCCTTGTTGACCAGCACGCCGTAGGGGAAGCAGAAGATCGCGGCCTCCGGCTCGCCGCTGCGCGGGTCGACCGGCTCGGCGTGGAAGAGCGCGAAGTTCCCGGCGGTCGCGGCGCCGAGCGCCAGCGCCATCTCCAGCCCCTCGCCCTTGTTGTAGTTGCCGCCCTTGGCGACCGGACGGCAGGTCAGCGCCCCGTATCCGTGGTAGCGCGCCATCAGCTCGAAGTTGCCCTGGTAGCTGCCGCTCGCGAGGACGACCGCGCCCTCGAACACGGCGGGCCCGGTCGGGGTGTGCGCGAACACGCCGGTGACACCCCGTCCGGAGAAGGCCAGCCGGCGGGCCGTGGTCTCGAAGTGGAACTCGGCGCCGAGCCCGCGCGCGGCCTCGCCCATCGTCTCGACGATGGCGAGGCCGCCGCCGACCGGCGCCATCCGGGTGGTCGACCGGGTGAGGAACGGCGTCGGCATGAAGTCGAACCGGACGCCGTGGCCGGACATCCACCGCAGCGTCGGCGGGGCCTTCTCGGCGAGCGTGGCGACGTAGTCGGGGTCGATGGTGTGGGTGGCGCGGTAGAGCGCGCTCTGCCTGCGCGGCGGGAGAGCCGCGTCGTTGACGATGGACGGGTCGGGGTGGCCCATGAAGTCGTCCACGAGGGCGTCCTCGAAGCCGTCGGCGACCTCGTCCAGCGACTTCATGCGCAGGAACGCCTCGGTGTGGCGGGTGTTGCCGCCGGTCTCGGCCTCCGGGGAGCGTTCCAGGACCGCGACGCGGGCGCCGCTCTCGGCCGCCGCGACGGCCGCCGACAGGCCGGCGACCCCGCCGCCGACCACGACGACGTCGTAGCGGTGGGTCTGTTCGGTCATGACCGCGCCCCGCTCAGAACTCGAGCTCGGCGGAGCCGACCACGGAGCCGAACAGCGGCAGCATGTTCGTCACGGAGAACTCGTGGAAGTCGGGGCGGAACGAGGCGCACATGTCCTCGACGACGGTCACCTGGAGGCCGGAGTCGGAGGCGTGCCGGGACGCCGACTCCACGACCAGGTTGGTCGCGACGCCGCCGAGGACGACCTCGGTGACCTTTTCGGCGGCGAGGACGTCCCGCAGCGCCGTCCCCACGAACGGGTCGACGCAGCCCTTGTCGATGACGGGCTCGCCCGCGACCGGCGCCAGCGCCTTGACGATCTGCGCCTCGGGAGAGTCGGCGAGCATCGCCCGCTGCTCCTCGTAGGGGTCGAAGCGGGGCAGCCGGTTGGTGCGCAGCTTGTAGGACGGGTCGAACGCCAGCCGCACGTGGACGACGAGCGTCCCGGCGGCGCGGGCGGCGCCCAGCACGCGCTCGGCGGTCGCGAGCACGCCGCGCTCGGCGATCTGCGCGGCGAGCGGCGGCATCCTCAGGTGCGGCCCCTCCTCGCAGAGCGCGACCTGGTAGTCGAGCATGAGCAGGGCCTTCTTGGCGGTGGTCATGGGTCTCCTTAGGGGACGGTGATTACCAGCCGGGGTTAAGCAGGCGGGGGTTACCAGGCGGACCAGCCGCCGTCGACGTACACGACCTGGCCGGTCATGTACGAGGCGGCGGGGCTCGCGAGCAGGAGCAGGGGTCCGGCGAAGTCGGTGTCGGGGTCACCGAGGCGGCCGAGCATCGTGCGCTCGCCGAACCACGCCAGCCGGTCGGGGTCGGCGCCGAGCGCGGCCGTCATCTGGGTGGGGTAGAAGACGCCGGGCGCCAGGCAGTTGACGGTGACGCCGTGCGGGCCGAGTTCGGCGGCCAGCGACCGGGTCACGTTGACGACGCCGGCCTTGGACGCGTAGTACGCCGACTCGGGGACGGGTCCGACACGTTCGGCGTAGACGGTGGTGAGGTTGACGATGCGTCCGCCGCTCCCCTGCCGGGTGAGGGCCTGGCCTGCGGCGCGTCCGACGAGCCAGGTCCCGGTGAGGTTGACGCGGACGACCCGTTCGAACTCCTCGACCGAGGTCTCGTCGTAGGGCTTGCGGAGCATGACGCCCGCCGCGTTGACGACGGCGTCGAGCCGGCCGTGCTCGGCCATGACGGCGTCGATCAGGGCGGTGACGGACGCTTCGTCGGTGACGTCGACCTCGTGCGTGCTCGCCCCGCAGGTCCGCGCGGTGGCGGTGAGGTCGGCGGCGCGCGAGGCCAGGTCGGCGGCGGCGACCGTCGCGCCCGCGCCGGCGAGCGCCCGCGCGGCACGTTCGCCGAGGCCACCGGCCGCCGCGCCGACCACGAGGGCGACCTGGCCCGTCAGGTCGAAGGCGTGCGTCACCACTGGAGTTCGCTCTCCTCACGGGCGGCGTTCCGGCCGGCGAGCCGTCCGAAGACGCCGGACTTCCCGATGGACGTGCCGGTCATGTAGCCGGCGCCGTGGAAGCCGCCGGTGATCTCGCCGGCGGCGTAGAGGCGTCCGATCGGCTCGCCCCACCAGTCGACGACCCGCATGCGGGTGTCGACGGTGAGCCCGCAGTACGTCGCGAGCACGACCGTCCCGGACGGGTGCGCGTAGAACGGCGGACGGTCGATGGGCGTCGGTTCGCCCACTCCGCCCGACAGGTGCGCTCGTCCGAACGGGTCGGGGCGGCCCTCCCCGATCGCGGCGTTGTACTCGGCGACCGTGCGCTGCAAGGAGCCTTCGGGGAGGCCGATCTCGGCTTCCAGAGCGGCGATCGTGTCGGCTTTGAGGAGCATCCCGGCCCGCTCGCGGCCCGCGAACTCGTAGATGGGCACCTCGTCGTTGGCCTGCGCCATCGTCCGGGCGTCGAAGACCTGCCAGGTCGTCACGCCAGGCTGGACGAGCGCCGCGTCGCCGATCTCCTTGTAGTTCTTCGACTCGTCCACGAACCGGCGGCCTTCGCGGTTGACCGCGATCGCGCCCTTGTAGACGGCGAGGATCCCGGTACCGTCCTCGTCCGGGTGCTCGACGTGGAAATGCCCGTAGGTGCCCTTGATGTAGGGGGTGTCGCGCAGCCCGGCACCGAGCGCCATGGCCATCTTGAGGCCGTCGCCCTGGTTGCCGGCGCCGCCCTGCCGCAGTGCGTGCTCCATCTGCGGCGCGAACGCGGACAGCAGGTTCGGGTTCATCGAGAACCCGCCGGTGGCGAGCACGACCGCGTCGGCGAGGACCTCGCGTCCGTCCGCGAGCCGGATGCCGGTCACGCGGGAGCCGTCGTGCAGCAGCCGGGCCGCCGGGGTGTTCAGCATGATCCGCGCCCCGCGCTCACCGGCCGCGTTGAGCAGGCGTTCCAGCATGTGCGTGGTGTCGGACGGGTGGCTGCGCGGCACCGACTGGCCGGACGCGGCATGGATCTCCCCGTACCGGACGCCGTGCCCCTTCAACCAGCGGTACGTCTCCAGTTGGTGCTCGCAGTACAGGTCGACGAGCGCCGGGTCGTTGCGCCGCCTTCCGACCTCGATGAGGTCTTCGCGGAGCGACTCGACCGAGTCGGCGATGCCCTGCTCGGCCTGCTCGTCGGTGCCGGCGAACGCCGACAGCCCGGCCGACTTCACGGTGGAGCCGCCGATCTCGCCGGTCTTCTCCAGCAGCAGCGCGTACTGCCCCGCCTCGGCGGCGGCCAGCAGCGCGGCGCATCCGGCCAGCCCGGCGCCGAGGACCAGGACGCCGACGCGGCCGGGGAGCTCCGTCTCGATCGGCAGGCCCGGGACGGAGCTCACTCGATGCTCCCCAGCTCCCGGTCGAGCGCGGACTCGGCGGCGCTGAACTCCGGCAGGTTGAACAGGTTCTGCCGCTGCGACCAGGTCGCCATCCGGTCGGCCCGGGACGCGGTCTCGCCGTGCTCGCGCAGGTGGGCGAGGGCCTCCCGGCCGGCCAGGTGCATCGAGCGCATCAGGTAGTTGGCGAACAGCACGACGCCGAACCCCAGTTCGGCGTACGCGGCGACGTCCAGCTGCGGAGTCTTGCCGCCCTCCACGACGTTGACGATCAGCGGGATGCCGGCCAGCTCGCGTCCGACCAGGGCGAGTTCCTCGACCGTCCGCGGCGCCTCGATGAACAGCGCGTCGGCACCGGCCTCGGCGTAGGCGCGGCCGCGCTCGATCGCCTCATCGATGCCGTGGGCGGAGCGGGCGTCCGTGCGCGCGATGATCACGAGCGCGTCGTCGGTGCCTGTTTCCGCGCCCCGCGCTTCGCACGCCGCCGCGATCTTGGTCTGCATGTGCCCGGACGGGATCAGCGTGTGCGCGTCGAAATGCCCGCACCGCTTCGGCATCTCCTGGTCTTCGAGCTGGAGCCCGGCGACCCCGGCGCGCTCCAGCAGCCGGACGGTGCGCATCGCCGACAGCGGGCCGCCGTAACCGGTGTCGGCGTCGCAGACGAGCGGGATGCGGGTCGCCTCCGCGAGCCGTCCGGCGTGGTCGGCGACCTCCGCCAGCGAGATCAGCCCGATGTCGGGGAGGCCGAAGCCCGCGTTCGCGAGCCCGGCGCCGGTCGCGTAGACGGCGGCGAAGCCGGCCTCCTCGACGAGCCGGGCGCCGAGGGCGTCGGTCGCGCCGGGCAGCACCAGCGGCTCGATCGCCCCGCCCGGCCGGGACGCGGCGGCGGCCAGCGCGGCGCGCAGCGCGGCCCGCTTGCCGCGGGCGCTCGGCCCCGGCCCGACCCCGGTCAGCGACGACAGCAACCCCGGCTCCCAGGGCGGCGTAAGCGGCACGACACCTCCTCCATGTAGTGATTACTACAGACCTCAACCGTGACACCGGTCACCGCAAAGCGCAACCCCACCACCCCAGCCCCGTTGACCTGCGGCGTGTTGTTGTTATCGGCCGCCTCATAACAACAACACGCCGCAAGTCAACGGGTGGGGGCGTCTCGGGGG
>NZ_SMJW01000204.1 GCF_004348335.1 Actinomadura bangladeshensis | reverse complement strand
CCCGAGACCACCCACTCCCGGACCTGACCCGCCGCGCTCGGGCACTCTCCATCAGCGTGACGGACTACCATCGACGCCGTGGTGCGGGAAATGTTCGCCCGCCGTCCCGAGGCGGCCGGTAAGGCGTGAGGACGGTCAAACGCGCGGTGGCGCTGGCCGCTCTGCTGCCCTGCATGGCGATGGCGGCGCCGACGACGCTGGCGTCCCCCGCCCTCGCGCGGCGCGCGCCCGTCCAGGCCCAGGCTCGGCCGCAGTCGCCGACACAAGCGCAGGTGCAGGCGAAGGCCCAGGTCGCCATGGCCCTCACCAAGGTCGATCCGAAGAGCGTGAACGAGAAGTCGCGCATCCAGATCGCCGGGCTGGCCAAGAACCGCACCGGCCACCAGATGCCCGGCCTCCACCTGCGGCTCCGGTACAGCACGACGCCCGTCCTCAGCCGCAGCCAGCTCGACCAGCTCGCGGCCACCCCGCCGAACGCGCTGCCGAACATCGGCCCGGAGAAGCAGATCCCCGGGGCGGCGGCGCCCGGGGTGAAGCAGAGCTGGCAGTTCCAGACCACGGTCAAGGACCTCGGGCTCCGCGCCCCGGTCGGCACGCCCGGCGTCTACCCGGTCGGCGTCGAGGTGCTGAACTCGGCGCGGCAGGTCGTCGGGGGCATCACGACATTCCTGACGTTCATGCCGAAGAAGGCGGCGTTCACCCCGGTCTCGGTCGGCTGGGTCTGGCCCCTGGTGGACGGGATGCACCGCACCAACGACCAGACCTTCATCGACGACGACCTCACCGAGTCGGTGTCGGCCGGCGGCCGGCTCAACAGGCTCGTCGGCGCGGCGTCCGCGACCGATACGCCCGTCACGTGGGCGATCGACCCGGCGCTGCTGGACGACGTGCGGCGGATGGCGTCCGGCGACTACACCGTCCGGGCGCCGGGCGTGAAGAAGGGCGTCCAGAAGAAGAAGAGCGCGGCCGCGGCGGCCTGGCTGACGGCGCTGAAGAACGCCTCGAAGAAGGACCCCTACTTCACCCTTCCCTACGCCGACCCGGACGTCGTCGCGCTCGTCCGCCGCAAGACGCCCCGCGACATCGGCGTCGCGTTCGACGCGCGGAACACCGGCGTCGCGACGCAGGTCCTCGGACGCGCCGCGGAGGCGCACGTCGCCTGGCCGCCGTCCGGCGCCGCCGGACCCGGCACCGTCGACCAGCTGGCCAAGAACGCCCTGAAGGGCGGCGGGGCCTTCCTGATGAGCAGCTCGCAGTTCCAGGACCCGGCGGGCGGGGCGCTGCCGAACGCGACGACGACGCTGCAGACGCACTACGGCGCCAAGACGACGCTGCTGTACGACGAGAAGCTCAACAAGATCGTCAGCGAGGGGTCGCGGTCGGTCTCCGGAGGGCTGCTGACCGAGCAGCGCTTCCTGGCCGAGACGGCGATCATCGCGGGCGAGGCGCCGAACCGTCCGCGCACCGTGGTCCTCGCCCCCGACCGGCACTGGGATCCGGCGGACGGCGTCGCCAAGAACCTGCTGAAGTACACCAAGGGCGCCAAGTGGCTGCACGAGGTGCCGCTGAGCAAGATCGAGTCGGCCGAGCCGCAGGGCCGGGTGTTCAACGGCTACTCCGACGACTACCAGCAGTACGAGCTCGGCGACGCGCACCTCGCGCAGGTGCAGACGATCGCCCGGCAGGCCGGGGCGTTCGAGGCCGTGATGACCGGCTCGACCCGGATCTCCTACGAGCGGGCGCTGCTGCGCATGGAGTCGGCGGCGTGGCGGACGTCCCCGCGGCACGCCAGGGCGGCGCGCAAGCAGCTGGAGGACGAGCTCACCGCGGACATGCACCTGGTCCGCATCGTCACCACCAAGAGCAAACGGGTACTGATGGGGGGCAGCTCGGGCCGGCTGCCGGTGCTCGTGGAGAACACGCTGCCCGACCAGTCGGTCAAGGTCCGGCTCGTCGCCACGTCCGAGAACAGCGCGAAGCTGCGGCTCGGGACGCTGCCCCCCGAGGACGCCGTCATCGAGCTGGCGCCCGGGGAGCGGGCCCAGCGCTGGATCCCCGCGCAGGCGGCCGGCAACGGCAACTTCCACGTCTCGCTGGAGCTGGAGATCCCGGGCTCGGGCGGCCGGACGTACGGGGACGGCGAGTCCATCACCGTGACCGTCACCGGCTACGGACGTCTCGCCCTGCTCATCACCGGCGGCGGACTTGCCGTACTCTTCGTGGGCGTCGGAGTGCGGGCCATCAGAGCGAGGCGCCGCCGGAAAGCGGAGGCAGCCGGTGACGGGTCGACCGGAATGGGATCGGCGGGAGCAGGGGAACAGGGGACCGGATTCCCCGGCCCCGGGTTCCCGGGGGCCGGGATACCCGCCGCCGAACTCCCCGGGGTACCCGGGGCAGGGACGTCCGGCGGAGGGCAACCCGCCGAACCAGGGATATCCGCCGGGCCAGGGATATCCGCAGGGCCCGACACCCCAGGGTCCGGGTCCGCAGGGTCCGGGTCCGCAGGGTCCGGGTCCGCAGGGGCAGTCTCCGCAGGGCCCGCCGCCCAGGAGACCTTCGCAGAGGCCGCCGGGTCCTCCGGGCCCGCCGGGTCCTCCGCAGCGGAACGCGCCCAATCCGGCGGGATATCCGAGTCCGCCGCCGATGGGCAGGCCGGGCGGCGCGGCGAACATCGCCGCCGAGACCGCGATTGACCTTCCCGTCCCCGGCGGGAACGCGCCCGTGGCCGAGACGGTCGTCGACACGCCCGTCCCCGCGCCCGCCGAAGGCGGGGACGAGACCGGGGGCGGCAAGGGCTCCGGCGGCATCCTGCGGTCCGGCGCGGTCATGGCGGTGGGCACCCTCGCGTCCCGCGTCACCGGCTTCCTGCGCACCGCCGTCATCGTCGCCGCGCTCGGCACCGGGCTGCTCGCCAACGCCTACAACACCGCCAACACGATCCCCAACCAGATCTACGACCTGCTGCTCGGCGGCATCCTGACCAGCGTCATCGTCCCGCTGCTGGTGCGGGCGAAGCAGCGCGACCGCACCTACGGCGAGCAGTACGAGCAGCGCGTCTTCACCCTCGCGGTGATCGGCCTCGGCGTCCTCACCGTGATCGCCGTCCTGTGCGCGCCGCTCTTCATCGACATCCTGGCGGGCAGCTACACCGGCGACCAGCGCAAGGTCGCCATCCTGTTCGCGCAGTTCTTCCTGCCCCAGCTGTTCTTCTACGGCGTCGGCGCGTTCGCCGGGGCCATCTTGAACACGCGCGGCAGCTTCGCGGCGCCGATGTGGGCGCCGGTCCTGAACAACATCGTCGTGATCGCCATCGGCGGCGCGTTCCTGACGATCACCACGGGCCGCGTCGACCCGTCCAGCATCTCCGACTCCCAGCTCATGCTGCTGTCCGTCGGCACGACCGGCGGCATCGTCCTGCAGACGGTGGCGCTGTGGCCGTCGCTGCGCCGCGTCGGGTTCCGGTGGCGGCCGCGGCTGGACTTCCAGCGCGGCGAGATCGGCGAGGTCGGCCGGATGGCCGGCTGGACGCTGCTGTACGTCATCGCCACCCAGGCAGCGCTCGCCGTCGTCACCGCGCTGGCCAACGCGGCCGGCAACCTGGCCGTGGACGAGGGGCTCGGCGAGGGCTACGGCTACACCCCGTACTTCAACGCCTACCAGCTCTTCCAGCTGCCGTACGCGATCGTCGGCGTCTCGGTGATCACCGCGCTGCTGCCGCGGATGAGCCGGTTCGCCGCCGAGGGCAAGACCGCCGACGTGCGCGCCGCGTTCTCCAGCGGGCTGCGCCTCTCCTCGGTGATCATCATGCCGGCGGCGGCGCTGATGCTCGTGCTCGGCCCGGAGATCACCACGGTGCTGTTCGCGCACGGCAACACCTCGCCGGACGACGCGCTGGTCATCGCGCGCGTCATGCAGATGTTCGCCATCGCGCTCGTGCCGTTCTCGATCTACCAGCTGATGCTCCGCGTCTTCTACTCCCACGGGGACACGCGGACGCCCGCGCTGATCGGCCTCATCGTCACCACGTCCAACATCGCGTTCGCGTTCACCGCCTACAACGTCCTCGGCGTCAAGTGGATCGTGGTCGGCATCGCCGGCGGGTTCGCGATCACCAACGTGGTCGGCACCGTCACCTGCTGGCTGGTGCTGCGCCGCAAGCTCGGCGGTATCGACGGCCGGCGCATCGTCGGCGGCCACCTGAAGCTCCTCGTCGCCGTCTGGCCGCTGATCGGGTTCGCCTACGCCGCGCACACCGTCGCCGACGCCGCCGGGAACACCTCGGCGATGCTCCCCGCGCTGGTCACCCTCGTCGTCGGGTCCGCCGGCGGCGGGCTGCTGTACGTGGTCTTCGCCAAGCTGATGCGGGTGGAGGAGATCCAGACGGCCATCTCCACCTTCGCCCGCCGGCTGCCCGGCAGGTGACGGCGGGTGCGATGACGGCGGACGCGGCCCCGGCGAGCGGGGAACACATCGCAAAGTAAAAAGGACGCGCGGCGATAAGGCGGCCACTCAGGCGAGTAAGCACTACCATGTGGGGGACTACGGCTTGCGGGGCGACACCCTGGGGAACGCAAAGAGGAGGGTCGGAGGCGTAAGCTGCCACGCCACGAACATGGGATCTGACCACCTGTGCAGGACGTTGCCGTGAGCACGTCAGTCATCGAGCCCGGCACGCGTCTCGCCGGCCGCTACCGCCTCGAAGAGCGCATCAGCGATTCCGGTGGATCGTCGCTTTGGAAGGCCATCGACGAGATCCTCGCGCGGGCGGTCGCCGTCCGCACCTTCGATCCCGAGTTCCCCCGGATCGCCGAGGCCGTCACCTCCGCCCGGTCGGCCAGCCGGCTGACCGACCCCCGCTGCACCCAGGTGTTCGACGCCGACGACTCGGGCGAGAGCGCCTACGTCGTCAGCGAGTGGGTGGCCGGCGAGACCCTCGAGGGCATGCTCGCCAAGGCCCCGCTGGAGCCGGGCCGCGCCGCGACACTGCTGTACGAGGCGGCCGAGGCGGTCGCCGCCGCGCACGCCGCCGGGCTGTCGCACCTGTGCCTCACCCCCCGCGACCTCGTCTGGACGACCGGCGGCACCGTCAAGATCCTCGGCATCGCGACCGACGCGGTGCTGAACGACCGGCAGTCCGGCGACCCCGCCGCCGAGGACGTCCGCGGCCTCGGCCGGATGCTGTACGCGGCGCTCACCGCGCACTGGCCCGGCGACGAGGACGCCTCCGACCTGCCCGCCGCGCCCGCCGCCGACGGGGTCCCGCACGCGCCCCGCCAGGTGCAGGCCGGCATCTCGCACGCGGTCGACGCGATCGTCTGCCGCTGCCTCGGGATCGGGCCGGGCGAGCCGCTCGCGTCCCCCGCCGACCTCGCCAGGGCCCTGCGCGGCGTCCCGCGCACCCCGCTGCCGCTGTTCGCCGGGCTCGGCCAGACCGCGCCGCCGCCCCCGCGTCCCGCGGCGCCCCAGCGTCCCGCCGCCCCTGAGCCGCCTCCGACGCGGCCGCACCGGCAGCCGGCGCACGAGCCGCCGGCGTCGTCGCACGTCCCGCCGCCGCGCGCGCGGCACGGCGCGCCGCCGCCGTCCACGTCCACCCGGACGGCCCCGGCGCACGGGCCCGGCGCGCCCAAGCGCCCCGCGAACCGGGCGCTGCTCGGCATCGCCGCGGCCGCGCTGACCGTCATCGTCGGCATCGGCGCGTGGGCGCTCAGCAGCACCGGCGGCGACAACGGCTCCGGTGACGGCGGCGCCGTCGACCCGACGAAGTCGTCGGCGCCCCCGAAACCGTCCGCCACCCAGCTCACCGTCCAGGAGGCCGAGGGAGTCGACCCCGCCGGCGACGACGGAGGCAAGGGCAAGGAGAAGGGCCGGCTCGCCATCGACGGCAAGGCCGGCACCACATGGCGGAGCTCGTACTACACCTCGGCGGAGTTCGGCAACCTCAAGAAGGGTCTCGGCCTACTGCTCGACCTGGGCAAGTCGGCCAAGATCAAGGAGGTCAAGGCCGATCTGCCCGAGTCCGCCGGAGCGACGATCCAGCTGAAGATCGGCGAGTCGCCCGACCCGGACGGGATGCGGAAGGTCCAAACGATCACCACGACCGGGTCCGGGACCACGTCGATCCCGTTGCCGCAGGCCGCCACCGGGCGGTACGTGCTGCTGTGGTTCACCAAGCTGTCGCATGGGACGGACGGGCAGTTCCGAGCCGAGGTCAGCGAGGTGTCCGTCCTCGGCTCGGCGAACTGATCCCGCGGGGTCGGATCAGGCCCAGTCCATGCACTTGCCGCCCAGGCCGCTGCCCGGCAGTCCCTGCGCGCACACCCGCATCTGGACGTACCGGGTGGGGTGGGTGGCGCGGTGGAGCGACAGGTGCCCGGTGCCGCGCGCGGGCGTCACCTTCCCCAGGTTCGACCGGCCGTGCCAGCGCCACTTCCCACCGGTGTACACCTGGTACCGGATCTGCATGAAGGCGTAGGTATCGGTGGACGTGTTCTTCACCGTCCCTTTGATGGCGACCTTTGTGCCGTTCCAGTAGATGTACAGCCGTGCCCGGCCTTCCTCCTGATCGCTGTAGGCCGTCCGAGAGTGCTTCGCCTTGATCCCGCCCTTCACCCAATCGTCCGCCGCCGCCGCGGGAACGGTGGCGAGACCGGAGGTGACGCTGAGCGTGGCCGCGACAACGAGAACGCGCTTCATCCGCGTATGCATGGGACCCCGATTCGAGTTTTTGATCTTGCAAACGCCGATCATACTGACTCACGTTCTGACAGCGAATCAAGGACCAGTCCAGAAGCGGACGCCGCCGTCACGATGACCGTCCGACACACGGAGGAGACCCGAAACCCCGCACCAGACCGATGTTCAAGGAGCTTGAACCCGATGCGCACGGGGTTCTGGATGCGGCGGTCACGGGGGCGGTCGGCCCCGGCCGCGACCTTTAGCGCAGGGCTCGGACGCGAGCGGATGGGTGCTCGGACGGTCGCGGGAGCGTGATCTCACGGGCGGGCAAGGCGATCCGGACATCGGGTAACAACTTCGACGCGGTTGGAACGCTGCAGAAGTGCCTGTGACGTGGGGCGTCGCTTGTCGGTATCGTGCCTGTGAGCAAACGTCCCCTCTACCCAGGAATCTGTGGTGCTTACCCCGGCAGACGCGGCCGATGCGAGGCGCTCGGCGGCGACTGGGCATTTCGTGCATGGAAGCGGTCGCTCATGACGTCGGTGAGCATGCGGCGTGTGGACGAGGTCCCCGACAAGGAACTCCTGGCCCGGCATGCCCAGGGCGATCCGCACGCGTTCGCCGAGCTGGTCCACCGGCACCGCGACCGCATGTGGGCGGTCGCGCTGCGCACCCTCGGCGACCCTGAGGAGGCAGCCGACGCGCTGCAGGACGCGTGTCTGTCGGCGTTCCGCGCGGCCGCACGGTTCCGCGGGGACGCCGCCGTCACCACCTGGCTGCACCGCATCGTGGTGAACGCGTGCCTCGACCGCATCAGGCGCAAGTCCGTCCGTCCGGCGACGCCGATGGGCGACGACGCCACGTTCGACGCCGTCGCGCCGAAGATGCCCGACCCGACGGACGCGCACGGCGTGTCCCTCGACGTCCGCACCGCACTGGAGCAGCTGCCGTTCGAGCAGCGCGCCGCCCTCGTCCTCGTCGACATGATGGGCTACTCCGTCGACGACGCCGCCCGGGTCATGGAGGTCCCGGCCGGCACGATCAAGAGCCGCTGCGCCCGCGGACGCGCCCGGCTCGCGCCCCTTCTCACCCATCACCGGAACCGACGGGATCGCAAAAACGTCGGAGGTGTGGAAGGAGGTGGCATGCCCAAGTGAACCCCGCACACTACGACTACGACGTCCTGGCCGACTTGGCCGAGGGACTGCTCGAAGACGACGAAGCCGCCTCCGTCAACGCGCACCTGGACACCTGCGCCGAATGCCGTGAACTGTCCGCCGACCTTGCGGACGTCTCGCGGATCCTGGCGGAGGCACCCGTACCGTCCATGCCCGCCGAACTGGCCGAGCGCATCGACACCGCCATCGCCGCGGAATCAATGCACAGCGCCACCGTGGTGAGCATGGAGCAGCGGCGCGGAAGGCGGCATTGGCGGATACTGTCGGCGGCCGCGGCGGCGGTGATCGTCGTCGGCGGCGGCGCGACAGTCGGCACGATGGCCCTGGACGGCGTGTCCGGCGACCACGGCCAGGCGTCTACCCCGGCACAGGACAATCCCGACCAATCCGGTTCGGCACACGGTGTGGCGCCGAACGCCGCCCCTGCCGCGGCGTTCACGGTCGCCAGCAGCGGCACCGACTACCGGGCCCGGACACTGGGCGCGCAGGTCGACCGGCTGCTCGCCGGCGACCGGGAGGTCAAGCGCGCGTCCGGCGAACCGTCCGCGCAGCTCAAGGGGTGCGTCAACGGCGTCACCCGCGGGCTGGCACCCGCCCTCGTCGACAACGCGAAGTACGAGGGCCGGCCCGCGACCGTCATCGCCGTCCACGGCGACCAGTCCGGCAAATGGAACATCTGGGTCGTCGGAGCCGACTGCTCCGCCCGCAACCAGCACGTCCTGAAGAAGCTGGAGAACGCCTGACGCAGCCGCCGCCCGCCGTTCTCGACCACCCCCGAGAACGGCCTCCACAAGGCCCGGCCGCTCTGCTCACGACCTCGCCCGCTAGAACGAGCTGAGCACCGCATCCAGCCGACCGCAGTCGGCAGCGTGGGGCCCTTCCACAAGGCGGCACGCCGCGGCACAGCCAGCAGGCCGGCCGAGCTGGGGCACAGCACGCCTCGACCATCTCCCAGCACGGCCACCGCTTCACAACCTCTCAGTGTCGGCAACCGCCCGGCCCGGCCGGGGCTCGACCCGGCAGCCGGGAAGCCGGTCGCGTCCCGGCGCGAAACGCGCCGACCGCTCCGCAGCACATCGGCCGGTCCATGATCTCTCAGGTGTCGGCAGTTGCCGGTGCAAGTGAGCACGGTCAGGCGGCCCAGAGACTCGACCTAGTCGGCGGCAAGGCCGAGGCGCCCCTTCCACGATGCGGCAGGTGGCAGTCCCGTCGGCAAACCGGCCGCCTCACGGCGCAACACGCGCCGACCACCCCGCAGCACATCGACCGGTCCATGATCTCTCAGGTGTCGGCATTTGCCCGGGGTAGATGAGGCTCGGTCGGGCGGCGCAGAAGCGGCGGGCTGGTCGGCATCTGGATCGCCCGCAGTGGTGGACGCGATGGCGGCGATGCGCGTCCGGCCGGGGCCGCCATGCCTCGTGTGCGGGATGCCGGGGCCTCGCGGGACCTGACCCGGTGCCCGGTGTGCTGCGCGGGGTGGACGCCGGCGGGTCAGAGGGTGTCGAGGAAGGACAGGGCGGTCGTCCAGGCGCTTTCGGCCGCTTCGGCGTCGTAGTCGGGGAGGTCCGGGTCGGTGAACAGATGGCCGGCGCCGCGGTACCGGTAGACCTCCACGTCCGCGCCCGCCTTGCGCATCTGCAGGTACCAGGCGTTCAACCAGTCGACGGGCTCCCACGTGTCGGGGTCGGCGACGTGCAGCTGCACCGGCACCTCGGTGGACGCGTCCTCCGCGATGTCGGACGTGCCGTGCATCAGCAGCAGGCCGCCGGCCTTCTCGTCCGCGAACGCGAGGTTCTGCGCGATGGAGCCGCCGAGCGAGAACCCCGCGTAGACCAAGCCGCCGTCGCCGACCAGGGGCGCGGCCGCGGCGATGGCGCGGCGCAGCAGCTCGTCCCGGCCGATCTCCTCCTTGATCTCGATGCCGGCCTCTGCGTCGTCGACGACCCGCCCGTCGTACAGGTCGGGGACGTGGACGTCGTGGCCCGCCGCGCGCAGCCGGTCCGCCGCCTGGTGCACCGCCGGACGCAGCCCGTACATCGAGTGGAGAAGCAGAATGCGTGCCATGCACCACACCCTAGAGGGGATGGAGCCTGGTGGACGGCCGGTCGGGGTGTCGCGGGAATCCCCGGGGCCTAGGATCGGTTGACGCGACTGGCAGGCCGGGTCGTGCGGCACCGACGGCCAACGAGGAGAGGCGCAGAACAGTGAGCGACGTCCGTAACGTCATCGTGATCGGGTCCGGGCCCGCGGGCTACACGGCCGCCGTTTACTCGGCTCGCGGTGATCTGAAGCCGCTGGTGTTCGAGGGGTCGGTGACGGCCGGTGGCGCGTTGATGAACACCACCGACGTCGAGAACTTCCCCGGCTTCCCGGACGGGATCATGGGGCCGGACCTCATGGACAACCTGCGCAAGCAGGCCGAGCGGTTCGGCGCCGAACTGATCACCGACGATGTCACCGAGGTGGACCTGACCGCCGACCCCAAGGTCGTGAAGGTCGGGGACGAGACCTACCTGGCCAAGACGGTGATCGTGGCGACCGGCTCCGGGTACCGGGAGCTGGGGCTGCCGGACGAGAAGCGGCTGTCGGGACGCGGCGTGTCGTGGTGCGCGACCTGTGACGGGTTCTTCTTCCGCGAGCAGGACATCGCCGTCGTCGGCGGCGGCGACACCGCGATGGAGGAAGCGATCTTCCTGACCAAGTTCGCCCGGTCCGTGACCGTCATCCACCGGCGGGACGAGCTGCGCGCGTCCAAGATCATGCAGGATCGGGCGTTCGCGAACGAGAAGATCAAGTTCCTGTGGGACAGCGAGGTCACCGCGATCCAGGGCGACGACCGGGTGACCGGGGTGACGGTCCGCAACATCAAGACCAGCGCGGAGTCGGCGCTGGAGATCACCGGGCTGTTCATCGCGATCGGCCACGACCCGCGCAGCGAGCTGTTCGCGGGCCAACTGGAGACCGACACCGACGGCTACCTGCTGGTGGACGCCCCCACCACCCGGACCAAGATCCCCGGCGTGTTCGCGTGCGGTGACGTGGTGGACCACATCTACCGGCAGGCGATCACGGCGGCGGGCAGCGGCTGCTCGGCCGCCATCGACGCCGAGCGCTGGCTCCAGGACCAGGACGCCGCCGAGACCGTCCCGCAGGCCTGACCTCCCACCGTCGACTCCCGGACATCCGCCCCCGCGGCCCCGGATCCGGGGCCCTGGCGGCTGGAAGTCCCGCAAAGCAAACGACGACGCCACCGGGGCTGGGCACCAGCGGCCCGTCCCGCAGGCCCTCCGGTGCCGTGGCCAACCCACGGCACCGAAGCCCTGGACGGCAGCACTGGGACCGAGGCACCAGGGGCCCGGTCGCGCAGGTCCCCGCTCCATGGGCCAGGCAGAGGCCGGTGTGAACGCACGTTCAGAGCCTGAGGTCGCACGGGAGTCCCGGTCCCGTTGAACCGACCCGGGTGACGTACGCGAACGGATGATCGGCCGGGGGTCTGGCCGCGTTAGAACAGAAGGAGAACCATGAAAGCCGTGACCGACGCCGACTTCGCGATCGAGGTCCTGAAGAGCGACAAGCCCGTCCTCGTCGACTTCTGGGCCGAGTGGTGCGGCCCGTGCCGGATGGTGTCGCCGATCCTGGAGGAGATCTCCAAGGAGCACGGCGACAAGATCGACATCGTGAAGATGAACATCGACGAGAACCCGACGGTGCCGCAGCAGTACGGGATCATGCAGATCCCGACGATGAACATCTACCGGGACGGCGAGGTCGTCAAGCAGATCATGGGCGCCAAGCCGAAGGCCGCCCTGTTGCGGGATCTCGCCGAGTTCATCTGAGCGGATCCGCCGAGCCGCCTCCCCGCCTCCCGCGGTGAGCGCGAAAGCGTGTGGCCCGCACTCCACGCCGGAGTGCGGGCCACACGCGTCAAAGCGCCTCAGATCCCCTCAGACGGGTCGTAGCGCCCCCTCGGGGGTCATGGAGCCCAGCAGCCGTTCCAGGGCCACCTCGACGTCCTCGCGCCACGACAGGGCCGACTTCAGCTCCAGCCGCAGCCGCGGATACCGGTGATGCGGCCGGACGGTCTTGAACCCGACCGAGAGCAGATAGTCGGCGGGCACCATGCACCCGCCCTCCTCGCCCTTCAGGTCGCCGAACGCCTCGATCGCCTTCACCGCGCGGCGGGTCAGGTCCTTCGCGACACCCTGGACGAGCATCCGGCCGAGGCCGCCGCCCGCGAACTCCGGCAGGATGTGCGCGGTCATCAGCAGCACCGCGTCCGCGCTGACCGGGCTCGTCGGGAACGCCACCGAGCGCGGTACGTACAGCGGCGGCGCGTACATCACGAAGCCCGCCGGCACGTTGTCCACGTACGCGATCTTGCCGCAGCTGCCCCACTCCAGGAGCGTCGAGGAGATCCACGCCTCCTTCTCCAGCCCCGAATCGCCGCTCTCCAGCGCGCGGTCCCGGCTGACCGGATCCAGCTCCCAGAACACGCAGCCGCGACAGCGGTGCGGCAGATCATCGAGATTGTCCAGCGTGATGTTGACGAGACGACGCGACACCGGGTCGGCACCCCCTGCCTCGATCCTCGCCCGCCCGGCCTGGACCCGTGACGGCGGAACTTCCCCGGCAACAAACCGGGACCCGCGGGCATCGTATCGGACAGGAGTCTCCCCGACCGGGCGGCGCGCCACACCCGGAACAGTCCAGCGCGGCCGCCATGCCGTAGTTTTCTGGGAAGCCATCACATCTCGGAGGTGCCCTGTGGAACAGCATTCGCGGACGGACGTCTATGCCGATCGCTACGCCGCCCGCGCCGCCGGGATGGTGCCGTCCGAGATCCGGGCCCTGTTCGCGATGGTCGCCCGCCCGGAGATCGTCTCGCTCGCGGGCGGGGCACCGTACGTGTCGGCGCTCCCCCTCGACGCCGTCGGCGAGATGATCGGCGACCTCGTCGCCGGCAAGGGCGCCGAGGTGCTGCAGTACGGCTCCGCGCAGGGGGACGAACTGCTGCGCGAGCACATCTGCGAGGTCATGTCCCTCGAAGGCGTCCATGCGTCCCCGGACGACGTGGTCGTCACCGTCGGCGCGCAGCAGGCGCTCGACCTCATCACCAAGATCTTCGTCGACCCCGGCGACGTCGTCCTGGCCGAGGCGCCGTCCTACGTCGGCGCGCTCGGCACTTTCGCGTCGTACCAGGCCGACGTCGTGCACGTGCCGCTGGACGAGGGCGGGCTCATCCCGTCCGCACTGCGCGAGACGCTGGCGTCGCTCCGCGCCCAGGGCCGCAGCGTCAAGTTCCTCTACACCGTGCCGACGTTCCAGAACCCGGCCGGTGTCACTCTCACCACGGCGCGCCGCGCCCAGATCCTGGAGATCTGCGCCGAGTACGACGTGCTGATCGTCGAGGACAACCCCTACGGGCTCCTCGGCTTCGACGCCGAGCCCATGCGGGCGCTGCGCGCGGACGACTCCGAGCGCGTCCTCTACCTCGGCTCGTTCTCCAAGACGATCGCCTCCGGCCTCCGCGTCGGCTGGGTGCTGGCGCCGCACGCGGTGCGGGCCAAGCTCGTCCTTGCGGCCGAGTCCGCGATCCTGTGCCCGTCGAACTTCTCCCAGCTCGCCGTCCGCGAGTACCTGGCCACCCAGCCGTGGCGAGAGCAGATCAAGGACTTCCGTGAGCTGTACAGGGAGCGCCGTGACGCGATGCTGGAGTCCCTTGACCAGCTCATGCCGGACGGTTGCACGTGGACGCGTCCGGCGGGCGGCTTCTTCGTCTGGCTGACGCTGCCGGAGGGCCTCGATGCCAAGGCGATGGCGCCGCGCGCGATCGCCGAGCGGGTCGCCTACGTGCCGGGGACCGGCTTCTTCGCCGACGGCACCGGGCACCGGCACATGCGGCTGTCGTACTGCTTCCCCGAGCCGCACCGGATCCGGGAGGGCGTCCGGCGGCTCGCGTCGGTGGTCGAGAAGGAGATCCGGCTCCGGGACATGTTCGGCGGTTCCGTCGGCGGCGCCTCCACCGGCGTCCAGGCTCCCGGCCCGGACGTCGTCTGAAGGTTTCACGTGAAACGCGCGCCCGCCGGTGTTCATCGGCGGGCGCGCACTACACCAGCAGGAGGGGCAGCGCGGTGGAACTCGGACATGTCGTCGTCCTCGCCGGGGGGCTGTCGTACGAGCGCGAGGTGTCGCTCAGGTCCGGCCGACGCGTCACCGATGCGCTCCGCGCCCGCGACATCCCGGTCGAACTACGCGACGCCGACGCGACACTCCTGGACTCCCTGACGGACGATCCGCCGGACATCGTCTTCCCCGTCCTGCACGGCGCCGCGGGGGAGGACGGCTCGATCCGCGAAGTCCTCGAACTCCTCGACGTGCCCTATCTCGGCGCCCGTCCGGACGCCTGTCGTGTCGCATGGGACAAGCCGACCGCCAAGGCCGTCGTCCGCCGGGCCGGCTTGCGCACTCCCGAATCGGTCGCCCTTCCGAAGGAGGTCTTCCACGACCTCGGCGCCGCGTCCGTCCTCGACCGCATCGTGAGCGCCCTCGGCCTCCCCCTGTTCGTCAAGCCGACCCGCGGCGGTTCGGCCCTGGGCGCGTCCGTCGTCCACGAACCGTCCGAACTCTCGGCCGCCATGGTCGGCTGCTTCGCCTACGGCGACGCGGCTCTCGTCGAGCGCTACATCTCCGGCACCGAGGTCTCCGTCAGCGTCATCGAACAGGACGGTGCTCCCGTCGCCCTCCCCGCCGTCGAGATCGTCGCGCCCGGCGGCCTGTACGACTACACGGCCCGCTACGACGCCGGCGACACCGAGTTCGTCACCCCGGCCCGCCTCGCCCCGGACGC
>NZ_SMJW01000203.1 GCF_004348335.1 Actinomadura bangladeshensis | reverse complement strand
GCCGCCACCCTCAAACACTGGCGCATCCTGCGGAAGGCCCGCTGCTCACCGTCCCGCCTGACCGCCATCGTCCAAGCCATCCTCACCCTTCACCACCAGGCCACATGAAGTTGGAAATGGCTCACTGGTGAAGCAATCGACTGAATGGGCGAGCTTCTGGGGTACCAACCCCAGCAAGGGACGCAAAAGCATCGTCCTGCGCGATCCCCATGCTCAGACGCTGCATCATCAACCGCGCGTCCCGGACGTTGGGCAAGGAGCGCATCACCGTCCTCGACTCGGACGCGCATCGGCTCGGTGAGTTCAGCGGGCGGGGGACATGTCGCTGCGCTCGGCCGACGGCACTCCCCTCGGAACCGTCCACCAAGACGGAGACCATTACACGGTCATCGACGCGGATGGGCAGGTAGTGGCGACGCTGCGGACCAAGAGCAGCGCCGACAACAGCCGCATGTGGCTGTAATTCATCCCGGAGTGTCCAGAGACGCCGCGGCCGCTGGCCCTCGCGTTGGCGATCGCAGTCCGCCTCGCCCGCCAGGTCCGCGACGCCATCCGCTAGCGCGTCACCCCCAGGCAGGCCAGTGCCTCCCGCGTCTGCAGCGCGTTCGTCGCAGGCGAGCGGCGATGGCGTCGGCCACCGCCTCCACTTGGTGCTGCGGTACTAACCGCCCTTCGGCGGTCATCATGCGCACAAGCAGCAGCCGCCCCCTACTTCCGCGGATGCTGAGAAAAAGGACGCCCGTATGGGTGTACTCGACACCGACCCAAGTCGCGGTTGCCAGATCGGTGCGTAGGACTCTGAAAGATTTCTGGATGCACAGGGTCGTCCCATCCAGCCAGACGCGGTAGCGGAACATGCCTAACACCGCCTGCAGCCACAGCCAGACGCTCAGGCAGGACATGACGATCGCGAAGGTCTTCCAGACCGGACCGCCGGCCATCACGGTCCTGAGCAAGCAGAAGACCAAACCGGCGATAACCGTTGCCATTGCAGTGATGCCGCACTTGAATAGCACCGGGAGGCCGGAATCAAGCTCCACCAGGACTCCTAAATTTCAGCGAGATCCTTTTATATAAGAGTAACACATATCAACTATACATTATATACGTCACCCATGACCCGGCTCCACAGCAAGATTCTGCGCTGCCGGCCAGATGGGATTTCGATTGACCGGTGTCTCATAGGAAACTCCCCCTCCAGCATCAGACATGACGTGATGGCAGGCCCGAGGTCGCCGACCACGATCAGGCGCCAGGACGCGGGGCGACGAACATTGCAACTGCCGACTTCTGCGCTCATGTGGGCTGCGCTATCGGTCTTCTCTCCATGGGGAGTGTGGGTCCAGCGATGTCCGATACGCTGGCTCTACTCTCGGACGACACCTCTGGCCACTCCCACCTTAGAGAAATCAATGACGGCCAATGGTTCGATCGTCTTTGTTGCACCGAGAAGGTATTTTACCCACGGATACGCTGATTTCATTCGGCACCCTCGCCGTCTTTCTACTGGCCGACCTTCTGCGTCTTGCCGAACGCTTTCCGATATTCCATCTCGTGACACTCTTGGTCGCCTTCTTGTGCCTCTATGCCGCGGCCAAGTCGGGTGGAATGGCGATATCGCCGCCCCGACTCGAAGTCGGCCGGCGAGGTGTGACTTTGTCCAAGAGCGAGCAGAGCGTTCACTTTCCCTGGAGTCAGGTCGCCGAAGTGCGCATCCTGAAAGTACCCCCGGCTCAGCACAAGGGCTGGTTGGTGCTCTGGCAGGTGGACGGCGCATCGCAGCCGCCGGATCACCTCTACCTGACCGAATGGCGGCCGGACCTCCACGCCGTCAGGCTGATCGATCTCCTCTACCTGGGCGTCCCGGCGAAGGCGGTCGCCGATGCCTTCCGTGCCTGCGGCGGAGAGCGGTGGAACGATTCCCCGCACCCTCGCTGACCAGTCCTGGTGAAGGTTCGTGGCCGTGGAGACGGCGCCGCTCCGCGGTCAGGGGCGGCGGCGGGCGGCGGGGATTACGGTGGCGGCTATGCCTACGGCGGCGGCCAGGGTGAAGGCGGCGGCGGCTATGGCGAAGGCCATGTTGCGGCCGAAGCGGTCTTCGGGGGGCGGCTGGTCGATGGAGACGCGCTGGACGCCGGCGACGGGGGCGGCGCTCGGGTTGGCGGCGGTGCCGACCGTGGTGACGGCGCGGAGGGGGTTCACGACGCCGGAGCCGGTGCCCTGGGCCTGGGCGCCGTCGGCGGTGGCCTCGATGCGGTGCTTGACCTGCTGGTAGTTCAGGTTCGGGTTGAACGCGCGGATCAGCGCGGCGGTGCCGGCGACGTAGGGGGCCGCGAGGCTCGTGCCGTCGTCGAGTTTGTAGGAGCCGCGCGGCCAGGTGCTGACCACCGATTGGCCGGGAGCGGTCACGGTGACGGGGGTGACGGTGTTGGAGAAGCCGGCGAGCGTCCCGTCCTTGGCGAGGGCGCCGACGGAGATCACGCCGGGATAGCTCGCCGGGTAGGCCTTCTGCGGCGTCTGCTTGGTCCGGTCGGTGAGGTTGCCGGCCACCGAGACGATCACCACGTCGCGCTGCTGCGCGTAGTGGACGGCCTGCCGAAGGTCGGGCAGGTCCGGCGACTGGGAGGAGATGTTGATGACCTTCGCGCCGAGGTCGACCGCCTTCCTGATCGCCTGCGCGGCCCACTCGGACCGGTTGCCGCTGGCCTGCACGGCCATCTTCACGGAGATGATCTCGGCGTCGGGGGCGACGCCGACGAACGGGATGCCCTTGTCGCGCATGTCCGCGGCGCCGATGATCCCGGCGACCGCGGTGCCGTGGCCGACGCAGTCCCGCAGGCCGCTCTTCGTCACGTCGTACGCCTTGACGTGGCCTCTGAGCTGCGGGTGCGAGGTGTCGACGCCGCTGTCGACGACGGCGACCTTCACGCCCTTGCCGCGCGTGTGCTCCCAGACGTCGGTGAAGTTCAGCCGCTCCTGCGGCCAGAGTTGGCGGGGAAGCTCCTTCGCCGGGCTGCCGTAGACCAGTTCCTGCTCGCAGCCCGCCGCCCGCGCCGGGGCCGGCTGGAACGGGCCGACCTGGAGCGGGGGCGCGAGGAGCGCGCCCAGCGCGATGGCCGATGCGAGAGCGAGTGTCGACGTACGCCGCACCACCGTTCCTCCAGAGCCCGTATCGCGGCATGAGCAACAAGCACCCTACCGGGATGCGCCGGGACGGACATGTCGGCGTAATACCATCTGGCGGATGCGGTCGACGGCGCCTCTCCCCCCAGGGCCCGGGCAGCGTTCGGCGGCGCGGCGGTGGGCCGTGCCGACGGCCCTGCTGGGCGTGGTCGCCGTGCTGGTGCCCGTGGTGTGGGCCGCGGGCGGGTTCAAGGCGACGCCCAAGCAGCCGGTCAGGAAGGCCGGGGAGCGGGTCGACCTCGGGTTGTTCGAGGTGACCGTCCACGACGTGCGGATCGGGTCGGTTCGCGAGACGTTCGGGACCGCCGAGGAGCGGTACCTCATGGTCCGGATGCGGGTCCTCAACAAGGGCAAGGAGACCAAGTCGCTGGGCAGCGGCGGGCTGACGGACGGCGTCGTCGCGCTGACCAAGGCCGGCGAATGGGTCAAGCCCGAGCGGGTGGACGGGGTCGCGGGCGGCGCGCAGACCGACACGACGCAGCCGGGGCTGCCGGTCGAGGCGTCCGCGATGTGGAAGATGGGCCCGGCGGACTCGCCGGCCCGGCTGACCGTGGGCCTGCGCAAGTGGAAATACGAGCACGGGTTCACCGACAGCGACTTCAACTGGATCGTCGATCAGAAGAGCGACGAGTTCGCCGGACGCCTCACCCTCCCGGTGGCGGCGTCGTGAACGCGCGGCAGGTGCTCCTGCGGGGCGGCGCCGGGGTCGGCGGGACGGTCCTGCTCGCCGGCGCGATGTGGCTGCACTCCGTCCGGCCCGAGATCAGGGCCGCGGCGCTGGATCCGATCCGGACCGGCGGGACGGTCGGGGAGGAGGTCGCGACCCGCGACTTCAGCGTCCGGGTCGACGACGTGGCGGCGGCGCGGTCGCTGGCGCCCGGCTTCTCGCTCGGCGGCAAGCCCCCGGTCGGGACGGACGGCGTTTACCTCGTCGTCCGGTTCAGCGCGACGGCGGCGCGGGAACCGCTGCAGCTCAGGTCGGCGGAACTGGAGACGCCGGGCGGCTACACGTTCCGGGAGGATCCGCGCACCGCGGCCGTCTCCGTCAGCCGGCCGACGTTCCAGCCGCTGATCTGGACGTCCACGAAGCTGGTGTTCGAGTTGCCGAAGGAGCGGGTCGAGGGCGCGCATCTGGTCGTGGGCACCGGCGGGCTGCTGCCGCAGCTGTCCGCGGCGGCCGACATCGACCTGGGGCTCGGCAAGGACCGGGCGGCCGAACTCCTCCGGAAGGCGACCGAGCGGTACGAGGTCAGGGCGGGTACCTCATGACGGCCTCCGACACCCGACCCGACGGGATCCCGCTCCCGGGACGTCCCGGAATGCGTCCCCGCGACCGGCGGATCGTGCAGGCGATCGCGCTCGTCTGCGCGATGGCCGCGATGCTCGCCATCCCCTGGGCGGACGAGACCAGTACGATCCGGAAATTCCTGAAACCGCCGGAGAAGGTGACGACCGTCCCCGAAGGCCAGATCGGCGAGCTGGTCGGCGCGAAGTGGAAGGTCTACGACCGGCGCGTGGCCGAACCCCTCACCGGCAAGGGCCAAGGGGACGTCGTCGAGCTGCGGCTCGCCCTGGCCGTCCGCCCCTCGGACGCCGCCGGCGCCAAGGCGGTCGGCTCCTACGGCCTGCAGTACCGCTTCCACGACGGCGACGGCCACGAATGGTCCGCGAACGGGATCCGGACGGCCGAGCCGAAGGCGGGCATCGCGCTGCGCATCACCGTCAAGGGGACGGTGCCCCGTGCCAAGGCGGACGCGCTGGAGCTGCGGATCCAGGCACCGAAGGAGACGCGGAAACCGGAGGATCCACTGCCTTCGCTGCGTTTCGCCCGCTGACCCGCGCCATCACCAGGTTGAACGCCGCCGCCAGCAGGCACACGCGCAGGACCTCGAAGACGAGGCCCGTCCCGTAGCCGATGGCGGGCAGCCACTGCATCCACCACGTCACCTCGTGCGGGCCGATCAGCTCGTACACCAGCCGCCGGGTCGCGTCCTCCCCCGCGTACAGCCCCGCGAACAGCAGGCAGAACATGGCGAACGGCATCATCCCGGACCGGCGGACGAGCCGCAGCCCGTACCAGGCGGGCAGCCACATCTCCCGGAGCCCGCGGGTGAGCAGTTCGCGGGGGCTGTTCGCCCGGTCGATCCCGCCGGCCCGCGCGAGCCGCCGCCCCGCCCGGCCGCCGCCGAGCACGACCCGCTCGTCCGCCGCGTCCAGGCCGAGGATCACCCCGGCGATCACCAGCCAGATCAGCGCGCCGAGCACCGCGTCCTTGAACGGCGGCCACAGGCCGAACGCGGGGCCGGCGACGCCGTTCAGCCAGCCCCACACCTCCCGCTCGGTCAGCCAGCCGACGCCGAGGCCGCGCAGGTGGTCGATGGTGAAGATGCCGAACAGCGCGAAGTTGATCTCCAGGAAGGCGACGAGCGCGCCGATGGCGCGGGGCAGCCGCTCCTCCAGCCGCCACTCCGCCAGCACCTTCAGCACGAACAGGCCCGCGGTGAGGCCGATCGCGAGGCCGATGTGCTTCTCCAGCGACAGCAGCATCCCGGCGCCCTCGGTCTGCCCCTGGATGCCGCCCTCGGCGAACCCGCGGCTCGCCGCCGCCGACGCGAACTCGCGGGCGTCCTCGCTCTGCAGCCCCCACGCCAGGTAGAAGATGACGAACGGGAGCGCGGCCCGGCCGATCGCGCCGATCACCGGCTCCTCGTTGCCGACCGCCCACGGCGTCAGGTCGCCGTCCGCCGCGCGGGAGTGCACGACGTCCAGGCCCTCCCGGACGCTGTGCACCATCAGCACCGCGACCGTCAGCGTGATCACCACGAGCAGGCCGATGGTGACGATCGGCGCGACGGACGCCGCCGTGCCCTTCATCGTCCCGAGCTTGTAGCCCCCGTACATGGCGCCGTAGCGCAGCAGTTCCCCCACCGTGAACCACAGGGACAGCGGCAGGACGAACCGCCCCGCGAGCTTCAGCGCGGCCCACGGAAGGATCAGCGGCGAACGCGCGGACGGCCAGGCCATGGCGCCCGATCGTAGACGATCAGCGCATACCGCCCACCTCACGCCGGCCCTGTCAAGCCGCCCGTCTCGAAACGACGAACCCCGCCGTCCCGGTGCGGTGGGACGGCGGGGTTCGGCTCCGAGCGGGTCGGCCGGACCGGTCAGCCGGTCGGGTCGATCAGGTCGATCAGGTCGATCAGATCGATCAGATCGCGACTTCGAGGCCGGCGACCGTGCCGGTCTTCGCGGTGACGGTGTTGTCGACGCTCACGCCGCCGGCCGCGAGGACGCGGACGGTCCAGTCGCCGTCGGCGGCGAAGAACCGGAACACGCCCTCGTCGCCCGTGACCACCTCGGCGGTGAACTCGCCGGACGAGTCGAGCAGGCGGGCGTAGGCGCTGGACACCGGCGCGCCGTCACGGGTGACGGTGCCCTGGATGACGGCCTCGTTGGTCAGGTCGACGGTCGCGGGAAGGTGAGCGGTCTGCTCGGGCGCTGCGCAGCCCTGGGTCATTGCTCCTCCAAGGGGAAGGTCGGCCGGGGTTACTTGGCGGCGCCGAGTTCGATCGGCACGCCGATCAGCGAGCCGTACTCGGTCCAGGAACCGTCGTAGTTCTTCACGTTCTCGATGCCGAGCAGCTCGCGCAGCGCGAACCAGGTGTGCGAGGAGCGCTCGCCGATCCGGCAGTAGGCGATCGTGTCCTTGCCCAGGTCGACGCCGGCGGCGGTGTAGAGCTCGCGGAGCTCCTCGTCGGACTTGAACGTGCCGTCGTCGTTGGCCGCCTTCGACCACGGGATGTTGGCCGCGGTCGGGATGTGGCCGGCCCGCTGCGACTGCTCCTGCGGCAGGTGCGCCGGGGCGAGCAGCTTGCCGCTGAACTCGTCGGGCGACCGGACGTCCACCAGGTTCTGCTTGCCGATCGCCTCGACGACCTCGTCGCGGAAGGCGCGGATCGTGAGGTCCTGGTCCTTGGCCTTGTAGTCGGTCGCCGGACGGGACGGGACGTCGGTGACGAGCTCGCGGGAGTCCAGCTCCCACTTCTTGCGGCCGCCGTCGAGCAGCTTCACCTTGTCGTGGCCGTACAGCTTGAAGTACCAGTACGCGTAGGCCGCGAACCAGTTGTTGTTGCCGCCGTACAGGATCACCAGGTCGTCGTTGGCGATGCCCTTGGCGGACAGCAGCTGCTCGAACCCGGTCTTGTCCACGAAGTCGCGGCGGACCGGGTCCTGCAGCTCGGTCTTCCAGTCGATCTTCACGGCGCCACGGATGTGGCCCTTGTCGTACGCGGACACGTCCTCGTCGACCTCGACGAGAACCAGGCCGGGGTCGTCCAGGTGGGACTCGACCCAGGCGGTGTCCACCAGGACGTCGGAGCGGCTCATGCCGGAACCTCCCTCTCGGAGCGAACTTTCGCAGTGATACGTCGGAAGAGCGGATACATCTCGCAGCCGAGGCAGAACCCGAACGCCGCGTTCAGGAACGCCGCCGCCAGTGCGAGGGCGGTGGCACCGATGCCGAGCCAGGTGGTCCCCATCGCGTAGCCGACCGTTCCGACCAGGGCGAACACCAGGCCGACCCCCTGCGCGAAGCGGGGCGCGGCGGCGTCCTCCAGTTCCCTGGGCGGAGCGAGCCGGGGACGGATCAGCACTCTGAACACCAGTCCGTACGGGGCGTACCGGAGGCCGAGGAAGGTCGCGAGCGCGAACACGACGGCCTGAGCGGCGAGCAATGCCCAGCTTCCGGTCACCAGCACCACGATGAGGACGGCTGTCGTGACGGCGGCGCCGAAGCGCGGCCCACGCGGATCAACCTGCATTGGGGTGCTCCTGGCGGAGGGAAGCGTGCGTACGAGCTGAGAAGTCGGAAAAGCGCTCGGGGGCGGGTGGGCTCGATGCCTCAGGCCATGCGACAGAGCGAGGCGGCCACGCGGCAGAAGTCCACCGCACGGCGCTTCGTGAGCATCTGCTCTGTCCAGTTACGCACGGACTCGATGTTAAGCGGCAATCCACGCGCTGTCACATCCGTCTCGCCTTCCGAGACAGTGACATTCGTCTTATCGCAGGTCGTCGCGGTGCCGCTCACGGGATGACCTCACCGAGAGCGGCGATGACGTCGGGCTTGCGCGGGGCGCCGGTGGCGCGGCGGACGACGCGTCCGGCGCCGTCCAGGACGAGGACGGTCGGGGTCCGCACGATGTTCAGCCGGCGGACGAGGTCGAGGTTCGCCTCGGCGTCGAGTTCGACGTGCGCGACACCGTCCACCATCTCGGTCACCTCGCCGAGGACCCGGCGGGTGGCGCGGCACGGAGCGCAGAACGCGCTGGAGAACTGCAGGAGCGTGGCCTTCTCGCCGAGCTCGGCGCCCATGTCGTCCGGCCGGACGGTCTCGGCCACCTCGTCGTCCTTCCCCCGCCGGGCGCGCAGCACGCCGTCACGGCGCCGCCGGACGAGGGCGAACGCCGTGGCCGTGATGAGGACCGCCGCAGCGACCAGAGCTCCGATCATCCCCATCGACAACCGCGCCGAGCCGCGATTTCTTCCGCGCGGGGCGAAGGGGCTCCGTCGAGACGGTCAGGTCGGGATCGTGAGGAGCGGCCGCCCGTCCAGCCCGACGACCTCGAACGAGAACAGCTGCCCGCGCGGGAACATCGTCGACCCGCGGTATTCGCCGTAGCCCTCGTCGTAGGGGACGTACCAGCTGCCCAGCGCGTCGCGGCGGCCGTCCCGCGCGATCACCAGCAGCCGGCAGTGCGACCCCTTCGGCACCCCGGCCAGGTGGAGTTCGACCTCGGTCCCCCACTCCTTCTTGCGCAGCACCACGTAGCCCTTGATGTTGCTCGCGGGGTTCGAGGCGCTGATCCGCTCGGCGGTCGTCGCCGGGACGGACGCCGCGGACGGCGGGGGCTGTGCCGCGGACCCGCCACCGCCGTCCGACCCGATCGGCAGGACGAACCCGCCGAACAGGCCCCCGACCACCAGCAGCAGGCAGGCCGCGGCGGCGAGCGGGGCCCACCCCGCGGGGCCCCGCCCGGCCCGGCGGCCGAACCATCCCCTCCGTCGTTCGGCCGCCCTGGTGAGCAGGCCGTCCAGCAGTTCGGGCGGCGGCCCGGCCACGCCTTCGAGCTGCTCCAGTTCGACCCGCCCGAGCATCGCGGGCAGACCGGCCAGCCCGGCGAGCTCGTCCCGGCAGGCGGGGCAGCGCTCCAGGTGGCCCTCCACCTGGCTCCGCTCGCCGGGATCCAGCGCGCCGAGCACGTACACGCCGAGTGACGTGCGCACGTCCGTGCAGTCGTTCATGGCGCCAACCCCCGCTCCTCCAATGCGAGTTTGAGCGCCCGCAATGCGTAGAAGGTGCGGGACTTCACCGTGCCGGGCGGTATGCCGAGCGTCTTGGACGCCTCCGCCACCGACCGGCCCTTGTAGTAGGTCTCGACCAGCACCGCCCGGTGCGACGGGCTCAGCCCGGCCAGGGCCTCCGCGACCGTCCAGGACTCGAGGGCGCGGTCGATGTCATCGGAGCCGTCGGCCGTCATCATGACGTGCTCGTCGATGCCGGTCTCCGGCGGCCGCGCGCGCTTGGCCCGATGCGCGTCCACGACCAGATTCCGGGCCACCGTGAACAGCCATGGCCGCACCGGACGTCCCACCAGCGCCTCGGGGTGTCTCCACGCGCGCAGCAGCGTCTCCTGGACGACGTCCTCGGCCTGGGTCCGGTCCCCTCCCGTCAGCCGCAGGACGTACCCGAGCAGGGGACCCCCGTGCTCGCCGTACAGGGCGCGAAGCAACCCCTCATCCGCGGTCGGATCCACATCACGTACACGTACGCGCCGACCGGCCGGTTCACCCCTGAATCCGGCTATTTCCCCGCCTGCTGGAGATCGTTCAGGTGGACGTTCTGCGCCGTCGCCGCGACGCGCAGCCCGTCCGGCGTCGGCTGGATCTCGCTGATCCGCGACCCGACGGGCAGGTCGGCGACCGGCACGACCCAGGTCAGCTGCCGCTTGACCAGCGCCAGCGGGACCTGCGCCGCCCCGTTCGACCCGACCGACACGGGCGAGATCGCGATCCCCTTGGCGGTCGGCTCGACCTCCACGACCGCGGTCCCGGTGAGGGTGAAGCCGAGGATGGTCCCGGTCATCTCCACCTCGAGGTCGTCGCCCTTCGGCCCGATCGACTTGACCTCCTTCGGCGCCTCCTTCTTGATCACGTCATAGGGGATGACGGCGGACGCGGTGGCCGTGCGCGCGGTCACGTTCGCGGCGCTGCCCTTGCTGACCTCCGCCAGCGGCGCGTTCACGCCCCGCATGTCGACCTTGACGTCGGTGACGGTGACGCCCTGCTCCGTCCAGTCCCCGATGCCCACTTCGATCTGCTCGTACTCGCCGCCGATCGCCTGCGTCAGGAACGGAAAGCCGTGGATGGTGACGTCGGGCTGCTGCTGCAGGGCGTACTGCGCGGCCACCTGCTCGCCGATCTTGTCCTGCGCGACCCGGACGCCGATCCGGTCCGCGGCGACCAGCACCACGGCCGCGAGGACCAACAGCACCAGCAGTACTTTCCGCATGTCTCTCCTTCGGGCTGCGGCATGCGATCGCCACACCTTAATGGGCGATTCGCCCGTACCGAGTCACGCCGGAGAATGACCTTGCGTCACCCCCCGGCGAACGGCGGCAGCACCTCCACGACGCCGCCGTCGGGAAGTTCGACGGACTCGTGCGGCCTGCTCCCCACCGGATTCCCGTCGATGAGGAACGAACTCCGCCGGACGACCCGCGCGAACTCCTCGTCCCGCGCCGCCGACGCCTCCGCCAGCGCCTCCGCCAGCGTCACCGCCTCGTACGGCTCCTCATGCGTCCCCGCCGCCGCCTTGGCGGCCGCCCAGTACCGCATCGTCCCCTTGGCCATGCGTCCAGTATTCACGGCCGCCGGGCATGCATCGCGCGGTGGCGGCCGGGGTGCGCGGTGGCGGCCAGGGACCGTCCGTGACGGTTCCGATATGATCCGGGTGAGGGATCCGGGCGACGAGGCCATGGAGTTCATCCGTAAGGCCCTTCACGGTCACCTCGTCCGCGAGCCGCTGACCGGCGCCGTCGGGCTGGAGGATGAGCCGTCCGGGTCCTACGTCATTTGACGGGAGGCGGCACTTGAGCAGCCTGCTCTTACTGACCAACGCGCTGGAACCCTCGGACGAGGTCCTCCCCGCGCTCGGACTCCTGCTGCACTCCACACGGGTCGCCCCCGCCGAGGCGTCCGCGCTCATCGACGCGCCGCCGGCCGACATCGTGCTGGTGGACGCCCGCCGCGACCTCGTCCAGGCCAAGAGCCTGTGCCGCCTGCTGCGCACCACCGGCCTGGACTGCCCCCTCCTGGCGATCGTGACCGAAGGCGGCCTCGCCGCCCTCAGCCCCGAATGGGGCCTGGACGACGTCCTGCTCCAGACCGCCGGTCCCGCCGAGGTCGAGGCCCGCCTCCGCCTCGCCGTCGGACGCGCCGCCGCCGACGCCGACGCCGACGAGGTCCCGGGCGAGATCCGCAGCGGCGACCTCACCATCGACGAGGCCACCTACACCGCCCGCCTGCGCGGCCGCGTCCTCGACCTGACGTTCAAAGAGTTCGAGCTGCTGAAGTACCTGGCCCAGCACCCGGGTCGCGTCTTCACTCGTGCACAGCTGCTTCAAGAGGTGTGGGGGTACGACTACTTCGGCGGTACTCGGACGGTCGACGTCCACGTCCGGCGGCTCCGCGCCAAGCTGGGCGCCGAATACGAATCGCTGATCGGGACCGTCCGCAACGTGGGGTACCGCTTCGTCCCCGACCACCGTCCGGGCGACACGGAGGAGAAGACGCCCGCCCGCACGTGACCTTCGGTCCCGCTCTCAGCGGCGGGCGATTACAGCACCAGTAGCCGGGTCGAGCATAAGACGACCAGCTTTCGGCCGCTGAAAGTCGAACAGGTGCATCAGGCTTCCTGCTCGACTGTCGAAGGAAGAGTGCCCGATGCGACCGGTGCGCCAGTTGTCCTCGATGAAGCGCAGGATGGACGCCTGTTCGACCGGATGGTGGTCCACGTAGTTCACCTTCGCATAGGGCGAGATCACCAGCAACGGCAGGCGTTGGCCAGGACCACAACGGTCATCGCGCCCACCGGACGCCTTGACGCGTCGACAAGCGGGCTGGTCCTCAACCGCGTCGTTCGAACCATTAGTGATATGAGGTCGGACATGGTCGTACCAACCATCCGAGTCATCGTAGGCGAGGACGACCGCCGTGGACTCCCACTGCGGCGAGTTCTGAATCCTATTGATGGTGGACGCGACGAATCGCTGCTCGTCCAGCGGGTCGGAGTAGCCGGCATGGGCGTCCTGGTAGGCCGGGGCCTTGAGGAACGACACGGCGGGCATAGTGCGCGCCGCTAGGGCGGCGTCGAAGTCCTCCAGATCGTACTGGTGGTTCGCTTGGTCCGTCCGACCGATCGCCGCCACCGATGACGGCGGCAGGTGCTTTTCGTTCGCCGTCGATTCGTAGTACTGGAACGGCTCGTGGTGCGGGCTGTAGTCGATGACTTGATTCTTTCCGATGTTGGCATGAGACGCGCCGCACACCTTGTAGCCGCCCTTGGCACCCGTCGGACGGAATCCTCCCTGGAACCATCCCCACGTAACGTTTTTCGCGTTGAGAAGATCACCTATGTTACGGCCGGTCATCACGGCGAGGTCGTTGTCGGACGCGTGACCATTGTCAGAGCAGTCATCGAACGCCGGATCGGGGTCGGTGATGACGGTCCCTATTCCTTCAGAGTCCGGCGACGCCACCACGGACGGATCGGAGACCTTGTCGTGGGTTCGGGGATCGACCGCGTAGGCGCCATATGTCTGCCCCGAAACGAGGTTGAGCGCGCCGGGCGTGGAGGGCCCGAACACCGAGTCCCAGGAGTTGTCGCTCATCGCGTAGTGCTGCGCGTAGTTCCACATGGCGGTGACGGTGTTGCCGTCGAAGTAGTCCATGACCAGGCCGGGCTCGCCGAAGAGGATCGGCTCTCCGGTGCACCTGCCGTGCTCGGTGAACTCGACGAACTTGTCCATGCGGCCGCCGTTGACGGCTTTCTGCTCGGCACCGTATCCATGGTCCTGGTCGCAGGTGAGGGCCTGGGACGGGCCAAGGCGCTTCGGGCCGTACCGGTTCGGGTTCTCGGTCAGGAGCCTCTTCGTCAGGCCATTGACATCCGGGGTGGGCGCGGCGGCCTGGAAGGGCGTTCCATCGGTATTGGCGGCCTTCGGATATGTACCGAAGTAGTGGTCGAACGAGATGTTCTCCCCATAGATGACCACCAGGTGCTCGATCGGCGTCCGCGGCGGAGCCTCAGGGGAGGCGGGCGCGGCCCGATCATCCGTCCTGGAAGCGCAGGCAGCCGTCAATACCCCGATGACCATCACGGACACTGCCGATGCTGCGAACTTGCGCATGTCTCCTCCTCTACTACCCGAGTAGAGCCCTGCCGAAGTGGTCCGAGGCATCAGCGACACCCGGAAGTGCGAAGAAATAGCCGCCGCCGAACGGAGATACGTAGTCGGTGAGCGGCTCGTCCAGCAGCCGCGCTTGGACGGCCTCGAACTGGCGGCGCGGGTCCTGCTGGAAACATGTGAAGAGCAGGCCCATGTCGAGGTCGCCGACCTCGTCCACGCCACGGTCGTAGTTCCAGGAACGGCGCAGCACGCGGCCGGCCTCGGTCTCGGGGACGCGCGGATTCGCACGCCGGATATGGCTGGTCAACGGTATGACGTCGCCGATCGGGTCCATGGCGTAGCGCGGGACGTCCCGCTCACGGGTGCCGTCGAGCGGCGCACCGGTTGCGCGGCTGCGGCCGAACATCCGCTCCTGCTCGGCGAGGGCGACCCGGTCCCAGAACTCCACCAGCATCCGGATGAGCCGGACGACCTGGTACGTTCCGCCCGCCGTCCAGCCGGGCTCGGACCCGTCCCGCGCGGCCCAGACGAGGCGGGCCATGTCCCGGCCATGCCCGACGCGGGGGTTGGCGATGCCGTCCTTGAAGCCCATGAGGTTCCGGGGCGTCCCGGACGGGCGCGGGCGGCTGACGAAGCCGTTCACCCGCCAGCGGATCTGCATCGCGCCGCGCGTGTGCCGGCAGACGTCGCGCAGCGCGTGCAGGACGGTGTCCTCGTCGGGCGCGGCGAACCGCAACAGCAGATCGCCATGGCACCAGGCGGGATCGAGGTCGTCGTTCGGAAACGTCGGCATCGCCGTCAAGCGCGCGGGGCGTCGCGACACCAGGCCGAAGCGGCCGTCGAAGAGGGACGCGCCGACGCCCACGGTCACCGTGAGACCGCCCGCCGGGACGTCCGGGCCGAGGATCCCGGAGTCGGGCGGCGGCCCGGTGACCCCCACCGGGGACGGCGCGCCTCCGCTGGTCAGCGCACGGGCGCGGTCGGTCAGCGTCCGCAACATGGAGACGAGTTCAGCGCGCCGCTCAGTGATCACGTCGAACGCCACGATGATCGCGCGAGGCTGCGGCTCGTCCAGGATCCCCGCCTGGTGGACGCCGTGGAACTCGACCGGCGAGACCCGCGAGACCGGCCCGGACGCCACCGCACCCCCGAC
>NZ_SMJW01000202.1 GCF_004348335.1 Actinomadura bangladeshensis | reverse complement strand
TGTATACGAGACAGGCGCCTCCCGGTGCGCCCGGATCAGCCGGGTCCGGACGGCCTCGGCCCAGTCGTCGTAGAGCTCCCGCGCGTCCAGCAGCAGCCCGTCCCCGACGCCCTCGGCGGCGGCGACCTCCCGGGCCCGCGACCAGATCGCGCGCTCGGCGACGTGGATCGCGCTCAGCACCGCCTCCACCGGCACGCCCTGCCGCGCGCGGGTCACGCCGAGCTCCGCGACGAACGCCAGCTCCGCCTCCGTCGGCCCGCGCCGCGCGGCGATCGCCCGGGTCGCGGCGGCGAGCAGCGCGCGGGTGTGCCCGGCGATGTCGGCGGGCGGCAGGACGGACACCTCCCGCACCAGGGAGGTCACTCCGGCGACCACGGACGGCAGCAGGTCCTCCTCGCGCGAGATCCGCTCGATGAGGTCGATCAGCGGCGTCCAGTCGGCGTCCTTCTGCTCCATGGCCCGATTGTGGTGCGCCACAACCCCGACCGCCAAACGCGTGGCCTCCTCCATGTTCACGGGCGGCGGCGGTCCTTAGGGTTGGAGGCCACCACAAGCCGACAGCCGCGAATGTGATGCCGTCTCCGGGAGCGCGCCCATGACCTCTGCCCGCCGTGTCGCCGTGATCGGCGCCGGGCCCGCCGGCCTCGCCGCCGGCAAGGCCCTGCGCGACGCGGGCGCGGACGCCGTGCTCTACGAGCGGGGCGACCGCCCCGGCGGGCTGTGGGCGCGGGGGAACGGGCAGTCGCCCGCCTACGCGTCCCTGCACCTCAACACCAGCAAGGGGCGCACCGAGTTCGCCGACTTCCCGATGCCCCGGCACTGGCCCGACTACCCGTCCGCCGACATGGTCGCCGGATACCTGGCCGACTACGCGGAGCGCTTCGGCGTCGTCCCGCACATCCGCTTCAACAGCCCCGTGGCGTCCGTGGAGCGCGACGGCCGGTGGACGGTGACCACCGAGTCCGGCGACGCTGAGCACTACGACGCCGTCGTGGTCGCCAACGGCCACAACTGGGACCCGCGGTGGCCCGACCCGGCGCCGCCCGGCGACTTCGCCGGCGCGCAGATGCACGCGCACGGCTACCGCGACGCCGAGGTCTTCCGCGGCAAGCGGGTCCTCGTCGCCGGCATGGGGAACTCGGCCATGGACATCGCCGTGGACGCCTCCCACGTCGCGCGCGGCCCGGTGCTGCTGTCGGCGCGGCGCGGTGTCCACATCGTCCCGAAGTACCTGTTCGGACGGCCGTCCGACGCGACCGGCGGCGCCCTCGCCGCGCTGCCGTGGCGGATCAGGCAGCGCGTCGCCGAGACGATGCTGCGGCTCGCCGTCGGCCGCCCGCAGGACTACGGCCTGCCGGCGCCGTCCGGCGGCCTGTTCCAGAACCACCCGACGATCAGCGACACGATCCTGCACCGGCTGACCCACGGCGAGGTCGAGGCACGGCCCGGCATCGGCCGCTTCGACGGCGGCGAGGTCGTGTTCACCGACGGCACCACCGACCCCGTCGACCTCGTCGTCTGGGCGACCGGCTACCGGGTCAGCATCCCGTTCCTGTCGCGCGACCTGGTCGGCGACGACCCCGAGCGGCTTCCGCTGTTCAAACGCGTCTTCCACCTGGACGACCCGAGCCTGGCCTTCGTCGGGCTGATGCAGTCGACGGGCGCGGCGCTGCCGATCGTGGAGGCACAGGCCAAGCTCGCGGCGGCCTACTTCTCCGGCGCCTACGCGCTGCCGGCCCCGGCGGAGCGGCGGCGGGACGTCGCCCGCGCGCTGCGCGCCGCGACCGCGCGGTGGGGCGACCGGCGGCCCATGATGCGGGTCGACTTCGACCGGTATGTTGCGGATCTGCCCCGCGAGCTGGCGGCGGGCCGGGCCCGGCTCGCGCGGGGCGGCGCCCCGCCGTTCACCCCGGCACACCGAGAGGAGACCGCGGCATGAGCACCTCCCGCCCGTCCGGCGGCCGCGACCCCCGCGGCATGCGGGTGATCGTCACCGGCGCGTCCGGGACGTTCGGCCGTGCGATCGGCACCCGGCTGACGGGCCTCGGCGCACGCGTCGCCGGCCTCGACGTCGCGCCCCGGCCGGACGACCCGTTCGACGTCCTCGCCTGCGACATCACCGACGACGACGCCGTCCCCGCCGCCGTCGCGGCGGCGGTCGAGCGGCTCGGCGGCCTCGACCTGCTGATCAACAACGCCGGGATCGGCGGCCCCGCCCCGGCCGAGCTGCCGCCCGGCGAGGAGGTGCGCCGCCAGCTCGACATCAACCTGCTCGGCGCCTGGCGGACAACGTCGGCGTGCGTGGACGCCCTGGTCGAGTCGCGGGGCCGGGTCGTGATGCTGGCGTCCCGCATGGCCGTCATGCAGCTGCCGCTGGCCGCCGCCTACGGCGCCTCCAAGCGGGCGCTGGTGGCCTATGCGGACGCGCTGCGCATGGAGATCGGCACCCACGTCGGCGTGACGTGCGTGTACCCGTCGGCGGTGCGCAGCCCGATCCACGACTCCACCGCGGCGGCCGGGCTCTCCCTGGAGGGGATGAGCCGCTACGAGCCGCTCGACGGGGTGGTGGACGCGGTCGTGTTCGCCGCCCTGTCCCGCCGCCCCCGCCGGGACGTGACGACGACCCGGCGCGGCGCCGTCGAGTTCTTCCTCGCCCGGCACCTGCCCGCGCTGACCGACCGGATCGTCGCCCGCACGTTCGGCGCGCGCGTCCGCTCGGGCGCCTTCGCGGGCGCCGAGCTCGCGGCCGGCGCCGTGCGCCGGCACGCGGGGCGCGGGTGAGCACGGCCGCGTCGGCGCGGCCCGGCACCGGCGCCCGGCCGCGCGCCCTCGACCTCACCGGCTACGCCGCCGGTTCGCTCGGCATGGGCGTGTGGGTCACCGTCCCCGGCCTGCTGCTCCTGTACTTCATGACCCACACGCTCGGGGTCTCGCCCTTCCTCGCCGGGCTCACGCTGCTGCTGCCGAAGATCATCGACGCGGTCGCGCATCCGCTGTTCGGGACGCTGTCGGACCGGCAGGCCCGCCGCGCCGGGCACCGGCGCGGGATGCTGCGCTGGGGGCTGCTGCTGGCGTTCGCCTGGATCGGGCTGTTCTCGGTGCCGTCCGGCATCTCCGGGTGGTCGGCGGCGCTGTGGGTCGGCGGCTTCTACATCGCGGGGAACGTCCTGTACGCGTGCTTCCAGGTGCCGTACCTGACGACGCCGTCCGACCTGCGGATCGGCTACCACGAGCGCACCCGCGTGTTCATGTACCGCATGCTGCTGCTCACCGTCGGCCTGCTCGGCGCCGGGGTCGCGGCACCGGCGCTGGTGTCGTCGGGGGAGCGCGGGGACTACGCGCGGATGTCGGTGCTGCTCGCCGGCGTCCTCGTCGCCACCGGCGTGGTCGCGGTCGTCTTCGTCCGGCGGCTCACCGACCGGTGCGGTTTCCGGGTACCGGACGGGGACGGCGACCCCGTGTCCGGCGCGTCCGTCCTCGCCGACGTCAGGATCGCCTGGCGGGACCGGGACTTCCGCACGCTCGCCCTCTCCTACCTGTTCACGAGCGTCACGACGCACCTGTTCCTCGCCGCGGTGCCCTTCTACACCGAGTACATGCTGGACGACGAGGGCCTGACGGCGGTGCTCATGGGCGCCTTCCTCGTCCCCGCCGTCATCGCCGGGCCGGTGTGGAAGAAGGTGTCGCAGCGGACCGGCAAGCAGCGCGCCCTGCTGGCGTGCCAGGGCGCGTTCGTCCTCGGCCCGCTCGCCCTGTGGCCCGGCGACGCGGTGGGCCTGCCCGCGACCGTCGCGGTGATCGCCGTGCTGGGCACCGCGTTCGCCGGCCTCCAGCTGTTCGCGTTCTCGCTCGTCCCGGACGTGGTGGCCGCCGCCGAGTCGCGCGGGACGGCGCGTGCCGGCGCCTATACCGGCGTGTGGACCGCGACCGACGCGACCGGCACCGCCATCGGCCCGTACGTGTACTCCGCCGCCCTCGCCATCGGCGGTTTCGTCTCCACCACCGACGGCAACGCCATCGTCCAGTCGGACTCGGCGCTGCTGGCGATCCTCATCGGCGTCACCGTCGTCCCCGCGGCGCTGATGGCGGTCGCCGTGGCGTTCCAGGCCCGCTTCTCCCTCGACCGCGCGCCCGCACCGGCCCGGTAGCCGCCCGTCAGGCCCACGTCGCCTTCGCGAGGATCTCGCGGAGGCCGGGCGTGTCCCACTCGTCCACGATGAGGAGCCGCGGATCCGCCAGGTACCAGTACCGCTGGACGTAGGCCGCTCCGGCGGGCCGGAACTGGTTGGCGCCGTTCAGGAAGACGCAGTTCAGCCGCCACTCGCGGTACTGCGCCGACCGCGTCCCGACGGGGCCGGTCCCGGTCCGGGCGGGCTTCTCGCGGTCCTCGGGGGTGCCGATGCCGTTGAGGTCGCCCCGGTGCGGGCAGGTGCGGAACGCCTCGGTCTCCGGCCCCCAGGGGCCGTTGACTCTGAAGCTCCGCCAGCCGGTCGACCCGTCGTTGACCCACGGCTCGCCGATCACGGTGAACCCGGGGCAGTTGTTGTCGTAGGCCTTCCGGTTCTCGTCCCGCTGCTCCTCCGGGAGGAGCGTGGAGGGCGAGCATCGTCCGGGCGTGCTCACCCAGTAGTTGCCCTCGGGGTTGCCGGGCAGATCGGTCAGCCGGGTCAGCCTCCAGCTCTCCGGGACCGTGATCGAGAACGCGCCGAACGACATGCGCTTCCCGGAGGGCGTGGGCGTGGCCGCCACGGTGACGTGGTCGCGGGCGGGGCGGGTCGCCGCGTAGACGCCGACGCCGGCCGCGGCGGTGCCGGCGATCGCCGCGCCCGCGATCGCGACGCCCGCCTTGCCGCCGACCGCGGACAGGACCCCGCCCGAGCCGGCCGCCGTCCCGCTCGCCGCCGCGCCACTCGTCCCGGCGGCCGCGCCCGCTCCCGCCGCCGCGGCTCCGGCGCCGGCTCCGGCCGGGACGAGGCCGGCGGCGGCGAGGGGGAACAGCGCGGCGAGCGCGGCGGCCGCGAGTGCCAGGGCGCGCACGCCGCGCCGCTCCCAGTCGGGCCCGTACGCCTGGACGGCGATGCGGTCGAGTTCGCCGACGAAGTGCGCCGCGCTCGGCGGCCGGTAGGCGGGCTCCTTGGACATCCCCTGGAGAACGAGCGTGCGCAGCGGTTCCGGGACGTTCTCCACCGGGATGGGCGCGGTGGCGTGCAGCCCCATCAGCGCGAGCCGATCGTCCGCGCGGTAGGGGCGCTCGCCGGTCACGCACTCGTAGAAGACGCAGGTGGCGGCGTACACGTCGGTGGCCGGGGTGGCGGGCTCGCCGCGCCACTGCTCGGGCGCCATGTAGACGGGGGTGCCCGACCGGTCGCCCTCGCCGGTCCACACGGCGATGCCGAAGTCGATGAGCTTGCTGAGGCCGTCGGCGCGGACGACGACGTTGGCGGGCTTGTAGTCGCGGTGGACGACCCCGGCGGCGTGCGCGGCGGCCAGCCCCCGCAGCGAGCCCTTCAGCACCAGCAGCGCGGCCTCGGGGCCGAGGGCGCCGTGCTCGGCCAGCACCCGTTTCAGCGGGACGCCCTCGACCGCCTCCATGATCAGCGCCGCGCCGTCCTCGTGCTCCACCAGCCGGTAGAGGCGCGCCACGTGCGGGTCGTCGACCCGGCCGAGCATCCGGGCCTCGTTGCGGAAGGCGTCCTTGGCCTCGGGGCCGGCGCCGGCGGGCAGGTACTTGATCGCGACAGGGGTCCCGGACGTGCCGTGCCGGGCCAGCGCCACCCGGCCCTGCGCCCCGCGGCCGAGCTCGCGCACCTCGTCGAACTCCGAAACCCGCCACTCCGCCACCGGCCACCCCTTGGGTCCGACCCGAAAGATCCACTCATCTGACGCAGCGCGCCCGCGGATGGTTTGGTCATTCCCGCGATGTCATGACGCCTCTCGCGGTGAACGCCACGTCCGGTTCGGGATGCGCGCGCAGCGCCCGCAGCAGGACGCGCCAGGGGCCGGGCCAGCCGGCGCGCGGGCCGTGCCGGGCGGTGAGCGCGCACGCGAACAGCCCGCCCGCGAGGTCGCCGCGCCCGGCGAGGCGCTCCGCGTGCGGGAGCACGTCCCCGGCGTCGGGGAGCGTGCCCCGCGGTCCGTCGGCGAGGGCCGCGGCGACCCGCTGGACGGCCGGGACGGGGTCGTCCGCGCAGTCGTCGGCCAGCGCGTCCGCCGCCGTGCCCTCCCAGCGCAGGGTCGCGGCGGACAGCTCCCGCCCGAGCGGCCCCGGAAGCCGCCCGATGACCGCCCGCAGGACGGGCTCGGCGGCCTCGCGCCGGTTCGCGGCGGCGTTCCCGAGCGCGTCCGCGAGCGCCGTCAGCCGCTGGGCCGCGGGCAGGTCCCGTTCGGCCTCGGCGTCCGCGACGTCGCCGGCACCGGCGAGCGCCGCGGCGGCGCCCGCCAGCTCCTCCGTGCCGGCGCCGCCCACGGCGCAGGTCACCAGCGTGAACAGCGCGGTCCGCCAGCGGCGGATGTCGTCGAGATCGGTGAGGACGCCGGCCAGCACCGCCGGGATCTCCGGCGCCCACGGCGTCCACCGGCCCAGCGCGGACAGCGCGGCATCGGACGCCTCCGGGGCGGTGGAGCGCGCCACCCGCACGACCAGCCCGGCGTAGTGCGCGCGGAACTCGTCCTCGATCTCGTGCGGCCACGCGCCGAGCACCTGGCGGGCGAGGTCGCGGGGCCCGCCGGCGGCCTCGGCCAGGATGCGCCGCGCGACCGGGTCGGCCAGGTGCGGCCGCACGGCCGACACGATCGCCGCCCGCACGTCCCGGTGCTGCCCCGGGTCGTCCCAGGCCGCCGCGACGACGTCCATCGCCTCCGGCGCGCGGGTGCGCAGCAGGATCCGCAGTGCCTCCTTCCGCGCGGTGATCTTGCCGTCGGCGAGGACCGGGCGGAGCAGCGCCGCCAGCGCCGACGGGCGGACGAACCGCGCCGCGCGTCCCGCGGCGTAGACGGCCACGTGCGCGTCGTCGGACGAGGCGTGCGCGAGCAGGTCGGGCAGGACGTCCTGGGGGCGGGCCGTCCAGGGCGCGGCGGTCAGCGCCGCCCGGCGCAGGTGCGCGTCGGACGACTCCAAGTAGGGGCGGAGCCGCTCGGCGGCCACGCCCGGGACCGCGGCGATCGAGGCGACCGCGCGTCCCCGGTCGGTGGCGGGCAGCCGCCGGTCGCCCGCCACGCGATCGAGGAGGCGCAGGCAGGCGGCGTGCTGGCGGGCCGTCCAGCGCCGCGTCCAGCGCGGGTCGAGCCACGGGACGTAGGTGACGTCGCCGCGCCGGAACCGCCCGGCGGGCGTCGCGCCGGCCAGCACGAGGTGGAGCAGGTCGGTCCGCTCGGCGGCGATCGCGGCGAGCACCGCCGGGACCGCGACGCTCGACGGGTCCTTGGCGACGACGCGCTCCACCCGCTCGCCGCGCGTCCCGGGCGGCTCCAGCCAGTACGTGATCGCGTCGCGGATCACGCCGTCCGCGCGTGCGTCGAGGGCCTTCTCCAGCGCGTCCTGGAGCGCCGGGACGCCGTGGGCGCGGCGGCCGAGCGCGCGGACGAGCGCCAGCGCGAGCATGTGGTCGTCGCGGCGCGCGCCCTCCTCCAGCAGCGGGGCGAGCCGCTCGACGAGCCGGTGCTCCCGGCCGCGCCGCAGCACGGTGTCCAGCCGGCCGAGGCGCCTGAACGCGGCGTGGCCGAGGAGGCGCTCCATCAGCCCGACACCGGACGCCGTCAGCGCGGCGTCGTCGCGCATCGCGCCCTGCCGGAAGAACGCGCGGGCGATCTCGACCAGCGTCCCGCGCGTCGCCTCCGAGCAGTCGCGGGCGTTCAGCGCGTCGTCGGCCAGCCGCTCCACGGCAGGAGCGTGCTCGGACCGCAGCACCGCCTCGGGGACCGACGCCAGCGCCCGCAGCGCGGCGCCGCGCACCGGGTCCTGCTCGTTGCGCAGCCGCCCGAGGAGGTCCAGCAGCGCGGTCAGCACGTCCGGGTCGCGCTCGCGTCCGGCGCACTGGACGAGCAGCGCGTACCCGGCCGCGCGCTCGTCGGCGTCCGGCCGGCGGATCAGCTCCGCCAGGACGGGCCGCGCCTCCTCGAACGGCAGGAAGGCGGAGACGGCCTGCACCCGCTGCGGACGTCCGGCCACCGCGCGCAGCGCCAGCATGCGGCGCGCCTCCCGGACCCGGACCGCACGCGGCAGGACGTCCAGCAGCTCGCCGCCGAGTTCGGCGGCGGCCAGGTCGACGCCGTCCATCGCCGCGTCGAACAGCGCGCCGCGCCGGCTCGGCGGCACCGCCTTCAGCAGCAGCCGCAGCGTCCGCTCGTCCTCCCGGACGGCGCGGGCGATGCCGGTGAGCGCGTCCCCGCCGATGCGGGCGAACCGGTCGCGCATGGACCGGCGGCGGATCAGTGCGGGCAGGATCGGCCGGCAGTCCTCCGACAGCAGCAGCCCGACCGTGCGCTCCGGCTCGGTGTCCAGCAGCGTCCCGATCCAGGGCCGCAGGGCGTGCGGCAGCTCCCTGGCGTGCCAGTGGTCCTCCAGGAGCCCGAGGACGCGCCCCGGGTCGTGCCGCACCGCCGCCGCGACACCCGGGCCGTTCGGGTACCACCACGACGTCTGCGCGCCCCTGGACAGCCGGGCGAGCTCCCGCTCCGCGCGGTCCAGGACGGTGCCCGGATGAGCGCGGCCCAGCGAGTGGTGGTTCGGGACGGCGTGCGCCAGGGCGCCGATGCGCCGGGCCGCGTTCCCCGGGGTGCAGGCGGGCAGCAGCGCGGCGGCCTCGTCCGCGCCCCACCGCTCCTCGATCGGCCCGATGAGCGCGTCGGCGAGGTCGGTGCGGCGGTACCGCCTGATCGCCCGGTAGGTCGCGGTGCGGACCGCCGACGGGGCGTCCCGGAGGCTGTCGGCGAGCGGTCCGGGCGCGGGGGCGTACCGCACCGCCAGCCGCGTCGCCCGCACCGCCAGCGCCGCGTCCGGGTCCCCGGTCGCCGCCAGGATGTGGGCCGCGGACGCCTCGTCCCGGACGACCGACGCGACGAACAGCGCGGTGGACCGCTCGTAGTGGCCGCGCCCGCCCAGCTCGGCGAGCAGCGCGGCCAGTTCCGGCTCGCCCGCGTGCCGCCGCAGCTCCACCAGGCGGCGTACGCGGGCGCGGTGCGGGAGGGGCTCGATCTCGGCCAGCAGATCATCGGCGCGCATGACGCGCATCGTGCCGGATCAGCCGTCCGGATTCACCTGCTTTTCCGGTTCGTCGGGGCGGGAGGCCGTGATCTGCTCGGCCAGCATCCGGACGCGGGGCTCGTGCTCGTCGTAGCCGACGACGACCGGGGGCTCGTTGTAGGGCATCGTGTCGGACGAGCGGCGCAGCTTCACGTACTGGCCGCAGGCGTCGATCGCGTACGGCTCCATGTCGTCCTGCAGGGCGCCGATCACCGTGATGCCGTGCGTCTCGCCGATTTTGCGGAACAGCGCGACGGCCTCCTTGCGGTGCTCCTTGCCGAGGTTGCGGCCCAGCTCGTCCAGGACCAGGACGAGCTGGCTACCAGACCCCCGACGGGCCCCCGCCGGGCGGCCGCCGCCGGAGCTGGCGAGCGCCGCCGCGCACACGAGCTTGACGGCCTTCTCGTCCATGAGCGCGGTGTTGGCGCGCCGGTTGTAGGGGACGTACCGCTGCCCGTCCGAGCGGCGCCACTTCGGCGTGACCCGCCAGCGCCACTCCTGCTCCGGGTCGCCCGGCTGCTCGGGGGTCGGGAACTCCAGGGTCGCGCCGTAGCCGCCGTAGGCGGTGTCCAGCTTCTCGAACTCCTCGGCGACGCGCTGGAGGCAGGCGCGGATCGCGGCGGTCAGCGCGGTGCGGTGCGCCTCGGCCGCGCCCGCCGCCTCCGTCGCGCCCTTCTGCGCCTTCTCCAGGTCGGTGCGGCGCCCCGACAGCTGCACCTCGATCTGCCGGCGCTGGTGCTTCTCGTAGTCCTGCTGCCTGCGCAGATGCCCTTCGAGGGCCTGCGCGAGGCGGGCGAACGTCGCCTGCTCGCGGTCGGTGCGGCGGCCCTCGCCCTCGGCGCGCTCGCGCAGCAGGAACCGGATCTCCTCCGGCATGTCCTCGTCGGACGGGCCGTCGGGGAACACGCGGCGCAGCGCCTCCGACAGGTGCTTCTCGGCGGTGTGCCACCACTCGGCGGGCGTCCAGGTGGCCTCGTCGTCGTCCAGGGCGGACAGCCACTCGGCGGCGGCCTCGCGGGAGCCGCCCCAGCCCTTCTCCAGGTCGTCCAGGCCGAGCGCGGCGCGCTTGCCGGCCAGGTCGGCGGACGCCCGGCGGATCTTGTCGCGCTCCCTGTCGTGCGCGTCCCTGCGGCCGCGCAGCCGGTCGATCTCCAGCGCGCGGGTGTCGGCCTTGGCCTGGAGGCGGCGCAGTGCCTGCTCCGCCGACCCGAGCCGCGGGCCGAGCCGGGACTCGCCGCTCGCCAGCTCCTCCAGGCTCTCGCGCAGCTCCGCCATGCGCTCGCGGACCTCGTCCAGCTCCTCCGCGGCGCGGGCGCCGGCGAGCCGCCGCCCGGCGAGCGCCACGTCGGCGGCGGCGTCGGACGTCGCCTGCCGGGCGCGGTCGAGCGCCTCCTGCGCGGCCTCCAGCGCCGTGCGCGCCGCCTGGACGCGGGCGACGCGCCCGGTGACGGGTTCGGCGAAGCCGCCGATGACGACCGCGCCGGTGCCGTCGCCGGTGCCGTCGCCGGTGCCGTCGCCCTCCAGGGCCGTGAGGAACCGTCCCAGCGCGAGTTCGCAGCGCACCCCCTCGGGCAGGCCGTCGCCGCCCGCCGGGACGATCATGGAGCCGGGCATGCCGCCGAGGGCCTTGACGGCCGCGCCGAGATCGCCGGCGCCGACGACGACGGCCTCCCGGTACGGCCACAGGGCCGCCTCCCAGCGCTCCCGGACGTCCTCGGCCAGCTCGACCGCGTCCAGCAGGCCGACCGCCGCGATGCCCTGCGCGGCCAGCGCGCGGATCTGCTCCGGCGCGCTGCCCTCACCGGCCTCCGCCTCGGCCAGGGACCGCTCCGCGCGCGCGACGGCGCCCCTGGCCATCCCGAACTCCTGCTGGGCCTCGTCGCGGCGCGCCTCGGCCTCCTTCAGCTCGGCCCGGGCGGCGTCGCCGTCCCGTCCGTCGGACTCGCGCTGCCGCTCCTCCAGCGCCGACACCCGCCGGCGCAGCTCGTCCATGCGGTTGCGGGCGACGGCCTTGTCGGCGCTGAGCTTGCCGGCCTGCCCCTTCAGCTCGGCGAGCGCGGCCTGCGCCTCCTGCAGCTGAGCGTCCAGCGCGCCGCCGGTGAGCTGCTCGATCTCCCGCTCCGCCGCCCTCGCGGACTCCGCCAGCTCCTCGCCCTCCCGGTGCAGCCGGTCCTGCTCGGCGGCGTGCGCGGCGTCGGCCTCGGCCGCGTCCACGAGCAGGCGGGCCTGCCGGGTCCGCCAGTGCCGCAGCGCCGCCGCCACCTCGTCCCGCGCCCGGTCGCGGCGGTCGAATGTCGTCAGCAGGCTCGCCGCCTCCCGCTCCCACTCGGCGAGCCGCTCGGTCGCCTCCGCGGCCTTGGCGCGCTCCCGGTGCTCCTCGGCGCGGGACGTGCGCTCGGCCTCCAGTTCGCGGTCGAGGCCCGTCAGCGCCGCGATCGCGCTGAAGATGCGCTCCGGGCTGATCTCGTTCAGCGGCTGCGACAGCAGGTTCGTCGCGACCTTCGACCGCACCGAGGTGGACAGGAACGACACGCACCTGACCCGGCCCCCGTACAGGACGCGGCCCAGGTCCTTCGCAACGAGGTCGCGGCGCCCCGCGCTGCGGGGGAGGCCCGCCCACAGCCGGTCGGCGAGCGCCACCCGGTCGGCCTCGGACGGCGCCGACGCCAGGTGCACGCCCCGCCGCCACCGGATCTCCAGGTGCGGCGCGTCCACGTTCACCCGCAGCCAGACGGTCACCGCCCCGCCGTCCTCCACCGGCTCGGCGTGGTCGAAGACGCCGACGATGTACCCGTGGTCGGCGCTCGCCCACTGGCTGTCGCCCTGCGCCGCCAGCTCCGCGTTGAACAGCAGCTCAGCGACCGCACGCGCGCCCGACGCGAACCGCCACTGCTCGTCCCCGAGCAGCGCCGTGATCGCCGCGATGAACGACGACTTGCCCGCGCCGTTGGAGTCCTTCGGCCCCTGCCCGGCCACCACGATCAGCGTCCCCGGGACGGTCGGCACCGGGTGCGTCGACAGCCGCGAGATGTTCACCGCCTGCACGGCCACGAGCGTCCGGTCGCCGACGACGTTCTCGGTGTCGCGCGCGGTCAGCATCGGTTCGGTGACGGCCGTCATGTGCTCTCCCCCCGTCCCCGCCGCCGGGCCCGGATCGCCGCGGCGAGCGGCGAGTCCGGCCCCGCGGCCAGGATCAGCTCCTCCTGCAGCCGCCTGCGCGCGGCATCGGTCAGCCGGTGGAACTGCGGCCCCGGCACGAACCCGCCGGCGTCGTCCGCGCCCGCCTTCATCTGCGCCACCAGGCCCGCCAGCCGCAGCCGCCGCAGCGACGCCTCCAGCTCGGTGACCGGCAGCTGCGTGCGGCGGCGCAGCTCGTCCAGCGGCGTGGGATGCGGCGACACCCACGTGTCGTCCTCCAGCAGCCCGGCCGCGCGCGGGATCGCCACCGAATGGATCAGCACCAGCGTCAGCACCGCCCGCTCCCGCACCGGCAGGACGCACGCGGGGTCCGCGGCCAGCTCCGCGGCGACCTCGTCCCGGTACCCGGACGTCCACCGCGTCCGCTCCGACCGGACGAGCGTCCGCCCGCTGAGCGCGAGCATCCCCTCGACCGTCCGCCGCAGCGCCGGCTCCCGCAGCGCCGCGAACCGCACCTCCGGCACGGGCTCGGCCGCGTGCTCGACCGCCATGTAGGCCGCCACCAGCTCGGCCCGCCGCCGCTCGTCGTAGGACCGCAGCAGCCCCTCGAACAGCTCGCTCACTCCGCGCCCTCCTCGGCCGCGTCCCCACCGGGTTCGGGAAGGCGGTGGAGGAGGTCGCGGAGGGACGCCAGGGAGCCCTCCGGCCAGAGCGCGACGCGGGGGCCGGGACGCAGGGTGCCTGCGGGCTCGTCCAGGAGCAGCCAGCCGGTGTCGTGCAGGCGGCGCAGTTCTCCGGTGGCCCAGCGCCGGGCCAGGTCGCCGTCGCCGCGCGACATGTTCGCGTAGACGTCCAGGACGTCCGCGACGGTCGCGGGGGAGCCCGGCCAGGGGGCGTCGTCCAGGCGCGTCCAGCAGCAGCGCAGCGCGGCGGCGAGGACGCGGCGCGCCTGGCCCGCGCGGTCCAGCGGCATGGGGGCGGTCTCGTACTCCTCCAGCAGCGCGGGCGTCGCCCCGTCCGGCCATGCGGGGAGCAGCCATACGCGGTCGCCGTCCGTCGCGGCGACCGTGCCCGGCGGCACCGGGTCGGCCGCCGGCATGGACGGGCCGCCCAGCAGCCGCGCGCGTGCGCGGGCCAGCACGTGCGGGTCGACGCTCATGCGCCCGTCCTCTCGAACCAGCCGGGGGACACCCACGTCGGGGAGCCCTCGGGACGCACGGCCAGGCCGTCCGACCAGACCAGCCGGTAGGGGAGCTCGGGATGCAGGTGCGCCGACGAGAGGTCGGCGAGCATGCGGCGGGCCGCGGCCCAGTCCCGCGCGAGGACGTCCTCGACCGCGACCCGGTCCCGGCCGCGCAGGATCTGCTCGGCGATGTCGCGGAGCCGCTCCAGCGCCGCCGAGTCCGCCCCGGTGTCGCCCGACAGGCCCGAGTCGGGCACCGACGGGCGGGGCGGCGCCGGACGCGGCGGTGTCGCGCGCGGCCCGTCCTCCACGGCCGTCACCACCGCCGACGGCTCGTGCCACGGGGCCGCCGCGTCGAACACGAACCCGTCCAGGACGGCCGCGAGTTCCTCCCGCGCCGCGGTCCGCGTGAACGTGCGCCATGTCTCGGGCGGCAGCAGCGTCAGGTTCCGGGTGGTGCCCGCCGAGTCCGACAGGCGCGCGGCGGCGCGGCGGGACGCGTCGCCGTAGGCGTAGATGGCGGCGCGCAGGTCGGTGCAGGTCCGGTCGAGCTGCGGCCAGCGGCGCAGGATCGCGCCGTGCAGCCGCTCGGCGCGCAGCAGGATCTCCTCGGTCCCCCACAGCTTCGGCGCCTGCTCGCGCAGCTCCTCGATCGTCCCGTTCGTCAGCGTGACCAGCTCGACGCTCCACAGCCGGAACGCGCGCGCGAGCCCGTCCGCGCCGTCCCGCGCCTGCTCGGGTGTCATGCGCGGGTCGGCGACGTTGAGCTGCTCCAGCGCCAGCAGGCGGTGCATCTCGCTCTGGCCGCCGTCCAGCATCATCCGGCGGACGAACATCAGCCCGACCACGCTGGTGAACGACGCCCGGTACCGCAGCTGGTTCGGCTTCGGGAACACCTCCCGGACCGCGCCGAGCCCCTTCAGCACCCGCAGCCGGTTCTCGAACACCTCCGCCGGGTACCGCCGGCACACGTACCGCATCTGCTCGCGGCTCAGCCCGTCCTCGCCCGCGTCGGCGAACGCCGCGAGCAGCGTCTCGGCGACGTCCACCAGCTCCGGGTCGTCGACGACGGCCCCGCTGTCGCGCGCCAGCGCCGCGAACATCTGCCGGTACACGCCCAGCACCGCCTCGCCGACCAGGACGTCGTCCAGACTGGCCGCAGCACTCTCGGAGGTGGGGGACACGGCCCACTACGCTACGGCCCCAACCCTCCCAACGCAGAATCGAACCAGTCGCCGCCGGCGGGAGGCCCCGGCCGGGCGGGGCCTCCCGGGGGTGTCAGG
>NZ_SMJW01000201.1 GCF_004348335.1 Actinomadura bangladeshensis | reverse complement strand
CGCCGGCCGGCTCCTGCGTCACCGACAGGCCCGGCGCCGACAGCGACAGCGCGAGCCGCGCCAACCGCGGATCCTTGGCGGCTTCGGCCGTCTTCACCACCAGCGTGTGCGCGAACCCGTCCGCCTCGGCCCGCAACAGCAAGTCGACATCCGCGCCCAGCACACCTCTATAAGTGGCGGTGTCCCCGTCGAGGGTGGGCTCGGGGAGCGGGGTCGGCCATGTCAACGCCAGTTTGTGACCGGCCCGCGTCATCTGCACCATCGGGCCGTCGCCCCCGCCGGAGAACCTCAGCCCTACCGTGGACGCCCCCGGCACCACATCCGCCCCCGAGCGACGCAGGCCGGTGTCGATGTCGGCCCATCCCCCGTCCCGGCGGGCCCGGATCGGCCGGACGTGCTGCTCGACCTCCACCCGCCCGTTCGGCAACGCCCGCACCGTACGACTCTCACCCCGACCGGCCAGCACCTCCACCGGTGCCCCCGACTCCCGCGCCGCCGCGAGCGCCTGCCCTTCGGTTAACGCGGTCTCGGGTGCCTTCTCCTCAGCATGCGCCGACGGCACCGCCGCCCAGCCGGGAATCTGCAGCAATGCGACCGCCATCAACACTGCAAAAAGGCCCGCCAACCAGCCCGAACGCCGCAAAAGCAACGGACTTAAACGGGGCGTACGACGACGCACAGCAATGACGACACGACGACCCATAAAGACCCCAAGGGCATAAAGGTTGAGTAAAGCACTCATAACGTAAACGGTCACATAGCCCGCGTAAATACCTCGGATGATCTTCGTTTTGTGATCTAGATCACATTACATTCACGTACTCCAATGCCACCTCTCGGACATCTTTCCTTAATTACAAGGGTGTAAGCACGCTGTCGTGTGGATCAGGATGTCTATCCGAGAGCCACACCGACTGGCTGAACACCGTCGTCCGTCCGGACGGACGATCCGATCTACGGCTTTTCGCGCCGGCGGGCCGCGAGATCGGGCTGCCTGACCTGCACCGCCGCCACCGGCCCTGAAAAAGCGTCGCATCCCCAGCGCGACATAGCCCTTCCGGCAACTGACGGCCACGGCCGTCCGAGCCATCGTGATGCCCCCGGGCTCTACCGGCACGCCTGGACGGGTGGGCAGGCCTGGGAGTTGTGTGCCCTCGGCCAGGGCTGGGCGGACGGTCTTGGCGGTCTCGCCCGTCACTGCGGCGGCGGCAACGATCGACGGCCACGCGGCATCCGACGAAAGTCCGGGGTGGTCTCGCCCGAGTCGTAGTCGCGGCAGCCTTTCGGCCGATGCCGCGTCCGTCCTGCCGGGCCCACTCTTGAGGTCCGTTGAGCGAGGAGGACGCATGCCTTACGGCTATCTGATCAGTACGGTGCTCGCCGCTGGTGCCACGGCGGTGGCGCTTGCGCCGCCGCGCAGGCCCCGGAGGCTGGTCGACATCGGCTTCCGGATCAGTACGGTGCCCAACGAGCTGCCCTTCCTGGTGTTCTTTCTGGTTCTCGCTTCGACGCTGCTCGCTGCGGGGCAGCGGGATCTCGGGTCGCCTGGTGCGTTGGCCGTGCTCGGGCTTGCCGTCCTGACCGCTGCTGGGCTGGCGGTCGTCGTGCGGCGGCAGTTGGCGGCCGGGCCTGTTCTGGACGCTGCTCTGCGTGACGGGCTCGGGGACGGGTGGCGCGCGGAGTTGGATCCCGGGCTGGCGGGCGGGCTGCGTCGGCGGCTTCCGTACGGTCGCATCCTGCTCGGGGTGCACGTCTGGCGTCGGGACGTCGAGCGGATCGCCGACCTCCGGTACGGCGAGGCCCGGCGCAATCGGCTGGACGTCTACCGACACCGCTCCGCGCCCGGGGGCGGGCCCGTGCTCGTCTACTTCCACGGCGGCGGCTACTTCAGCGGGCGCAAGAACCGCGAGGCCCGGCCGCTGCTCTATCGGCTGGCGAGCCAGGGGTGGGTGTGCGTCAGCGCGAACTACCGGCTGCGGCCCGATGCCGGCTTCCTCGACCACCTGACCGACGCCAAAAGGGTTCTTGCCTGGACGCGCGAGCACGGGCACGCGTACGGCGCCGACACCGGCATGCTCGTGATGGCGGGCAGTTCAGCAGGCGCGCATCTGACCTCGCTGTGCGCGCTCACTCAGAACGACCCCGCCTACCAGCCGGGATTCGAGTCGGCTGACACGTCCATCACCGCCGCCGTGTGCCTGTACGGGTACTTCGGCGACTACTACGGGCACGACGAAGGGTCCGGTACTTCGCCGGTCGATCACGTGCGCGCCGATGCGCCCCCGTTCCTCATCGTGCACGGCGATGCCGACACTCTCGTCCCCGTGCGGGAGGCGCGCCGCTTCGCCGGTGCCCTGCGCGGTGCCTCCGATGCCCCGGTCGTGTACGCCGAACTGCCCGGCGGTCAGCACGCGTTCGACCTGTTCCACTCGCTGCGCTTCGACCGCGTGGTGGACGCCGTCGAGTCGTTCGCCGCCTGGGTCAGGTCGCGCCCCGCCACCGACGCGCCCGCCGAGCGGCCGGGACGTTGTCTCCAACCGCCATTCGCGTAGCCGATATCGCCGCCGACCAGTCGGCCCGCCGCCTGGACGGGCCGGCGGTCGGCGCGAGCCGGGCCTGCGGAACGCGGTCATCGCGGCCGCGGGGCGTCACCTGCGGACGGGTGGTCAGCGCGGGACGAGTCTGAGGGTGGTGTCCCTGGGGCCGGGGCGGGTCATCGGCTCGGCGAAGGGAGTGCTCCCGTACTTGGCCATGTAGGCGGCATCGACCTGCTCGTTGACGGACGGGTCGGCCTCGTCGACGAACGCCACGTCCCTGGTCGCGCCGTCGGCCCGGATCTGGCCCCGGTGGCTGCCCTCGGCGGTCCGGTACCAGTGGCCGCCCGGGCCGTTGACCGAGCGCACGTACATCTCCTCGCCGCTGCGGACGATCCAGATCGTGGTAGGGCTCCGCAGCGTGCCATCGCCCTGTTCGGGCGCGATCTGGATCTCGTCGGCGCCGCCGAGGCGGTCCAGGTCGTCATTGCTCCATGTCGTCATGCCGGTTTCATGCCCCGCTGGACGGCCTCATGCGTGACGGCCGCATGCATTGAGCTGGGACTTCGTCCGATCGCATTGACACCGAGGAGCACTGCACATCTAAAGTACTAGCATCCTAGTTAAATGGAGGTGGCGGTGATCGAGTTCCATCTGGACTCCGGGTCGGGGGTGTCGCCGTACATGCAGCTCGTCCGACAGGTGCGGCACGCGCTCCGGCTCGACCTGCTGCGGGTCGGCGACCAGCTGCCCACGGTCAAGGACGTGGTGGCGCAGCTCGCGATCAACCCGAACACCGTGCTCAAGGCGTACCGGGAGCTGGAGCACGAGGGGCTCGTCGCGCCGCGTCCGGGCATCGGGACGTTCGTCACCCGGTCCCTCGCCGGCGAGTCGCTCGCCGCGCACGGCCCGCTGCGCAAGGAGCTGGAGCGCTGGCTCGCCAAGGCGCGGATGGCCGGGCTGGACGAGGAGAGCATCGAGGCGCTGTTCACGACCACGTTTCGGTCCGCCCGCGAGGAGGACATAGCATGACCGCCGTTCTGGAGGCCCGGGGGCTGGGCAAGAGGTACGGGCAGCAGTGGGCGCTGTCCGACTGCACGCTGGACATTCCGGCCGGGCGCGTCGTGGGCCTCGTCGGGCCGAACGGCGCGGGCAAGAGCACTCTGCTGAACCTCGCGGTCGGCCAGTTGGCGCCGACGGCCGGAAGCATCCGGGTGCTCGGCGAGCGGCCGGCCGCAGGGCCGGAGCAGCTGGCCAGGGTCGGGTACGTGGCCCAAGACACGCCGACGTACACCGGCCTCAGCGTCGGAGACCATCTGAAGCTCGGCGCCCGGCTCAACCCGCGCTGGGACGGCGCCATCGCGCGCGAGCGGGTCGAGCGGCTCGGGCTCGACCTCGGGCACAAGGCGGGGAAGCTGTCCGGCGGGCAGCGCGCCCAGCTGGCGCTGACCCTGGGCATCGCCAAGCGGCCCGACCTGCTGATCCTGGACGAGCCCGTCGCGGCACTCGACCCGCTGGCCCGGCGCGAGTTCCTGCAGGGCCTGATGGAGGCCGTCGCCGAACACTCGCTCAGCGTCGTCCTGTCGTCCCACCTGGTGTCGGACCTGGAGCGGACGTGCGACTACCTGATCGTGCTGGTGGAGTCGCGCGTCCAGGTCGCCGGTGACATCGATGACCTGCTCGCGACCCACCACCGGCTGACCGGTCCGCGCAGGCAGACGCTGCCGGCCGACCAGCACATCGTGTCCGAGAGCCACACCGACCGGCAGAGCACGTTCGTCGTCCGGACGGACGGCCCGATCCACGACCCGGCCTGGACGGTCGGGCAGATCGGCATGGAGGACCTCGTCCTCGCCTACATGGCACAGGCTCCGCGCCGTCCCACGCTGGAGGCGATCCGATGATCTGGTTGGCGTTCCGGCAGTTCAGGGGCCAGGCCGCGGCGGTGTTCGGCGCGCTCGCCGTCCTCGGCGCCGCCCTCGCCGTCAGCGGGCCCGGCCTGGCCGACGACTACGACCGGGGGATCGCGTCCTGCGGCTCGCAGGACGCCTGCGAGCAGTTCGCCCGGACGTTCTTCACCGACCACCAGGTGGAGTACGGCGCCCTCATCGCGATCGTGACGGCCCTGCCCGCCCTCATCGGGATCTTCTGGGGCGCGCCGCTCATCGCCCGCGAACTGGAGAGCGGCACGCACCGGCTCGTGTGGAACCAGAGCATCACGCGGACCCGCTGGCTCGCCGTCAAGCTCGGCCTCGTCGGGCTGGCCGCGATGGCCGCCGCCGCGATCGCCGTCCGCGCGGCCGACTGGTGGGCCGGGCCGCTGGACGAGGCCGTGACCGACCGCTTCCCGCGGATCGCGCCGGTCGCGTTCGGCGCGCACGGCATCGTCCCGATCGGGTACGCGGCCTTCGCCTTCGCGCTCGGCGTGGCGGCGGGCGTCCTCACCCGGCGCACCCTGCCGGCCATGGCGATCACCCTCGCCGTGTTCGTCGGCGTCCAGGTCGCGATGCCGCTGTGGATCCGCGCCCACCTCATCCCGCCGGAGACCGCGACCGTCGCGATCACGTCGAAGAACATGTCGCAGCTGACGCTGGACCAGGGCACCAGGGCCATCACGGTGCAGACGGACGCGGCGCCCGGGGCGTGGACGCTCGCGAACCACACGGTCGACGCGTCCGGGAACGAGGCCCGGCTGCCCGGCTCCCTGGTCACGGGAGCGTGCGCCCCGCCGCGGGCGGTTCCGGTGCCCGCACCGGGGGCGGGGACGCCGGAGCCTCCGAAGGGGCCTCCTGAGGAGTGCTTCGCCGAGATCGCGCGGCTCGGTTTCAAGCAGAAGGTGGTCTACCAGCCCGCCGGCCGCTTCTGGCCGCTGCAGTGGGCCGAGACGGGGCTGTTCGCCGTCCTCACGCTGGGCCTCTGCGGCGTCTGCTTCCACTGGACGCGCCGCCGCCTCTCCTAGGAGCCGTCCGCCGCCACCGGCGCGCCGTCCATCGGACGTGCCGGTGGCTTCGGCCCCACCCGGTCCCGGTTCAGAAGCGGAACGTCTCGACGAAGTCGTGGAGGAGGGCGGGGTCTCCCTCCACGCGGACACTGCCGTCGGCCAGCGCCTCCTCCGGGCTCTTGGCACCGGTCATCAGGGCGTGGACGCCCTGCTCGGTCAGCCGCTCGACGACCAGGTCCGGGGCGGGGTGCGGGCCGATGCCAGCCGTCAGCGTCCCGTCGGTGATCTGCAGCCGGAGGGTGAAGTCGCCCATGCGGACCTCGTAGCCGACCGTGGCGCCGCGGGCGGCCTCCGGCCGGTAGGTGGTGCGGAAGGCCATGGCGACCGACTCGGCCGTGATGATCTCGCCGGGACGCGGGGCGGTCATGGTGCGCGCACCCCAGCGGCCGAACGCGACCAGCGCCGGTTCGAGATCGCGGCCGTAGTCGGTGAGCTCGTAGACGACGGCGCGTTCGGGGTGCGGCAGCGCGCGGCGGGTGACGATCTCCGCCTCTTCGAGCTGCTTCAGGCGCGACGACAGGATGTTGGTCGGGATGGTGGCCAGACCTTTGCGCAGGTCGGTGTAGCGCTGGGGCCCCGACAGCAGGTTCCGGACGATCAGCAGGGTCCAGCGCTCCCCCACCATCTCCATCGCGCGGGCGAGCCCGCAGAACTGTCCGTACACACGAGCCGTCATGCTGCACATCCTACCGCGAACTTCGATTGACAAAGTGTGGTTGTAAAAGACAAGCTTGCTCTCGTTCGGACACACCACCCGCATCCAGGGCAACATCGACTACTTCCTGTCCCACGTGCTGCTGCCGTGCTGCGCTTCGTCCCGGACGTCGACGCGCTGCGCGCCGGCGGCGTGCCCGTCGCCGGCGGCATCGGGGCCGCTTCGGGCGACGGCGTCCCCACCCGCTCGGCGCCGCCACCAGCGCCGAGGTAATCCACACGACCTTCGCACCAGCGGAACGGAGCATCAGCGCATGAGCACACCGGCTAAGGGCAACCCCGCCAGCTACTTCCCCGCGATCGAACAGAAGTACGGCCGCCCGGTCCAGGAGTGGATCGATCTCATCAACGCCTCTCCCCTGACCAAGCACATGGAACTCGTGGGCTGGCTGAAAACCGAGCACGGCCTCGGGCACGGCCACGCCAACGCACTGGTCGCCCACACTCTCGCCGCACGGAAATAGGGTCAGCCGGGGAGCGTCAGCGCGCGCTGGATTCGGTCGGCGGTGGCATGGAGCCGGTGGGCCGACCGCTCGATCCGCGGGAGTCTGGCCGGGCGGCAGGAGATGGCCAGGGCGCCGACGACGGAGCCCGTCGCGTCCGTGACCGGGACGGCGGCGCAGCCGGTGCCGAGGGCGTACTCCTCGCGGTCGAACCGCACGGCCGCGGACGTCGCGAGCGAGCGCAGCAGGCGTCCCGGTTCGGTGATGGTGTGCGGGGTCAGGTCGACGAGGGGATGCCGGGACAGGTAGTCGCGGCGGGTCTCCTCGTCGAACTGGCTCAGCACGCACTTGCCCATCGCGGTCGCGTGCGCGGCGTCCTCGAAGCCGACCCAGACGTCGACGCGGGGCGCGCGCGGCCCGTCCGCGATGTCGATGAGGCGGATCTCATCGTCCACGTGCATGCCGAAATAGGCGGCGACGCCGAGTTCGTCCCGCAGTTCGACGAGGGTGGGACGGAGCCGGGCCAGGAGTTGCTGCGTCCGGCTCCGCCCGTGCAGGGCCTCGACGCGCTCGCCGAGCAACCACGCGCCGTCCGGCAGCCGGGTCGCGTAGCCCTCGTGGGCCAGGGTGCGCAGCAGGTGGTAGGCGGTGGCGAGCGGCAGGCCGGCCTCGCGGGCGAGCTGCTTGGCGGGCGCGCCGCTCGGATGCGACGCCACCGCCTCCATGAGCCGCAGGGCGCGCTGCACCGAGGCGATGAGCGTCGGTCTGCGTGCCTCACTCATGACGCGCGGCGAACCCCTCCGGCCCGGGCCGGCCGGGCCTCCGGTCGGCTCTGCGTCCATTGGACCACTCCCGGACGTCCGCCGAGCGCCGGTTTCCCGATCCGGCCACGCCCCCTCGCCCGGACGGGTTTCCCGGCGGCCATGGTTTCCCGGCCCGACCTCGGGAAATGCGATCAGCATGAGCCAGCAGACCCAGACGCACGTCGACGAGCGGACGGCCAGGAAGGTCGCCGAAGAGGCACGCGAGACCGAGTGGCGGCTGCCGAGCTTCGGCAAGCAGCTCTTCCTCGGCGATTTCCGGCTCGACCTGATCCACCCGCACCCGCGGCCGGAGGGCGAGAACCGGCGCAGGGGCGAGGAGTTCCTCGCCCGGCTGACCGAGTTCTGCGCCACCCGCGTCGACGGGGCGCTGATCGAGCGCGAGGCGCGCATCCCCGACGAGGTCATCGCCGGGCTGCGCGACCTCGGCGCGCTCGGCATGAAGATCCCGGAGAAGTACGGCGGTCTCGGGCTCAGCCAGCTGTACTACGGCCGGGCGCTGATGGTCGTCGGGTCGGTGTCGCCGGCGCTCGGCGCGCTGCTGTCGGCGCACCAGTCCATCGGCGTCCCGCAGCCGGTGAAGCAGTTCGGCACGCCGGAGCAGAAGGACGAGTGGCTGCCGCGCTGCGCCCGGCAGGTCAGCGCCTTCCTGCTGACCGAGCCCGACGTCGGCTCCGACCCGGCGCGGCTGCGCGCCCATGCCGTCCCGGACGGCGACGACTACATCCTGAACGGCGTCAAGCTGTGGACGACGAACGGCGTCATCGCCGACCTCGTCGTCGTGATGGCGCGCGTCCCCAAGTCGGCCGGGCACCGCGGCGGCATCTCCGCGTTCATCGTGGACATGGACACGCCCGGCATCACGGTCGAGAACCGCAACGCGTTCATGGGGCTGCGCGGCATCGAGAACGGCGTGACGCGGTTCCACGACGTCCGGGTGCCGAAGGCGAACCTGATCGGCGCGGAGGGCGCCGGCCTGAAGATCGCGCTCACCACGCTGAACACCGGGCGCCTGTCGCTGCCCGCGATGTGCGCGGGCGCCGGCAAGTGGGCCGCCAAGATCGCGCGCGAGTGGTCGAGGGAGCGGGTGCAGTGGGGCCGGCCGGTCGGCGAGCACGAGGCGGTGTCCCGCAAGATCGCGTTCATCGCGGCGACCGCGTACGCGATGGAGGCGATGCTCGACCTGTCCAGCCAGCTCGCGGACGACGAGCGCAACGACATCCGCATCGAGGCGGCCCTCGCGAAGCTGTGGGCGTCGGAGATGGCGTGCCAGGTCGGGGACGAGCTGATGCAGGTGCGCGGCGGCCGCGGCTACGAGACCGCCGAGTCGCTCGCGGCGCGCGGCGAGCGCGGCGTACCGGTGGAGCAGCTGGTGCGCGACCTGCGCATCAACCGTATCTTCGAGGGCTCCAGCGAGATCATGCACCTGCTGATCGCCCGCGAGGCCGTGGACGCGCACCTGTCGGTGGCCGGCGACATCATCGACCCGGACGCCTCCACCGGGCAGAAGGCGCGGGCCGCGGCGAAGGCGGGCGGGTTCTACGCGCGCTGGCTGCCGACGCTCGTCACCGGCGCCGGGCAGCGGCCGGGCTCCTACCCCGAGTTCGGGCCGCTCGCCAAGCACCTGCGGTACGTGGAGCGGGCGTCCCGCAAGCTGGCCCGCTCGATCTTCTACGCGGCCGGGCGCTGGCAGGGCGGCCTGGAGCGCAAGCAGGGCTTCCTCGGCCGGATGGTCGACATCGGCGCCGAGCTGTACGCGATGAGCGCGGTCTGCGTCCGCGCCCACGCCGACGCCTCGGCGGCCGGCGGGGTGGCGGGCGGCGCGCCCGGCAAGTCGGCGCTGCTGCTCGCCGACGCGTTCTGCAAGCAGGCGCGCGTCCGGGTCGAGGAGCTGTTCGACGGGCTGTGGCGCAACACCGACGCGCTGGACGTGAAGCTGGCGCGGGCCGTCCTCGCCGGCGACTTCGCCTGGGTGGAGGAGGGCGTCCTCGACCCGTCCATCCCGGGGCCGTGGATCGCGCCGTCCGAGCCGGGCGCGAGCGAGAAGGAGTCGGTGCACCGCACGATCGGCTGACCAGGCGACACGCGGCGGGCAGCCGCGCGGCGCGGTCAACGGTGCGGTCACTGCGCGGTCACTGGGGGCCGTGCGGCGTACACGCATGGATAGACTGACCCGACCTTCGTGCCTGAGATCGGACGCGCCCCGAGCGGGTCGGCTCTTCGATCCGGCGAACGAGAAGCCGAACGCAAACGCACCCAGCGAGCGGGAAGTATGCAGTCACCAGGTCAGAAGAAGTCCATCGCAGGCGCCCTCCTCAAGCTCCTCGGCAGCGGTCCGAAGAAGACCGCGCCGGCCCCCGGGCCCGCGCCCGACGGGGAGATCGTCCAGCCGGCCGCCGGGGAGGGCGCGCTGGAGAACCACCTGGGCGGGGACGAGGCCCGCAACTACCGCAAGTACGAGTACGACACGATCGCCCCGCACGTGGGCCGGTCCATGCTGGAGGTCGGCTCGGGCCTCGGGCACTTCTCCGAGCAGTTCGCCGGACGCCTCGACTACCTCGTCGTCAGCGACAACGACCCGTACTGCGTCGGCGAGCTGCGCAAGCGCTACGACGGCAACGACGACGTCGAGGTCATCGACCTGGCCCTGCCGGCCGAGATCGAGATCCGGCAGAAGGTCGACACGGTCGTGATGATGAACGTCCTGGAGCACATCAAGGACGACGTCCAGGCGCTGCGCGACCTCGCCGCCGTCACCGAGCCCGGCGGCCGCATCGTCATCTGGGTGCCCGGCTACATGCAGCTCTACGGCGACTTCGACCGCAAGGTCGGTCATGTCACCCGGTACACGCCGGCGACGCTGGAGGCGTCGGTCCGGGCGGCGGGGCTCGTCCCCGAGGTGCTGAAGCCGATCAACTTCCTCGGCGGCATCGCCTGGTGGTTCGCGGTCCGCCGCGGCGGCGCCGGCTACCCCGACCCGAAGCTCGTCAAGATCTACGACCGGACGGTCGTGCCGCTGACCCGCACCATCGAGCGCGTGGTCCGGCCCCCGTTCGGGCAGACGGTCATCTGCGTCGCGCGCGTCCCGCGCTGACCAGCGCTCGGGCGACGGCGACGGCGACGGGTCACGGAACCCGGACCGTCGCCGTCGCTTTTTTCTCTCGGCCCGAACGGTATGTCCCGCGCGCCTTCGCGGCCCCGCGCCCACGACACTGGGCAGTGGCCGGTCGGGTCGCGGACCGCCTCTCCGGACGGAGAAGCACCGCCTGCTTCCGCGGGACGCTCCCCGGCCGGCCGGCCACGTAGTTCCCGTGTGGTCCGACGGTTCGGGGCGGGGGACCCGGGAGGGGAGGTCCCCCGCCACGAATCACGCCGGTGTCTTCGGGGCGGCGAAGAGCGCGAGGCGGTGGGCGGTGGCGGCGGCCTCGCCGCGGCTCGCCACGTCCAGCTTGCCGAGGATGTTCGACACGTGGACGCTGGCGGTCTTCACCGAGATGAACAGCGCCGCGGCGATGTCGCGGTTGCTGCGCCCCTCGGCGACCAGGCGGAGCACCTCGAACTCGCGGGGCGTCAGCCCGAGCGGCGCCGAGGCGTCGCCGCGGCGCGGCGCCCGGGTGCGGCGCCGCAGGTCGGCGATCTGCTCGGCGAGGGGCCGGGCGTCCAGCCCGCCGGCCAGCTCGGCGGCGGTGCGCAGCGCGTCCGCCGCGGCGTCGTGGTCGCCGCCCGCCAGCGTCGCCTCCGCGAACCGGAGCAGCGCGCGGACCCGGTGGTAGGGGTTGCCGAGCTCCTCCCACGCGGCGGCGGCCTCGGCCCAGGCGGCCCGGTCGAGGACGCCGCGGGCGCGGGCCAGTTCGGCGGCGAACGTGCGGCAGTGCGCGCGCTGGAGGGCGCCCGCGGAGCGGAGCCCGGCGGCGCGCTCCTCGATCTTCCGCAGCTCACCGGCGGCGGCGTCGCCCAGCTCGGCGCACGCCGCGGCGCCCGCGATCAGCACGGGCCAGGCGTAGCGGGCGTCGTCGGGCAGACCCGGATGGTCGAGGACGGGCCGCACCGCATCGAGCGCGGCGCCGGGACGTCCCTCCGCCAGCGCGAGGTTCGTCTCCAGCCACAGCGTGCTGAAGTAGTCCTGCGTCTTCAGCCACTTCATCCTGAGCTTCTTGAGCTCGCGGGACATGCCGAGCCGCTGCCGCGCGGTCGCCAGGTCGCCGCGCGCCAGCGCCACCCACCCGGTGAGGACGAGCAGGGAGGTGCGGGTGGTGATGGCCGGGTCCTGCTCCAGAGCGTGGTTCATCACGGCCATGGCCTCGTCCCACCGGCCGAGGGAGACCAGCGGTTCGGCCTGGTTGATGGACAGGAACGTGCCCTGGGTGCGGGCCACCCCGTACTCGCGGGCCAGCTCCTTGCCGCGCGCGGCGACGGCGGCGGCCTCGGCGTGACGTCCGCTGCCCTCCAGGAAATGCGACTTGATCACGCAGTAGCGGAGCAGCACCGGATGGTTGCCGGCCCGGTCGGCGGCGGCCTCGACCTCGGCGAGGCCCTCGTCGCACCCGTAGTCGATGTCGGCGCAGAACAGCGTGATGAGCGCCTCGGCCTCGGCGACCGGGTCGCCGAGCTTGCGCGCGATCTCCAGGGACTCCTGCGCCGCGCTGCGGGCCTCGGCGATGCCGGAGGTGATGCGCACGTAGTTGGCGAGCGTCGACAGGGCCCTGGCGCGCAGCACGGTCGGCGGGTCGGCCGGCAGCGCCCGCACCGCCTCGCGCAGGTCCTCGACGAAGCCGGGGCGCGCCATCTGGTTGCGCATGCGTCCGCGCAGCTCCAGCAGCATCGCCCAGCGCTCGGTGTCGCGCTCCCCGGCCGCGGCCTCGACCTCCTTGAGCGCAGCCGTGACGAGCTTGATGCCGCGGTCGTACTCGCCGGCCAGGTCGGCGGCGGTGGCTGCGTCCACCAGCACTTTGACGTAGTCGGCGCCGATTCGCTCCACGGCGTCCGGGACCCGGTCCCATAGCTGGAGGACGCGTTCGAGCATCGCCAGGCACTCGGCGTAGGCGAGCGCCTTGCGCGCCTCACCGGCGGCGCGCCAGGACGCGACCAGCGCCCACGTGCTGTTGTGGGCCTGCTTCCAGTGGTAGCTCAGCTCCACCCACAGCCGCCCGGCGGGGACGAGGGAAGGGTCGTTCTCGAGGGTCTCGGCATAGCGGGTGTGGAGCCGCGTGTGCTCACCCGGCAGCAGGTCGTCGTGGACGGCCTCGCGGATCAGTGCGTGCCGGAACGCGTATCCGTCACCGTCCACGACGAGCACGTTGGCGGCGACGGCGGGCCGAAGCACGCGGGTCAGCGCGGCGTCGTCGAGCCCGGACACGGCCGCGAGCAGCGCGTGCTCGATGCGGGTACTGCCGCCGCTGGCGTCGCGCAGGACGTCCTGCGTCTCCTCGGGGAGCCGCTGCACACCGGCGAGCAGCAGGTCGCGCAGCGATTCGGGCAGCTCGCACGCCAGCTCGCCGTCGTCGTCGAGCAGCGTCTCGATGAACAGCGGGTTGCCCTCGCTGCGGGCCTCGATCCGCTCGACGAGACCCGGCTGCGGGCTGTGGCCGAGCAGCTGGGCGACGAGCGCGGACACGTCGGCGCGGGTCAGCTTGCCGAGCTCCACCCGGCGGACGCGTTCGAGCCGCTCCAGCCCGGCGAGCAGCTGGCGCAGCGGATGGGTGCGGTGCAGCTCGTCCGTCCGGTAGGTCGCGACGATCAGCACGGGCCCGCCGCCGAGGTTGCGCACCAGGAAGGCGAGCAGGTCGCGGGTGGAGCGGTCGGCCCAGTGCGCGTCCTCGATGGCCAGCACGACCGGGCCCTTCTCGGCCAGCCGCTCCAGCAGCGTCAGCACGACCTCGAACAGCCGGGCGCGCTCCTCCCCCGACGCGGCGTCCGACTCCGGCTCCCCGAACTCGGGCAGCAGCCGCGCGAGGCCGCCGGTGTCACCGCGCGGGACCAGCTCGGCGACCCCCTCGATGCCGATGTCCCGCACGAGGCCCCGCAGGACGGTCGTGAACGGCGCGAACGGCAGGCCGTCGGAGCCGAGCTCCAGGCAGCCCCCGACGAGAACGTTCGCCTGCCCCTCGACGGACCGGGCGAACTCCCTGATCAAGCGCGTTTTGCCGAGCCCCGCGTCACCGCCGACGAGTACGGCCCCTGGTGCGGCGGCAAGGGCGTCCCGCAGCTCCGCCAGCTCCACCGCCCTGCCGACCAGCACCGGACTCATCGCACGCACGTTCACGTCACAAGCATGCCAAACGGGTACGACATTCCCACCTGAATTTCAGCGCGTGAGACGCCAGGACTGGCCCCTGTGCGCGTCCAACTCGGCGACGGCCCCCTCGGGAAGCGGCGGGTGGACGCTCGTCCGGACGGGCCCCTCCTCCTGGATCTTGCGCTGCTCGAAGTGGTCGAGGGCGAGCATCTCGGCGTGCGACAGCAGGGGCGCCACGGGGGCTCCGGCCGCGGTCAGCCGCTTGATGGCCTCATCCATAGTGAGCTTCGCCACTGCGGCGGCGACGGCGCCGTCCAGCTCGCCGATCCGCCCGAGCCGCTCCATGAACGGGACATCGGCGTGCTCCTCGATGCCCAGCGCGCGGCAGGACGCGGCCCACAACCGCTCCTCCGACACGACCCCGAGCGTGATCTTCCGGCCGTCCTTCGTCGGGTAGACGCCGTAGCCGGGGACGGGCCCGGCACCCGACCGCTGCGTCGCCTCCGGGACGGTGCCGACCCAGTGCGCGAGGACGTCCGCCATACCGAGGTCGATACGGTCGCCGACCCCGGTGGCGCGGGCCTTGAGCACGGCCGCGGTGATCGCGAACGCCGCCATCGTCGCGGCCGACATGTCGGCGATCGGAAGCTCGTCGGCCTCCGGGGACACGGCGTCCGGCTCCAGCGCCGCGGCATATGCCCGGTAGTTAATGTCATGCCCTGGAACGTCGCGCAGCGGCCCCTCCGCCCCGTATCCGGAGATGGAGCAGTAGACGAGCCGCGGGTTGAGTTCCCGCAGGACCTCGTGCCCGACGCCCAGCCGCTCGGCGACACCGGGCCTGAACCCTTCGACGAACACCTCGGCGTCCTCGGCCAGTTCCTTGAGCCTCGCCCGCCCGTCCGCCGACTTCAGATCGAGCACCATGCTGCGCTTGTGCCGGTTGAGGACGTCGAAGTGGTCGCGGAACATCCGCATCGGCTCCCCGCCGGGCGGCTCCACCTTGATCACATCGGCGCCGAGCTGCGCGAGCAACTGCGTCGCATACGGCCCGGGCCGCCACATCGTCAGATCGAGCACCCGCAGTCCGTCCAACGGCGCCATGCAACCCCCTCACTCGACAAGCCGACGCCCACACCGTGCCCCCTGTCCTTTATAAACAT
>NZ_SMJW01000200.1 GCF_004348335.1 Actinomadura bangladeshensis | reverse complement strand
TAAGAGACAGGGGGCGAGGGGAGCAGAGGTCGGGAGTCGGAGCGAAGGGGTCAGGGAGCGGCGGACTCGTGGGCCGCGATCGCTTCCTCCAGGGAGCGGTGCAGCACGAAGATCTTGGTGAGCTGGGTCACGTGGAAGACCCGGCGCACCCGGTCGTTCACGCCCATGAACGACATCGATCCGTCCCGCGCGCGGAGCCGGTGGTAGATGCCGACCAGCACGCCGAGGCCCGTGGAGTCGAGGAACGTCACCTCACCGAGGTCGATGACGAGGTGCGCACCGCCGTTGTCGATGATGTCGAGCAGCGCCTCCCGCAGCCGGGGGCTGGTGAAGACGTCGATCTCACCGCTGATCTTGACGACCGTGAGGCCCTTCTCGACGCGGTGCTCGACGGCGAAGTCCACCGGTGCTCCTTTCGTCCGCACGTCTCGTCGGGCCCATCGGGGGTGCCCGCCGGGGGAAATGAATAGTTACCCCTGTCGCGCTCCGTTACGCCCTCAGGTCAAGCGCGTCCCACTCAAGCGCATCCCGTTCAAGGAGAACGGAACAGTGCCCACACCACCTTGCCCTGGTGCAGTGCACGCCAGCCCCACCGGACGCTGAACGACTCGACGAGGTGGAGCCCGCGTCCCGTCTCGGCGATGTAGTCGGGTTCCTTGCGGCGCGGCGCGGTGCGGCTGGCGTCCATGATCCCGCAGAGCAGCCACGGGGCCTCGTGCCCCAGCCGCAGCCGGATCGCGGACGGTGCGGAGCCCAGCGGGTCGGCCGGGTCGCCGTACACGCCCTCGCGGTGCACGTCGACGCCCGGCCGCCCGCCGGAGTTCACCCCTCCGCTGTGCCGCAGTGCGTTCGTGACGAGTTCGGAGACGACGAGGCCGACGTCGTCGGCGAGTTCGGAGAGGTTCCATTCGGCGAGCCGGCAGAGCGCGAAGTGGCGGGCCGCGGTGACCGATTCCGGATCGGGCTCCACGGTGAACGACACGGTCGAGCCGCGCAGCCGGGTGAGCGCCGTGACGGCCGTCTCCAGCCGCGGCGGCAGGTCCACCGACTCCGGGACGGGCGTCGAACGCCCAGCGCGGTCCCGTGGGCCGGCCGGCCCCGCGAGGGGGCCGAGCTCCCACCGCGTGTCGTCGTGCGCGTGGCGTGACGTCATTCCACCGGACCCCGCAGAGTGATCTCGTTGTGCAGCCGTGGCTCGGAAGTCTCGTGCGTTATCCTGCGCATCGTAGCGTGCGAATGCAAGGCCCAATGCACGTGCATCCGCGTTGTGAGGGTGTGGGGCGACGCGGATCGCAACCGGGTGAACGGAGGTAACCGCAGGACACTCAGGCCAGTGGCACACTAGGTTCGCTGTCCGCCGAATAGCCGGGAGGTTGGGCGTGACTCCAGAGACGCCGGGAAGCGGGTCGACGGTTCGTCGGATCCTGCTCGGGTCCCAGCTGCGCCGTCTGCGCGAGCAGCGGGGAGTGACCCGTCAGGAGGCCGGCTACGTCATCCGTGCGTCGGAGTCGAAGATCAGCCGCCTTGAGCTCGGACGTGTCAGCTTCAAGGAACGCGACGTGGACGACCTGCTCACGTTGTACGGCGTCAGCGACAAGACGGAACGCGAGGCGCTGCTACAGCTTGCGCGGGAGGCCAACACCCCCGGTTGGTGGCACCGGTACAACGACGTGCTGCCCAACTGGTTCCAGACCTATGTGGGTCTGGAGGAGTCGGCGGCGCTGATCCGCACGTATGAACTGCAGTTCGTCCCGGGACTGCTGCAGTCGGAGGGGTACGCGCGTGCGGTGATCCGCCTGGGCAACGCCGGAGCCGCCGAGCACGAGATCGACCAGCGCGTGGAACTGCGCATGCAACGTCAGGAACGCCTCACCGGCCCGGACGCCCCGCGGCTGTGGGCCGTGGTGGACGAGGGCGCGCTCCGCCGTCCGATCGGCGGTCCGGAGGTGATGCGGGGTCAGTTCGAGCACCTCATCGAGATGTCCAAGCTGCCCAACGTCACCATCCAGATCATGCCGTTCCGGTTCGGCGGCCACGCCGCCGAGGGAGGGGCCTTCACCATCCTGCGCTTTCCCGAGCAGGACCTGCCGGACGTGGTCTACGTCGAGAACCTGACCGGCGCGATGTACCTGGACAAGCGCGACGACGTCGACACCTATCTGCAGGCGATGGAACGCCTGTGCGTCGACAGTGCGACCCCGGAACGCACCGTCGAGCTTCTCGGTGATCTTCTCAGAGAGACATGATGCTCCAAACCGATTACGACAACGGGATGCCGGCCGCCGACCTCGCCGGAGCGCGGTGGCTGAAGTCCCGGCGAAGCAACTCCCAGGGGAACTGTGTGGAAATCGCCGAACTGCCCGGTGGGCGGGTGGCGATGCGGAACTCCCGCCATCCCGACGGTCCCGCCCTGATCTACACCCGCCCCGAGATCGAGGCGCTGATCCTTGGAGCCAAGGACGGCGACTTCGACCATCTCATCGCCTCCCGTAACTGAACCATCGGAAAACCGCCAAACAGGGGAACAGCGGCGGGTCGGCTCCGGAAAACCGAACGTCGGCCCGTCCGTCCGGCAGAACCCCGCCGACGAAGAACAAGAGGCCACCCCAGGCGCGAGGGTGGCCTTTCGCGTTGCTCGGGAGACCTACCCGCAGTTGCCGTAGGGCGCGCTGCGGCCGTTGCCGCCGAACCTGACGCACACCCCGGGAGCCTTCACGTACACGGGCCCGGCGTACCAGGCGAACGATCCGCTGTCGGCGATGGAACTGCCGCCCTGCTTCTGGATCCACACCGAGACCGGTGACGCCTTGCCGACGTTCTTGGTCTTCATGGTGACCGCGCAGTTGTAGCCGGAGCTGTTGTAGAGCAGGTAGGCCACGCCCCCGGAGACGCTCAGCGACCGCTGCACGTAGTAACCGCCGCCGTGGCCGCCGCTGTTGCACGCCTGCTGCGGGGTGTACTTGTTGGCGGGCTCCTGGACGGGCGTGGAGCCTCCGCCTCCGCCTGCGGTGCCCCCCGTGCCCGTCGTGGGCTTCGACCCGCTCGGCTGCTGCGGTGCCCCGGGCTTCTTGGACGTGCCAGGGGAGGCGGGCGCTCCGCTCTTGCCGGTCTGCGGCTGCCCGCTCTTCTTCTCGGCCGGGTTCTCGGCCGCGTTGCCGGCGCCGTCCGCACTTCCGGCGGCGCCCTGCGCGTCGTGGTTCTGGTCCGAGGCCGCGACCTGCTGCTTCTTGCCCGTGTCGTCGCCGCCCCGTGTCGCGGCCCAGGCCGCGCCGCCCCCCAGGACGACCGCGACGGCCGCCGCGGCCGCGAGGGGCACGATCAGCCGCCCGCGCTTCCTGCCGTCCGGCCGGTCGGGATGTGATGCCCCAGGAGGCCCTGACGGGACGGGCGGAACCGCCGGCGGCACATGCTGCATCCCGGCCGGCATCTCGCCGGGTGCGCCCGGAGGCGGGGTCAGCGCGTCGTAGGGCGGCGGCTGCGGAGCGGTCCGGTGCCTGACGCCGGACGGGTCCGTGACGTGGTCGGGAGGCAGCAGGGCGCCCGCCATCGCGGACGGCGACGCGTGCGGGTCCGTCGCACTGTGCGGCGTCCCGGCGCTCCCGGGCGCGGCCGGGTCCACCGGCAGCCCGGGGAAGGCGGGCAGCGGCGGCACGGGCACCCCCGCCGAGGTCGTGCCGCTGGCCGCGCCGACGAGGCGCTCCTGGGCCTGGCGCGCGGTGGGACGCTGCGCGGGCTCCTTGTTCAGGCAGGCCAGCACCAGCTCGCGCATCGGTTCGGGCAGGTCGCCGAGGTCGGGCTCCATGGTCAGGATCCGGTGCATGACCGTGGCCATCTCGTCGTTGCCGAACGCCGGACGTCCCGTCGCGGCGAACGCCATCGTCGTGCCCCACGCGAACATGTCCGACGCGGGCCCGACCTCGCCGCCGGTGAAGTGCTCGGGCGACATGTAGGCGGGCGTGCCGACGTTCTGCGTCTCACCGGCCGCGCCGAGCGCGCGCGCGACGCCGAAGTCGATGACGCGCGGACCGTCCGGCCCCATCACCACGTTGTGCGGCTTGAAGTCGCGGTGGACGATCCCGGCCTGGTGGATCGCGGTGAGCGCGGTCAGGGTGCTGACGGCGAGCCGCTCCAGCGCGCCGCCCCTGCGCGGGCCCTCCGACCGCACGACGTGGTGCAGGGACAGGCCGGGCACGTACTCGCTGACGATGTAGGGCTGGTCGCCCGCGACGTCCGCGTCGAGCACCTGCGCGGTGCAGAACCGCGCGACCCGCTTGGCGACCTCCAGTTCGCGGACGAAGCGCGCGCGGGCCGACCCGTCGCCGGTGAGCCCGCCGTGCAGCAGCTTGACGGCGACGTGGTCGGCGGCGCGGACCGTTCCGGTCTCGCCGGCCCTGCGGCCCAGGAAGACCGCGCCCTGACCACCCTCTCCGAGGCGGCCGAGGATCTCGTATCCGCCCAGCTCGGTCGGGTCTCCCGACCGCAGTGGCAGGGCGTCCGGCATCGTCCTGTCCGTCACACCACTCGCTCCCCGTCGCTCGCGCCTCGTCCGCACACCTTGGGCAAGACTACGGCCACACGATGGTAGGCGCTCAGCGCCGTACTTGATCTCCAGTCCGCGGCATCGCCGCCCGCGCGCCCGCCCGCGGTCGAATGGGACTATAGTCCGGTTGACCCGACGAGGAGGCCGCCGATGGACCGCGGAGCCGCGACCGGGCGGCGCGTCGACCTCGAACTGATGCGGACGCCGCCGCCCAAGGAGCGCGCCGACGCCGCGCGCAACCGCGTGAAGGTGCTGGACGCGGCGGCCGTGCTCTTCGCGCGGCACGGGGTCGAGTCGGTCTCGATGGACGCCGTCGCCGCCGCGGCGGGCGTCGGCAAGGGCACCCTCTTCCGCCGGTTCGGCGACAAGGCTGGGCTGGCCGCCGCCCTGCTGAACCAGCGCGAGCGCGACCTGCAGGACGCGATCCTGTCCGGCCCGGCCCCGCTCGGCCCCGGCAAGGGCGACGCGACGGTCTCGCCGTCCGACCGTCTGCACGCCTTCGCCGACGCCTACCTCGACTACGCGCTGGACCATCTCTCCCTGGTGCGCATGTCCGAGACCGCCTCCCCCGGGGCGCGGTATCGCATCGGCGCCTACGGATTCTGGCATCGGCACCTGGTGATACTGCTCGATCAGATGGGCGACGCCGTCCCGGACGGCGAAGCGGCCGCGCACGCGCTTCTGGCCGTACTCGGCGCCGAGCACATCGCCGCCATGGTCGAGAGCGTGGGGAGGCAACGCGCGCGCGCCGCCGTCCACATGCTCTTCAACGCGGCCACCGCCTAGACCCTCCGAGACGACGAAACCCCCGTGCGCGGTGCACGGGGGCTTGCGGCGCCCAGACGGAGATCGGTCCAGGCGGAGCGGGTGTCAGGCCGGGTCGGGCGTCCGACGCTCAGGGACGGACTCCACCCGGCCGTTCTCTGTGCCCGGTGGACCCTCCAGGGCGTGGTTGCGTTCCAACTGGGCCGCCACCGCGAGGGCGCGCAGCGACGTCGTCTTCAGATGTTTGCGTTCGCGATTGGAACGGGTGCGGGGGATGCTGCTCGGCACGGTCGCCTCCCTGGGTCGTGGACAGGTGCTACCCGGATCGCCGGTGTTCGCACGGTAGTTGCAACCGCAAGATCCTTCTCGCTATTCCGAGTGATCGGCGCTTTTCTTCACGTCCGGATCCGGACGCTGGTGGGCCGCCCCACTATCTAGGTTGCATTCCTAACTAGCTAGCAGTACGGTCTAGCTTGTTGAACCGACACACCCTCCGGGAGTTGACCGCAGTGGCCGCTGATCGCCGCGCCAGCTGGCTCAAGGGCGTCCTCGACCTGCTGGTCCTCGCCAGCCTGACCGGCGGCGAGAGCTACGGGTACGAGATCGCCAAGACGCTCGCGGGCGCGGGCCTCGGGCAGATCAAGGGCGGCACGCTGTACCCCGTCCTCAACCGGCTGGAGGAGGCGGGGCTGGTCGCCGCGGAGTTCCGCGCCGCCGAGCGCGGCCCCGGCCGCCGCTACTACCGCCTCACCGACGCGGGACGCCGGACGCTCGCCGAGCAGGGCGGCCTGTGGCTGGAGTTCGACGAATCAGTCCGCACGATGCTCACCCAGGGAGCCGACCGATGACGCACCCCTACTTCGACGAGCTGGCGGAACGGCTCCGCGGCCGCGGCCTGCCCGCCGCCGAGGTCGACCGGACCGTGGCCGACCTCGCGGCCTTCGCGGCCGAGTCCGGCACCGATCCGGTGCGCGAGTTCGGCGCGCCGGAGGAGTTCGCCGCGCGGCTCGCCCGCGACACCGGCCTCGACCACGACCCCGATGCCGGTACGAGCGCGGGCGCCGTCCCCCCGGACACGGCCGAGACCTGGACGTGGCGCGCCGACGCGTTCCACGAGCGCGAGGTGCTGAACCGCTACGGCGACGAGGGATGGGAGGTCGAGCGCGTCGACTCGGCCGGCCGCTTCGTCAGCCGCCGCGCCGGCGACCACCCGCTGCGCTGGGAGTACCGCCGCGAGATCGCGCTGCCCCGCACCCGCGCCGCCGTCGCCGAGCGCCTCGCGCCGGACGGCTGGGAGCCGTGCGGCAGCTGGTTCCACTTCGAGTACTTCAAGCGGCCCAAGGCGGTCATGCTCGGGCTGGAGGGCGAGGTCGCCCTGCCGCCGGAGGCCCCGGCACGGCGGACCTTCTGGAGCGGGCGCTTCCACCTCTTCGTCGTCTGCTACCTCGCCTTTCTCGTCCTCCTCGCGGTCGCGTGGGGCGTCCTCGCGGTGGACGACCTCCCGGTCGCCCTCCTCGGCGGCCTCTTCGCCGGCGCCGTGATCGCCGCCGGGCTGCTGGGCCTGCGCCTCTGGCGCGAACGCGCACGCTAGGGGCCGCCGGGTGCGCGCCGCCGCCGGTCGCGCGGGGTAACGCCCCGCGATAGGAACAATCGTGCGTTTTTCCCTCTAAGCGCTATCTATCACTTTGTTCACACATCTCAGCCGCTCTGCGAGGCTGCCCCGACCGCTCAACTGGGTAGGTATCGCAAGACTCGGTTCGCCCGCCGGGGTGGCCGCGCCCTGAGCGGCTCAGCGTGGAGCCCGGGAGGCCTCGGACGCGGGCGGACCCGCCCGAGCGTCTCCTGGGAGAGATACGTTGATCAGAAAGCTGCTCGTCGCCAACCGGGGCGAGATCGCCGTGCGCGCCTTCCGCGCGGCCTACGAACTCGGCATCGCCAGCGTCGCCGTCTACGCGCACGAGGACCGGCTGTCCCTGCACCGGCAGAAGGCGGACGAGGCGTACGAGATCGGGACGCGCGGCCACCCCGTCCGCGCGTACCTCGACGTCGACGGCATCGTGGAGACCGCGCTGCGGGTCGGCGCCGACGCCGTGTACCCCGGGTACGGGTTCCTGTCGGAGAGCCCGGAGCTGGCCCAGGCGTGCGAGCGCAACGGGATCAAGTTCGTCGGCCCGCCGTCCCGCGTGCTCAGCCTGGCCGGCAACAAGATCGAGGCGGTCGCGGCGGCGCGGCGCGCGGGCCTGCCCGTGCTGCGCTCGGCGACGCCCGCGCCGGGGGAGGAGCTGGCGGCGGCCGACGAGGTCGGGTTTCCGCTGTTCGTCAAGGCCGCGGCCGGCGGCGGCGGGCGCGGCCTGCGCCGCGTCGACAACCGCGAGGACCTGGAGGCCGCCGTCGACACGGCGCGCCGCGAGGCCGAGAGCGCGTTCGGCGACGCGACCGTGTTCCTGGAGCAGGCGGTCGACCGCCCCCGCCACATCGAGGTGCAGGTCCTCGCGGACGGCGCCGGGCACATGGTCCACCTGCGCGAGCGCGACTGCTCGGTGCAGCGACGCCACCAGAAGGTCGTCGAGATCGCGCCCGCGCCGCGGCTGGACGCGGCCGTCGCCGCGCGGCTCTGCGAGGACGCCGTGACGTTCGCCCGCGAGATCGGCTACGAGAACGCGGGCACCGTCGAGTTCCTGGTGGACGAGCGCGGCGAGCACGTCTTCATCGAGATGAACCCGCGCATCCAGGTCGAGCACACCGTGACCGAGGAGGTCACCGGCGTCGACCTCGTGCAGAGCCAGCTGCGCATCGCGGGCGGCGAGACCCTCGCCGACCTCGGCATCGCGCAGGAGAACGTGACCGTCAGCGGCTTCGCCGTCCAGTGCCGCATCACCACCGAGGACCCGGCGAACGGCTTCCGCCCCGACACCGGGAAGATCTCGGCGTACCGGTCGCCGGGCGGCGCCGGGGTGCGGCTCGACACCGGCACCGCCTACGGCGGCGCGATCGTGTCCCCGCACTTCGACTCGCTGCTGGTCAAGCTGACCTGCCGCGGCCGGACGTTCGAGGAGGCGGTGCGCCGGGCGCGCCGGGCCGTCGCCGAGTTCCGCATCCGCGGGGTCGCCTCGAACATCCCGTTCCTGCAGGCGCTGCTGGACGAGCCGGACTTCCGCGCGGGCGGCGTCACGACGTCCTACATCGCCGACCACCCGGAGCTGCTGACGGCCCGGTCGAGCGGCGACCGCGCGACCCGCCTCGTCCGGTACCTGGCGGACGTGACCGTCAACAAGCCGCACGGCGACGCGCCGACCGACCTGGACCCGGCGACGAAGCTGCCGCCCCTCGACCTGGACGGCCCCTTCCCGGAGGGCTCGCGCGACCGGCTGCTGGCCCTCGGCGCGCGCGCGTTCGCCGAACAGCTCCGGAACCAGAGCGCGCTGGCCGTCACCGACACCACCTTCCGGGACGCGCACCAGTCGCTCCTCGCGACGCGAGTACGCACCTACGACCTGCTCACGGCCGCGCCCTACCTGGCCCGCATGACACCGGAGCTGCTCTCCATCGAGGCGTGGGGCGGCGCGACGTACGACGTCGCGCTCCGCTTCCTCGGCGAGTCGCCCTGGGACAGGCTGGCCGCGATCCGTGAGGAAGCGCCGAACCTGTGCATCCAGATGCTGCTGCGCGGCCGCAACACCGTCGGCTACACGCCCTACCCCGACTCGGTGGCGCGCGCCTTCGTGAAGGAGGCCGCCAGTACGGGCGTCGACATCTTCCGTGTGTTCGACGCTCTGAACGACGTGGAACGCATGCGTCCGGCCATCGACGCCGCGCTCCAGACCCACGCCCTTGTGGAGGGGACGCTCTGCTACACGGGCGACCTCTCGTCCCCCGGCGAGAACCTCTACACGCTCGACTACTACCTGCGGCTCGCAGAGGAACTGGTCGAGGCGGGCGTCCACATCCTGTGCATCAAGGACATGGCCGGCCTGCTCCGCGCACCCGCCGCGCGCACACTCGTCAGGGCCCTGCGCGAGCGTTTCGACCTGCCCGTCCACCTCCACACCCACGACACGGCCGGCGGGCAGATCGGCACCTACATCGCCGCCATCGAAGCCGGTGTCGACGCGGTGGACGGAGCCGCCGCCCCCCTTTCGGGGACCACGAGCCAGCCGCCGCTCCAGGCGATCGTGGCCGCGACCGACTTCACCGACCACGCCACCGGGCTCGACCTCGGCGCGCTCACCGCGATGGAGCCGTACTGGGAGGCCGTCCGCAAGCTGTACGCGCCGTTCGAGATGGGGCTGCCGTCGCCGACCGGGCGCGTCTACCGGCACGAGATCCCGGGCGGGCAGCTGTCCAACCTGCGGCAGCAGGCGGTCGCGCTCGGCCTCGGCGACCGCTTCGAGGAGATCGAGCGCTGCTACGCGGCGGCCGACGCGATCCTCGGGCGGCTGGTGAAGGTGACCCCGTCCAGCAAGGTCGTCGGCGACCTCGCCCTGCACCTCGTCGCCGCGGGCGCCGACCCCGACGACTTCGCCGAGAACCCCGACCGCTACGACATCCCCGACAGCGTCATCGGGTTCCTCAACGGCGAGCTGGGCGACCCGCCGGGCGGCTGGCCCGAGCCCTTCCGCACCAAGGCCCTCGCAGGGCGCCAGTACACGCCCGCCAGGGCGGAACTGGACGGCGCGGAGGAGAAGGCCCTGGCCGGGCCGGAGGTCCGCGACACCCTCGACCGCCTGCTCTTCCCCGGGCCCGCGAAGGACTACCGCGAGGCCAGGGCCGCCTACGGCGACCTCTCCGTCCTGCCCACCGGCCCGTTCCTCTACGGGCTCCGCACCGGGCACGAGGTCGCGTTCGACCTCGAACCGGGCGTCCGCGTGCTCGCCGGGCTGGAGGCGGTCGGCGCCGTCGACGAGGCGGGCGTCCGGCAGGTCATCTGCTCGGTGAACGGCCAGCTGCGCACCCTGTCCGTCCGCGACAAGTCGGTCGTGTCGGACGCGCCGCCGGTCGAGCGCGCCGACCCGTCCGAACCCGGCCACGTCGCCGCCCCGTTCGACGGCTCGGTCACCCTGCGCGCCGCCAAGGGCGACCAGGTCGCCGCGGGTGATGTGGTGGCCACGATCGAGGCCATGAAGATGGAGGCCGCCATCACCGCCCCGGTCGCCGGGACCGTCGCGCGCCTGGCCGTCCCCGCGGCCACCCCCGTCCAGGCAGGGGACCTGCTCCTGGTCATCCAGGAGGGTTGAGCACGGCCCAGCGGGGTCTTGCGGCGCGCAGGTCGGCGCCGCAAGACCCCGTGCCGGCGGCTTGTGCGTCAGCGCACCGCGTAGTCGTTCAGCGAGGGGGACAGGAGGTCGAACGCCGTCCGGGCGGACTTGGTGAGGGCGGCGGCGATCTGGTCCGGGGGCTCGTTGTCGAGGCTGCGGCGCAGGGTCTCCTGGAACAGGACGCGGTGGACGGCGCCGAGCTGGGCGGCGACCAGGCGGGGGAGCGGGTCGTCCGGGGCGGCCGCGGTCTCCCCGGCGAGGACGGCGGCCAGAGCGTCCTCGCGCTCCTCGTGGAACTCGCGGAGCCGGGAGACCAGCGCCGGGCTCTCGGTGATCATGCGGGCGAAGTCGGGGCCGGAGAAGCCGATGACCGGGTCGCGCCGGTGCGCGGCGTCCAGGAAGGCGCGGCGGAGCGCGGCGAGCGCGGACTCGCCGGGCGCCCGGCCGGCGACGGTGCGGGCCAGCAGGCCGACGAACTCCTCGTGCAGATCGAGTGCGAGGTCCTCCTTGCGCGGGAAGTAGTTCGTCACGGTCATCTTCGCGACCTGCGCCGCCGCCGCGACGTCGGCGATCGTGACCCGGTCGAAGCCGTGCCGCAGGAAGAGGCGCGTCGCCTGGTCCGAGATGTTCTGCCTCGTCTGCTGCTTCTTCATCTCCCGCAGTCCCATGCGACCATCATGGCATAGTTCGACCTAAATTTATGCTTGACCTACTTCTAGGTTCATTCTAAGTTTATGTCGCGGGGCAGACGGGTACCGAGATCGCGTGACCCCGTTCCCTCCCCCGGCCGGACGAGCAAAGGACACCGCCCTGAACGCCAGCCACGCGCCGAGCGCGTCCCCCCGCGCCACCGTGAACCTCGTCGACCCGATGAAGGACTACCTGTCCCGCATCGGGCGCACCGCGCTGCTCACCGCCGAGCAGGAGGTCGACCTGGCCAAGCGCATCGAGGCCGGCCTGTTCGCCCGCGAGCGCCTTGAGACCCTCGGCGACGACCTCAGCCTCCAGGACAAGGAGGACCTGGAGTGGATCGCCGCCGACGGGGCCCGCGCCAAGCAGCACATGGTCGAGGCCAACCTGCGCCTCGTCGTGTCGCTCGCCAAGCGCTACATGGGCCACGGCCTGCCGCTGAACGACCTCGTCCAGGAGGGCAACCTCGGGCTGATCCGCGCCGTCGAGAAGTTCGAGTACCGCCGGGGCCTCAAGTTCTCCACCTACGCCGTCTGGTGGATCAAGCAGGCCATCAGCCGCGCGCTCGCCGACCAGAGCCGCACCATCCGCATCCCGGTGCACGTCGTCGAGGTCCTCAACCGGATGACGCGCGTCCGGCGGCGCATGATGCAGGACCTCGGCCGCGAGCCCACCTCGCGGGAACTGGCCGTCGAGCTGGACATCACCCCCGAGAAGGTGGAGTGGCTGCGGCGGCAGGCCCGCGAGCCGCTTTCCCTGCACACCCCGCTCGGCGAGGACGGCGACGGCGAGCTCGGCGACGTCATCGAGGACCCGGAGGGCGGCGATCCGGCCGACGTCGTCGCGTCCTCCATGCTGCGCGGCAAGCTCGACGCCGTCCTGGAGACGCTCACCGAGCGCGAGGCCGGGGTGATCTCGATGCGGTTCGGGCTCTCCGGCGGCGAGCCGAAGACGCTCGAAGAGGTCGGCAAGGTCTACGGGGTGACACGCGAGCGCATCCGGCAGATCGAGTCGAAGGGCATGCACAAGCTGCGCCACCCGTCCCGGCGGGAGACCCTCGCCGACCTGCTCGGCTGACGTACCGGCGGCGTCCGCGGGGCCCCGTGCGGTCCGGTCCTGTGATGAACCGGACCGTGAGTTCTCACGTATTGGGATGACAGGGCGGCTGATCACCGAGGACACTTTCCTCGGACGTGCCGTGCGTGGAGAGCTGGGGACGATGGCGAGGCGGTTGGGGCGGATGGCGGCGGCCGCGGGCGTCGCGGCGGCGCTGGCGATCGCGTCCGCCCAGGTCCCGGCGCACGCCGGCGGTCCGGGCGCGCTCCCTGCGGCCCCGGCCGCGCCGGACGCTCCGCTCGCGGCGGGCGCGCAGCGTCCGCCGACCACGGCGTTCGATCCGGCCAAGCTCCGCGCCACCCTCGACGCCACCCGCGACGCCGGCATGTACGGGCTGTTCTCCGAGGCCCGCGACGGCCGCACCGCCTGGGACGGGGCGTCCGGGGTGGCCGACGTGCGGACGCGACGCCCGGTCACGCCCGGCATGCAGACGCGGGTCGGCAGCATCACCAAGTCGTTCGTCGCCGCCGCGATCCTCCAGCAGGTCGAGAAGGGCGCCGTCAGCCTGGACGCACCGGTCGTCCAGTACCTGCCGGGCCTCATCCCCGGGCGGCTCGGGCAGCAGACCACCGTTCGCATGCTGCTGAACCACACCAGCGGGATCGGCGACTACGTCCTCACGGCGTTCCCGTCGTTGAAGGAACTGTCGCCTGCGAGCCTGGACGAGTTCCGCAACCGCGACGTCACGCCCGAACAGCTCATCAAGTGGGGGCTGCGCGCTCCCCGCACCGGCATGCCGGGCGAGCGCTGGTCGTACTCCAACACCAACTACATCATCGCCGGACGGCTCCTGGAGAAGGTGACAGGGACCAAGGCGGAGAAGTACATCACGCGGAACGTCATCGAGAAGGCCGGGCTCAAGCACACCTACTTCCCCGACTCGCCCTGGGTGGACGGGCCGCACTCGCGCATGTACGAGTCGCTGTACCGGCATGTGAAACCACCCCGCGACTACAGCGTCTTCAACATGAGCTGGGCGTGGACGGCGGGCGCGCTGGTCTCCACCATGGACGACCTCAACCGCTTCTACCGCAGGCTCCTGACCGGCCGCATCGTCGGCACGGACATGCTGGCGCAGATGAAGCGAACCGTCCCCGTGAAGGACGCGGACGGCGACGTCCTGATGAACTACGGCCTCGGCCTCTACTCGCTCGACCTGCCGTGCGGGACGTTCTGGGGCCACGACGGCGCCGTCTTCGGGGCGGGCACCCAGTCGCTGACGTCCGACGGCGGCGCGCGGCAGGTGTCGGTCGCCCTCAACCTGATGAAGTACCAGCAGCTCAACGCCAACGGCACGCCCGTCCCCGACCCGATCGACAGCGCGCTCGCCGCGCACGTGGTCGAGGCCCTGTGCGGCACGCGGCCCGGGGTGAGGACGGCCGCGGCCGACGAGCCCGTCCGGCTGCTGCCGCTCCAGGTCGCGCGCACGGTCCGCTGATTGTCGGTGGGGGCGTCTAACGTCCCGCACATGCCGAGCGCGACCGAGACGCACACCACCACCGCCTGGGAGAAGATCGCCGCCCTGATCGACGGGCGCGATCCGGAGTCGGTCGCGGGCGCCGTCCGCGACCTGGACGACACCGGGCGCCGCGCGGTCGCGAAGGCGCTGCCGGGCCACGTCAAGGCGGTCCGGGCGCGGCGCGACCCGTGGGAGGCCATCGACGACTTCGCCCCCGCCTTCCGGGCGGCGGGCGCCGTCGCGCTGGGCGGTTCCTCCGCCGTCGCGGCCTGGCTGACCCGGCGCGAGTTCAACTCCCGGTGGGCGGGCGAGCACGACGACACCGGCCGGCTCCTGGAACTGTGGGACGACCGCGACGACGCCTGGCTCGCCGATCTCGCGCGTCGGCTGACGCTCCGGCTGCGCGGCCCCCGGCACATCGGGCTCGACCTCGTCCTGGCCCTGCTGGCCGAGACGGGGATCGAACCGCCCGACCACGATCCGCTCGTCGTCGGCTGAGTGTCGTCCGCGCCGCCTCGCGAGAAGGACCCGCTGCTGCCGTCCCTGCTGCCGCGCATCTTCGAGGCCGAAGGCGTCGGCCGGGAGTTGCGCGACAACCCGTCCTGGCTGCGGACGCTGCCGACCCTCGCCGACCGGGGCGCGGTCGACCGCCGGATGCTGCTGGACGGCTGCGTCCGCCGGTTCCTGCGCGGCGGGACGGTCCTCGACCTGCGGTTCTTCGTCCGCCTGCACGGCCTGCTCATGCCCGCCGACCCGGCCGCGCGGGAACGCGAGATCCTCGACCACGCCCGCGACTACGTCCGGCTGCTGCCCGCCGCGCCCGGCCCCGTCGCCGACCTGGCGCTCGGCCTGCTGACCGAGCCCGCGGAGCTGCCGGCGCAGCACGTCGTGGAGGCGCTGGACGGGGTGCTCTTCCGCGCGGAGTCGGGCCTCGTGAACACGGGGCTGACATGGTCGCAGAAGACCCTCAGGGCCAGGCCCGAACTCGCCGGCGACTGCGCCGCCGCCCTCGCCCAGGCGTTCGGGCACGAGTCGTACACCGTCCAGGAGCGCGCGGTCAGGATCGCGCTCAAGCTCCCCGAGGGCGTGGACACGGCCGCGCTCGCCGACGCCGTCCCGCTGCTCGCGCCCGACCTCGGCGCGAAGGCCGCCGCCCGCTTCGGCGGCGTCATCGCCGAACCCGCACCGGTCGACGACCCGCCGCCCGCCCTCACCTGTCTCTTATAC
>NZ_SMJW01000001.1 GCF_004348335.1 Actinomadura bangladeshensis | reverse complement strand
GGCGGGCACGGGGCAGAAAGAGGGCTGTGAGCAGCCCGAGCACCGTCGCGCCCGCAGCGATCAAGAAGGAGACGCGGAAGCCGTGCATGGTCGGGGCGGTGATGCCGTTCACCGCATGTGCGGTGTCGGCGAGGACCATGCCGATGACGGCGCTGGAGACCGAGGAGCCGATCGAACGCATCAGCGTGTTGAGGCCGTTGGCCGAAGCCGTCTGCGAAGCCGGGGTCGCACCGACGATCAGGGCGGGGAGGGAGGAGTAGGCGAGACCGATGCCCCCGCCTAGGGCCGCCGTGATGATGAGGCTTTGCCAGGGTGCGCTCAGCAGGCCGAGGCCGGCGCTGTAGCCGATCGCGATGATCGCCATGCCGAGGATCAGGGTGACCTTGGGGCCGTGCTTCGCAGACAGCCGGGCGTATATGGGGACCGCGAGGACCATGGTCAGGCCCAGCGGCGCCATGCACAGGCCCGCGACCACCATCGACTTGCCGAGGCCGTAGCCGGTGGCCTTCGGCAACTGGAGCAGTTGGGGAAGGACCAATGAGGCAACGAGAAAGGAGGCGCCGACCGTGACCGAAACGAGGTTGGTGAGGAGCACGGCGGGGCGGGCCGTGGTGCGGAGGTTCACCAGCGGGGCCTTGCCACCTAGCTCGAACACGCCCCACAGGACGAGGACGACCCCCGCCGCGGCGAACAATCCGAGGGTGGTACCGGAGGCCCAGCCCCAGTCGCTGCCCTTGCTGACCGGCAGCAGGAAGAGGACGAGCCCGACAGACAGCCCGACCGCGCCGAGAAGGTCGAAGGTGCCCTGGGCCCGGGCCGGGGACTCGGGGACGACGAGCAGGATGAGGGCGATGCACAGGGCGCCGAGACCGGCGGAGCCGTAGAAGAGGGCGTGCCAGTCGGCGTGCTGGGCGATCAGAGCCGCAGCGGGCAGAGCGAGGCTGCTGCCGATGCCCATGGAGGAGCTCATCAGGGCCATCGCCAAGCCGAGCTTCTCGCGGGGGAGCGTGTCGCGCATCAGGCCGATGCCGAGGGGAATCGTGCTCATCGCGAAGCCCTGGAGGGTCCGGCCCGCGATCATCATGAGCAGGTTGCTGGTGAGGGCGCTGATGAGCGTGCCGGCGACCATCACCGCGAGGCTGCAGATCAGCATGCGGCGCTTGCCGTAGAGGTCGCCGAGACGGCCCATGATCGGTGTGGTGACGGCGCCGGCGAGCAGGGTCGAGGTGATGACCCAGGCCGCGTTGGCCGGCTCGGTGTCCAGGAGTTGCGGCAGGTCTTCGAGCACCGGGATGAGCAGGGTCTGCATCACCGAGACCACGATGCCCATGAAGGTGAGCACCGGGACGAAAGCCCCGCTCGACCCGATTGGAAGGCGGTCGGTCGACGTGAGCGGCATGAGGGGACGGCCTCCAGGCCGGGAAGTATGTGATGTCGTCGGATGCCGGATCCAGCGGGGGTGGCTCTTCGCCCTCCGCCGGCTGAGCCCCGGATGGCAGCGGCCGCGCCGTCCGCCGCGGCGTTGACCGCCTCGGGAGCGCAACTGATGGAAGGTGTTCTCCCGAGCGTGGCCCGGTCGGGTTCGGACACGGGGCGGGTAGCCGAGCACGTTCCGCTACTCGGCGGCCGGGCCACGTTCGGGGAGAAGGATGCCTGGTGAGCGGTGGCGTCAGGGCTCACGCAGAGCCGGAGGATCCCCTCGCCGGTTCGCTCGCGGCCCATGGGCCGAGGGCGAATCCGGCACTGTTCCGCCGGATCTCCAGGGCGCCGGCACCGCCGAAGTGCGCGGGGATGAGCAGTTCCCGTTCATCGGCCGCGCGCCCGAGAATCCGCCGGCGGCTGTCCGCCGCTTGTTCCGGTGCCAGGCAGGCGTTGCTGTTGCAGCAGGGGTGCAGGATCTGCACCGGGCTGTGCAGCAGGTCTCCGACGAAGACCGCCCGGTCTTTTCCGGACGCGAGTCGCAGTACCGACGAGCCGGGGGTGTGGCCGGGCGCGGACTCCAGGGTGAGGTGCTCGTTGATGCGGTGTAGGCCGTCCCACAGCACGGCCTGCCCGGCCTGGTGGACGGGCGCGATGCTGTCCTGGTAGATCAGGCGGTCGACCTCCTGCACGCCGTTGCCGTAGGCGTTGTCCGGACCGTAATGGAAGTCGTCGGCGGCCGGGATGAGGTACCGGGCGTTGGGGAACGTCGGCACCCACTGCCCGTCGACGTCGACGGTGTTCCAGCCGACGTGGTCGACGTGGAGGTGGGTGTTGACCACGACGTCAACATCCTGCGGCCGGACACCGGCCTTCGCCAGCAGTCCGGGGAGATCGCTCCGGGACCGGTGGAACGGTCCCATGCCCGGTCGCTCGCGCCCGTTGCCCGCTCCGGTGTCGACCAGGACGGTCCGTCCGCCGCTGCGCAGCACCCAGCTCTGCAGGGCGGAGACCACTCTGCCGGTGTCCGGTTCCCAGTGGTCCGGCGCAAGCCAGCCCTCGTTGTCCTTCCACACGTCGGCGCCGATCCGGGGGAACATGTCGGAGGTCGGCAGGAACGGTTCGTGCCACTCGACGACCCGGATGACTTCGACATCTCCTAGCAGCATGCGCTGCACACTCTCGTTCTCGTGCGACATGCGCTCAACCGTAAGAAGGCTGGAGCGAGCTTCTCAATGCTCATCCAGCTCAATAGAATACGCATCCGTCTCATACCGGAGCGTGTGGAGATATTCTGGCCGCATGGATGTGGTGAGTGACGCGATCTCCGCCGTTCACCTCGGACACCCGTGGTTCCACCGGGTACGGACGAACGGGAGTTGGTGCGCGCGGCTCGACCCCTACGACGGCGCGGGCTTCTACGTCGTGCTGGAGGGGGGCTGCTGGCTCCTGACCGACGGCGGCGCGTCGGTGTCCCTCGGCGTGGGCGACGCGGTCCTGCTGCCTCACGGCACGGGCCATGTGATCGCCGACTCTCCCGCCGATCCGGCGGTCGCGACGCAGAAGGCGGAGCCGTTCGAGCAATGGCTTGCGGAGACCGGACCGCGAGCCCGCCCCGGCCGCGACGGTACGGAGATGCTCTGCGGCAAGTACTGGCTCGATTGCAGCCGGATGCACCCGCTGATGGCGGAGTTGCCCGAGATCGTTCATCTCCCCAGCCGAATCGGCAGCCACCTGGAACTCCGTGCCGCGATCGACCTGCTCGCCGGCGAGCTGGACGAGGTGCGGCCCGGCTCCTGCGTGGCGCTCCCGAACCTGCTCGACCTTCTCCTCGTCTACATGATCCGCTCCTGGATGACCGAGACCACCACCGGAACCTGGCCCAGCGCACTGGGCGACCCGGTGACGGCCGCGGCGCTGCGGGCGCTGCACTCGAAACCGGCTGCGCCGTGGAGCAACGACCGCCTGGCCGCGGAGGTGGGCGTCTCCCGTCCCACCCTGGCCCGCCGGTTCACCACCCTGGTCGGCCGCCCTCCGATGGCGTACCTCACCTGGTGGCGCGTGATCCTCGCCGCCACCCTCCTTCGCGACACCAGGGAAACCCTGGCCGCCATCGCCGGCCGAGTCGGTTACGGCAGCCCGTACGCGCTCTCCCACGCCTTCGAGAGGGAGTTCGGCACTACACCGGGGCGATACCGGAAGCAGGCCGCGGGGAGAGCCGCTTCCGCCGCAAACCCGCCACCAACGTCCGAGCAAGCTGACACCGGAGCCTGGGCCAGGCGGCGCACCGGGGCGTGAGACTGGAATCGTCTTCAGCCGTCCGCTGGCGGGGTTCCGCTGCGGAGACGCCGGGACGGAGATCCGCGCCCGCGGCGAGGCCGTCGACCCGCCAAGATCAATGTGCCGCGCGAGCTTGAGCGGAAGCAGCGGCTTCCGCGGCCTCCTGAAAGTCGACGACGGCCTCACCGTGGTCCCTCGCCCAGTTCGTCAGGACCTCGATGGGCTCGACGAGGGTCCGACCGAGGTCGGTGAGGCTGTACTCGACTCGCCGTGGTGCTTGCGCCCGGCGTTCGACCAGACCGTACTGCTGGAGCCTGCGCAGCGTCTGGGTGAGGACCTTCCGCGAGATTTCACCGATGAGGCCGACGAGCTCACTGTGCCTGCGCGGCCGTTGGCTGAGCCCGAAGAGCACGAGCGCGGCCCATTTGTCGGAGATGATTTCGACCGCCAGGCGAGTGGGGCAGTCGGCGAGGAAGACGGGTCCGGTCGCGTTCTGCATGGTAAACGAAGGTACCAGGAGGTAACGCACGACTCCGTAACGTCTTCTGCGAGTGCTGAACCAGCACCGGATGCGGAGGAGTCACCATGCCACGAGTCGTTGTGTTCGACGAGTTCGGCGGGCCGGAGGTCATGCACGTTGTCGAGGAGCCGATCGTCGAGCCCGCGGTCGGCGAGGTACGGGTCAGGATCGAGGCGTTCGCCGTCAACCCGCTCGACCTCATGATGCGTTCCGGCGCCGCGCCCGCGCCCGTCCCCTTGCCGCACGCCCGCCTCGGTGTCGAAGGAACCGGCGTCGTCGACGCGGTGGGCCGCGACGTCACCGGACTGCGGATCGGCGATCCGGTCATCCTCACGGCCGTTCCGGACGCGAGCGTCAGGGGCAGCTACGCCGAATACACCACGGTCCCCGCGAGCCGGGTCGCCGCCCGGCCGGCCGGGCTCGCGATCACGGACGCGGCGGCGGTCTGGGTCGCGTTCTCCACCGCCTACGGCGCGCTCGTCGAGAAGGCGCGGATGCGGCCCGGCGACCACGTCCTCATCACCGCCGCCTCCGGCGGCGTCGGCCGGGCGGCGATGCAGATCGCAAATCAGATCGGTGCCGTGCCCCTCGCCATCACCCGGCACACGGCGAAGACGGACGAACTGCTCGCCGCCGGTGCGGCCGCGGTCATCGCCACCGACCAGGCGGACGTCGTCGAAGCCGTCCACCACCACACCGGCGGGACAGGCGCCGACATCATCCTCGACCTTGTCATGGGCCCCGGCCAGCAGGATCTTCTCAAGGCGGCCCGCCCCGGTGGAACACTGGTCGCCGCAGGCTTCCTTGACGCTCGGCCCACGTCCTTCCCGATGGGCACGCCCCTCACGGTCTTCGGCTACCAGAGCTTCGAGCACACCCTCGACGCGGTCGTGGTGAAGCGCATGGCGGCCTTCCTCAACGCGGGTGTCCGCCTCGGTGCACTGCGGCCCGCCGTCGACGAGGCGTTCGCCCTTGACGACATCGTCGAGGCGCACCGCCACCTGGAGAAGGGGCTCCACGCCGGAAGGAAGGTCGTCGTCACGGTCTAGGAACAAGCCGGATAAGCCGCCCATGGCTCATGGGTCCGTGCGGGTCGATTCTCGGCACGTGCAGGTTGCCCGGGAATAGATTGGGCTGTACTGTAAAGTCTAAATCTGGCGACATGCAGTGGATACCCAACTGTGGAAGCACATGAGCGGCCGGTCGGGCTGCGGCGGGGGGCAGTGTCCGGGTCTCCGGCACTGCTCCCGGTCGGGCAATGACGGCCCCGTCCGGCCCGGGGACCGGCATGCGAACGGGGAAGGGGCGGCGTGAGCGGACAGTCGAGCACGGACCAGCCGGGGGCGCGGCGCACGGAGGTCCGACGCCGCAGGTCGGCCTCCGACGAGAAGATCCTCGCAGCGGGGAAGGAACTCTTCCTGGCCGACCGCTATGACGGGGTCACCCTGGAGCGGATCGCTCAGCATGCCGGGGTCTCACGGCAGACCGTCTACAACCGCTTCGGTTCGAAGGAGCGGGTCTTCCGGGAGGTGATCCACTACCACTGGTCGGCGTTCACCGGCCCGGACCGGCGGCTCGTCGAGTGCGACGCCGGCGCGAGCGCCGAGGAGGTCCTTCGCGACTTCGCCCGGTCGCTCCAGCACTTCGCCACTGAGACCGACCAGATCCGCTTCGCCCAGCTCGTGGTGACCGAGTCCGGGCGTCTGCCCTGGATCGCGGACGAGTTCTACCGGGTGGGCAAGGGGCCGGTCGTGGCCGCCTTCGTCGGCTGCCTCGACGGTCTGGTCCGCGGCGGCCGTCTGCGATGTCCGGACACCTACCTCGCGGCACGCCAGTTCATGGGCCTCGTCCAGGAGTTCCTCGTCTGGCCGGCCGTCATGGCCTTCGAAGAGGAGGTCGCCGCTCAGCCCTCCGCGGAGGTGGTGATCGAGGAAGCCGTACTCAGCTTCCTGGCCCGCTACGGCCCCGCGTCCCACGGCCCGGCGCGGCTCGCCTGAGCCGCCCGCCGAACCCCATTTGATCCGTCCCGCGCTCTGGAGTGTCCGTCATGCCCGCAGACACCATTTCTCTTGGCGATGTCGAAATAACGCGCGTGGTCGAGTGGTCCGGTCCCATCCGTACCGCCCGCTTCATCATTCCCGACAGCAGTGAGGAGACCTGGCGGCGCAACCAGGAGTGGCTGGCGCCGGACTTCTGGTCCCCGGCCGATGACGCCTATCGCTGCCACATCCAGACCTGGGTCCTGCGCAGCGAGGGAAAGACCGTCCTGGTGGACACCGGGGTCGGCAACGACCGGGAGCGCCCGCAGGTCCCGCAGTACGCCGGGCTCCGGACCGACTACCTCGCCCGCCTGCGCGAGGCCGGCGTCGCCCCCGAGGACGTCGACGTCGTCGTCAACACCCACATCCACTACGACCACGTCGGCTGGAACACCGAACTGCGCGACGGGCAATGGCTGCCCACCTTCCCCAACGCCACGTACCTGATCCCCCGCGCCGACGATCTCTACTTCGATCCGGAAGGCTCCGGCCGCAGCCGGGCGCCGCGCGACGAGCACGAACGCGTCCGCTGGGAGGGCGCCAAGCTGGTGTACAACGACAGCATCGCCCCCGTCCACCGAGCCGGACAGGCCGTCCTGTGGGAGGACGCCCACCGCATCGACGGCAACCTGCTGCTGGAGGCCGCACCGGGCCACACCCCCGGCTCGTCCGTCCTCACCCTCCGCTCGGGCACCGACCGCGCCGTCTTCGTCGGGGACATGCTGCACAGTCCCGTCCAAGTCCTCGAACCCGGCTGGAACAGCTGCTTCTGCGACGACCTCGACCTCGCGGCCGAGACCCGCCGCGCCTACCTCTCCCGCGCCGCCGAGCTGCGGGAGCTCGTCATCCCGGCCCACTGGCCGGGACACGGCGCCGCCGAGATCCGCAAGAACGGTGACGGCTTCGGCATCACCGCATGGGCCGCCTTCCCACGCGGCTGATTCAGGCGGACGGCGGGGAGCCGGCACGGTGACCACCCGGCCGACCGAGTGGTCACCGTGCCGTCGTCGGCTCCGGTGCCCTGCGGGAGCGACGGCAGGCCGGCGACGAGGTGTACGGCATGCGCCGAGATGGGCGGCGTGCACGTCACCGTCACATCAGCCGACTCAGCGTTCAGGCTGTTGGCCGAGGAGAAGGTCGGCGTTCCGCGTGGTGAGGGTCCGCCAGTCCCGGTGCGCGTCCGCCAAGGCCGCGTCGAGTGACGTCAGCAGGTGCAGGGCCAAGTCGTGCTGCGTCCAGGCGTAGTCGCTGCCGTAGAGCAGCCGCTCCGGCCCGGCGATGCCGGTGAGCGCGGCGATCTGCTGCTTCGACGGCATGCCGGCGAGGTCGTAGTAGAACCGTCCGAGGATGTCGCCGACCGTCGCGCGGTCGGCCGGTTCACCGCTGATCGTGCGGAACGCTTCGACGCGCTCGGTGAGCAGCGGCAGCACTCCGCCGAGATGGGGCACGATCAGGCGGATTCGAGGGAACTTCGCCGCCGCGCCGCTGAGGATGAAGTCGATGACCGTACGGGCGGTCTCGAAGAGGAACTCGATCATCGGCTGCGGCCGTCCTGACGAGAGTTCCTCGTGCCCCGGGCAGGTGGTCGGGTGCAGCAGGACGATCGCCGCCCGGCGGTCGAGTTCGGCGAGCACCGGTGTGAGACGCTCGTCGGCGAGCCGGATCCCCGCATGGTTGGACAGCAGCGCCACGCCTTCGGCACCGAGCTCGTCGAAACAGTAGGCGGTCTCCGCCAGTGCGCCGTCCACATCGGGCAATGGCAGGGTGGCGAACTGCCCGAACCTGTCCGGATGCCTCCGCACTTCCTCGGCGCAGAACTCGTTGACCGCGCGGGCAAGGCACCGGGCCGCCGCGTCGTCACCGAAGTGGGTGCCCGGCGAGGACAAGGACAACATCGCTTTGGCGATACCGGCCTCGTCCATGAGCGCCAGATGCGCTTCGGCGGTCCATTGCGGCCAGTAGTCCTCGGGCATGCCGTCGGGTCGCACATGGCCGCCTGCCTTGGCGGCCTCGATGTAGTGCGCGGTGGTGAAGTGGGCGTGAAAGTCGATCAGGCCTTGCGTGCTCATCGCTGTCTCCTCCCAAGGGACGGGCTGACCAGACGCCTTTACGCTAGGAAGCACGGCCGTCCAGTGGCAGGAGGAATGCCACTGAGTGAAACGGAGATAGGGTGACATCAGATACCCCCAAGGCGGGCGAAGCGGTGATCGACCGGGCCTTCGCGGTGCTGCGCGCCTTCGACGCCGACCACCGCGCCTTGCCCTTGGCGCGCCTCGCCCAGCGGACCGGTCTGCCCCGCAGCACCGCCCTGCGCCTGGCTCGCAAGCTGACCGAGGCCGGGGCGCTGGAGCGCCTCGACGACGGCCGCTATGTCATCGGCCTGCGGCTGCTGGAGATCGCCTCGCTCGCCCCGCGCGGGCACGGGCTGCGAGCCGTTGCGATGCCGTACCTGGAGGACCTCTTCCACGTCACACGCCAGCACATCGTGCTGGCGGTGCGGGACGGCACCGAGGCCCTGCTCGTGGAGCGGCTGTCCGCGCACAACGCCAGTCCGGCGCTCTACCGGGTCGGAGGCCGCATGCCCCTGGCCCGGACCGGAGTCGGCCTGGCCCTGCTCGCCCACGCCCCCGCCGATGTGCAGGAGCAGATCCTCGGGGACTTCAAGCCGGGCCATGGCCGTGACGAGGTCCGCACCGCGGAGGATCTGCGCCGTGTCCTCGCCGAGGTCAGGCGGGGCGGCTACGCGATCGTGAGTCAGGCCGAGCCCTTGCCGCACACCGCGGCGGCGGCACCGGTCCGCGACGCGGACGGCGTCGTCGCCGCGGTGTCCGTGGTGGCTCCGAGCATTGATTTCGACGCAGCGGTCTATGTGCCGGCCGTCCGCGCCGCCGCGCGTGCCATCTCACGAGAGATGAACGGCGGTCGCCAGGCCGGTTGAGCCCGGCGAAACGGCAGCACCGGTCACGGTCAGCCGCCTTTCAGGGACGAGGTAGTGCTGGTCGAACTTGTGAACATGGGTGTCGCGCCCCGACACCCATGTAGTTGACGACGGTGTGCGCGGAACCCAAGCGGTGGGTTCGCCAGCGGAAGCGTCCACAGGCCGGCCGGGCTCGACCAGGGTGCTCCGGTCGACACGGCGACTTGGCCGGGCAGTGGTTCTGAGGCGATGAAACGTGTAGCCACTTAAGCGGCCGATGCTGTGGGGCTATCCGGGGGGTGCGATGAGGCGGTGTCGCATCTCGCCGATCGTCTCGACATACGTGACGAGTTCGTCACTTGGCGCCAGCCATCGCTGCGGGGTCCGGCCCAGTCCGACACCGGCGGGCGTTCCGGTGAAGACGAGGTCGCCGGGCAGCAGCGGTAGCAGCGCCGACAGGTGGGCGACGAGGCGGGGGATGGAGAAGATCATGTCACCGGTGCGGGCTCGCTGCACCAATTCCGCTCCGACGCGGCAGCCGAGGGCCACGTCATCGGGATCGTCGAACTCGTCGACGGTCACCACGCAGGGTCCGGTCGGTCCGAAGCCCGGTAGCGACTTGCCGAGGCTGAACTGGGGTGCGGGTCCTGCGAGTTGCGTCCTGCGCTCGGACAGGTCCTGGCCGGCCGTCAGCCCGGCGACGTGATCCCAGGCGTCCGCCTCGGCGACCTGCCGGGCCGTTCGGCCGATCACCGCGACGAGTTCGACCTCCCAGTCGGTGTGGCCACCTGGCGGCAGGACGACGTCCCCGTACGGTCCGGTGATGCACGTCGGGAACTTCGTGAAGACGACGGGTTGCTCGGGGGGCGCCAGACCGGATTCCGCAGCGTGGTCGTGGTAGTTGAGCCCGATCGCGAACACCTGTCGTGGGGCCGGTGCGGGGGCGCGGAGGTCCGCCGGGGAGAACGGCGCGGGGTCCGGGAGCCGGGGGGTGCCGGCCGTCCAGGCGGTGAACTCCTCCCAGCGGTCGTAGATGGCGGACGGGTCGGAGCTGAACCGGCCGGAACTGGCGGCCTCGATGTCGATGGCGCCGTCGTCGGCCAGGAGAACGAGCCGGCCGTTCAGGTTCGCGATGCGCACGGGCGCTCCTCGGTGATCTCGATGGTCAGGCCCTGCGGGTCGCGGAAGTAGGCGACATGGCGGCCCCGGTTCGGGCCGGACGTGATCAGCACCGGGCCGGTGCTCCTGGGGCGGGCCCCGAGCGAGGTCAGCCGGGCGAACTCGGTGACGAGGTCGTCGGCGGTCAGGCAGAGGTGCGCGGTGCCGGGGTTCTTGGTCTCGATGTCGACCGGGATTCCGGCGGGTTCGAGGTACTGGATCAGCTCGAGGCGGACGTCGCTGCCCGGGATGCGGAAGATCGCGATGTCCAGCCGCGCCCCCGGGTAGCCGACCTGGTCGGCGGTGTAGGGCGCGTCGTAGATGCGCCGGACCTCCGGCGGAGCGCCGAACAGCCGTTCATAGAAGGCCGCCGCCGAGTCGAGGTCGGCGACCGTGAAACCCATGTGCGAGACACCGGTGAGCATGGCGATCTCCTAGACGTTGGCCGGGTCGACGATGCGGCCATCGCGCGCCGACTGGTACATGGCGGCGACGAACTCCACCGCGCCGAGTCCGATCTCGCCGGGCGAGCCGTTGGCCGCGCGGCCGAGGACCACGTCGATCAGGTTGCGGGCGGGCGCGTACTCGGGGTTGCGCTGCTCCAGCGGCAGTTCCAGCAAGGTCTTGGTCATGCCGGCGACGTGGACGGAGGCGGTGCCCCGATTGACGTCGAACAGCACGTGGCCGTCCCGGCCGAAGACCTCGAACCGGGCGATCTCGTCGTGGCCGGGCAGCACGGCGCCGGTCGAGCTGAGCACTCCGACCGCGCCGCCGTCGAACCGGATCGCCGCCCCGTCGGCGAGGTCGACCGGGAGCTCGAAGTTCGCGGAGAAGGCGCTGACCCCGCGCGGGCGCAGACCGGTGAGCCACAGCAACAGGGCGGCGGCGTGGGTGATCTGGGTCTGGCCCTGCCCGCCTCCCGACAGTGCCGGGTCGCTGTAGGTGGCCGTGCCGGGGGCGTTCACGGGGTACCCCCACAGGTCGCGGTACGGTTCGGGATCTCCCCGGTACAGTTCGCGGACGCTGGAGGCGTACAGGCAGGACACGTGTTCGATGGGTCCGATCGCGCCGGCGGCCAGCTCCTCGCGGATGGTGAGCGCGTGCCGGTTGTAATGCCACGGGTAGTCGATGAGCAGTTCGACGCCGCGCTCTTCGGCCAGGGCGACCAGCTCGCGGCCGTGCCGGGGCTTGATGACCATGGGCTTTTCCAGGAGGGTCGGCAGGCCGCGGTCGAGAGTGAGCCGGGCGATCGGATAGTGCAGCGTGTGGGGGACCGCGATGACGACCGCGTCGACCTTCACCTCGTCCAGCAGTTCCTCGGCGGAGGCGAACGCGGCGTCCACCTCGAACGCCTCGGCCGCCGCGGACAGCCTGCGCCGGTCGGGGTCGGCCAGCGCGGCGATCTCCGCATCGGGATGCGCGGCGATCGCGGGAAGGTGCGCGAACGTCGCCCACCAGCCGCAGCCGATCACCGCTACCCGCACTGTGCTCACGTCGCCTCCTCTTCGGTGCCGAGGCGGAAGATCCGCTCGGCGTTGCCGCTGAACATCGCCCGGCGCTCGGCATCGGCGAAGTCCGAGATGATCTCGGCGTACGCGTTCACCACGTCGCCGTAGGAGCTGTAGAGCCGGTCGACGGGCCAGTTCGTGCCGAAGAACGCCCGTTCGGTGCCGAACGCGTCGATGCACTCCAGCACCCATGGGCGCAGGCCGGCGGTCGTCCAGCGGTGGTCGGCCTGGCCGAGACCGGAGATCTTCACCACGACATTGGGGGCCTTGGCGATGTCACGCATGGCGTCCCGCCACCGGCGGAAGTACTCGCGGTCACGGTGGCGCGGGTAGCCCGCGTGGTCGATGCACAGGGTGATGCCGGGAAAGCGCTCGGCCAGCCGCCGCGCGTCGGAGAACTCCTCCAGGAGCGGATCGTCGCAGCAGAGCAACTCGTGGCGTTCCAGGAGGGCGTAGCCGCGCATCCACGACTCGTCGGTGAGGTAGTCGTCGTAGCGCAGGTCGCGTATCCCGCGAAGGTTGGGGAACTCGGCATGCCTGGCCAGCGTCTCGGCGGTGTCGGGACGGGTGAGGTCGGCGTAGGCGACGATACCCTGCGGGGTGCCCAGCCGGTCGGCGAACGCCTGCAGCCAGCGGGTCTCCTCCACGGGATCGTCGGTCCCGATGGCGGCCTGGACGTGGACGACCTTGCTGACGTTGTGGAAGCGGGTCTCGGCGACGAAGTCGTCGGCCCAGTAGCGGCGCGCCCGTATCGCGCCGTCGGGGCCGACGACCGGGTCCTGCGGCGCGTCCGGCTCCAGCCACTCGTAACGGAGCCGGGGGTGGCCGAGGTCGTGGAAGTGCACGTGGGTGTCGACGAACGGCAGGTCGGCCATGTCACCGGGTCCCGGGGATGCTGCCGAGGCGGGCGCCGCCGTCCACGTCGAGTGTGACGCCGGTGAGGAAGCCCGCGTGGTCGGAGATGAAGAAGAGGGCGGCGTCGGCGACGTCGTCCTCGGTGGCGTTGCGGCCGAGCGGATTGGTGGCGGCGGTCGCCTCCATGACCTGGTCGGCGGACAGGCCGGTGCGCCCGGTCTTCCAGTCGAGGACCTGTTGCCCCATCCCGGTGGTGGGGCACCCGACCGGGCAGACGCAGTTGGCGGTCACGCGCGCGGGCGCGAGTTCCGCAGCCACCGACTCGGTCAGCCCGACCAGGCCGAACTTGGACGCCACGTAGGGGACCTGGCGGGCGAATCCGCGCCGGCCGCAGTCGGAGGCGATGGTCACGATCCGCCCCCGGCCCGATTCGCGAAGCGCCCACGCGGCGGCCTTGACGGTCAGGAACGCGCCCTTCAGGTTGACGTCCAGGGTGCGGTCCCAGTCGTGCTCGCCGGTCGCCTCCAATGTGCCGACGTGGAAGACGCCTGCGGAGACGACCAGGGTGTCCAGCCCGCCGAAGGCGTTGACCGTTCGCGTCACGGCCGCGTGCACGCCCGCGGCCGAGCGGACGTCGGCGGTGATTCCGAGCGCGCGGTCTCCGAGGCCGGACACCGTCTCCTCGACCCGCTCTCCGTTGACGTCCAGTACGGCCACCGCGGCTCCGGCCTCGTGCAGCCGCCGGGCGATCCGCCGCCCGAATCCGGATGCTCCACCGGTGACCAGTGCTCTGCGATCCTGGGCGATCCGCAACGCACTCCACCTCCTCTGCCTGCCGGGATCTCTCATCCCGAAAACCGTGACGCTATAGCATCTAGCAAAGAAACGCTAGATGCTATAGCGTTCTCCGCATGACCCTTGATCCTCTTGCCGGCGACAGCCTCGCCGACCAGGTCGTCGGGCGGATCCGCGAGGCGATCCACGAGGGCCGCTATCCGCCGGGCGCCCGCCTGGTCGAGCGGACGCTGGCCGCCGAGCTGGGCGTCAGCCACATCCCGGTGCGCGAGGCGCTGACGCGGCTGACCGATGAGGGCCTCGTCCAGCGCACGCCGCGGCGAGGAGCCAGGGTCGCCGCGCTCACCCCCAGGGAGCTGGACGAGCTCTCCTCGCTGCGCATCGTGCTGGAGCGGTTCGTTGTCACCCGGGTCCAGGAGCGGCTCACCGCGGCGGAGGAGAAGGAGCTTCGCCGCATGGTCGCATCGATGCGGCGCGCCGCCGCCCGCGGAGACTTCGGCAGGCTGTACGACCTCGACCAGCAGTTCCACGAACGGCTGTGGGAACTGGCCGACCACCGGATGCTGGGAGAGGTGGTCACCGGCCTGCGCGGCCGGATCGGCGCGTTCCTGCGCGCCGCGACGGCGGCGCTGGAGCCCGAGGCGCTCGAACGGCACGCCTCCTCGCACGATGAGCTGCTGGACGCGATCGCCAGCGGTGACGCCGAGGCCGGCTGTGCGGAGATGAGCCGCCACATCGAACTGGCCACCGAGCGGTTGCGCGGCACACTGGGCGAGGGGAATCCCGATGACTGAGCCGCCGCTGGTCGTGATCACCGACTCCGACCTGCCGGGCGACGAGCCCGAGCGGATCCTCGAGGCGGCCGGGCTCCGGGTCCGCCGCGCGTCCTGCCGGACGGCCGAGGACGTCGCCGAGGCCGCTCGGGACGCGACGGCGCTGCTGGTGCAGTGGGCTCCGGTCACCGCGCCCGTGCTGGCCCGGCTGGAGCGGCTGCGATTCGTCAGCCGCCTCGGAATCGGTTACGACATGATCGACCTCGCCGCCGCCACCGCGCGCGGGGTCGCCGTGGCCAACACCCCCGACTACTGCGTCGAGGAGGTCGCGGCCCACACCATCGCCATGGTCGCGGCGCTGGCGCGCCGGCTGCCCGTCCTCGACCGGGCGGTGCGGGACGGGCGCTGGTCGGCGGCCGGCGACGGGGCCGGTGCGCTGCGTCCCTCGAAGGCCACCGTGGCCGTCATCGGCTTCGGCCGGATCGGCTCGCTCGCCGCCGCGCACGCCGCCGCCCTCGGGTTCCGGGTGGTGGTGCACGACCCGAATGTGGCGGAGGAGGCCGTCCGGGCGGCCGGTCACGAGCCCGCCGGCCTGGCGCCGGCGCTGGCCGCCGCCGACATCGTCACCCTCCACGTGCCGCTGACCGAGCGGACCCGGCACCTGCTGAACGGCGAGAGCATCGCCCGGATGCGGCCGGGGGTGCTGATCGTGAACACCTGCCGGGGCGGGCTGATCGACGAGGGGGCACTCGCCGGCGCCCTGGCGACGGGCCATGTCGCCGGGGCGGCCCTCGATGTGTTCGAACTGGAGCCCCTGCCCGCCGACAGCCCGCTGCGCGGCGCGCCGGGTGTGCTCCTGACGCCTCACGCGGCCTGGTACTCGCCGGACTCCCTCGCGGAACTGCCGCGCCGCGCGGCCCGGCAGATCGCCGACTTCCTCGGGGGCAGGACGGTTACGTCGATCGTCAACCCGGAGTACGCGGCCGCACGCGAGGGAGGCGACGCGTGAGCGGAGAGCGCATGGCCCTGGTCACCGGGGCGAGCGGCGGCATCGGCGCGGCGACGGCGCGCTCGCTCGCCCGGCACGGCATGGACGTCTGGCTCACCTATTCGGGCGCCGAGGACGGAGCCCGGCGGACCGCCGAGGAGTGTGCCGCGCACGGGGTGCGGACGGCGGTGTCGCGGCTGGACGTCCGCTCCATCGACGACGTCCGGCGGTTGACGGCCCGGATCGGCGACGAATGGGGGGCGCTGCACGTCTTGGTCAACAACGCGGGCGTATGCCCCTACACCGCCTGGCCGGACATCGGGCCGGACGAGTGGGACACCGTCATGGAGATCAACGCCCGCGGCGCGTTCTTCCTCACCAAGGAGGCGATCGCGCTGCTGCGCGCGGCCGGCGGTGACCGTGCGATCGTCAACGTCGCGTCGCTGGCCGGGCAGGTCGGCGGCATCTCGACCAGCGTCCACTACGCGGCGAGCAAGGCGGCCGTGCTGGCGATGACCCGGTCGTTCGCCCGCCTGCTGGCCGCCGAGGGCATCCGGGTGAACGCCGTCTCGCCAGGGCCGGTGAGCACGCCGATGACCAGTGCGCTCGACCCCGGTGTGCGCGACCGGCTCGCCGCGTCCGTGCCGCTGGGACGACTCGGGCGGCCCGAGGACGTCGCGCACACGATCTGCCTGCTCGCCTCGCCGGAGGCCGCGTTCACGACGGGCGCCACCGTCGATGTCAACGGCGGGCTGAGGACGGGCTGAGCGCAGGGCCGCAACGGCGGCGCGGGGGATCAGCCGGGAAGGGCGAGCAGGACGAGGGCCTCGGCCAGCAGGTCGGCCTGGCGCCGGCAGGCGTCCCGGTCGTGGGAGGCCGCGTACTCCAGGATCATGCCGTCGAAGCGGTGGGTGATGAACCGGGTGATCTCCTCGACCGTGATGGCGGGCGCGGTCTCCTCGGCCTTGACCGCGAGGTCGAGGTTGCGCTTGAGCAGGTCGGTGCCGAAGGCGTCGTACATCGAGTACACGCTCTCGCCTTCAGCGGCCTGCCGGATCCGCCACATGCCCAGTTCGAGAAGGGCCAGCTGGAGGCCCAGGTTGGCCTGTACCCACCGCCAGTAGGCGCTGACGCTGTCCCGGATCGTGGCCTCCAGGCCGCGTGCGGGGTCGACGTCGTCGAACGCCTCCCGCAGCATGGTCGCGCCTCGCTCGGCGACGATGTCGATCAGCTCGGCCTTGTTGCGGAAGCAGTAGTGCAGCGCCCCCAGCGGGGCCCCGGCCTGTTCGGCGATCCGCCTGGTGGTGGCGCCGGCCAGGCCGTGTGACGCGATCACCACGACGGCGGCGTCGACGATGCTGCGGCGGCGTTCCTCGGCGGGCAGGTAGGCCATCTGGAGCTCCTGGATGAAGGCGGGTTCCACCGCGCCGGGGAGTGCGCGGCAGATGAACAGGTCACTTGACCAAGTGTAGCGCGGAGTGTCGCCGGATCCGCCCTCGCATCCCTGTTGACACCGGTGAGCGGGTTGCGGATACTCGGTGAACAGTTTTGGTCATGCGTCCAGGTCATATATCCAAGTCATGCGTACAGGTCATCGGTACGGCATGACCCCGGGGCCGCGGCCGCCGGACGCACTCTCGCCACCAGATCGGAGCCTGCCGATGCCCCTACACCGCGACGAAACGCCGGCGACGCCCCCGCGCGCCGGCCGGCTGCGATGCGAGCATCTGGAGGAACCGCTCGGCATCGACGTGGCCGCTCCGGCGTTCGGCTGGGTGCCCAGCGGGCCCCAGCGGGCCTACCAGGTGCTGGTGGCCACGGACCCGGACCGGCTGGCCCGGGGCGACGGGGACGCGTGGGATTCCGGACGCGTCGAGACCGGCGAAGTGAACGGCGTCTCCTACCGGGGTTCCCCGCTGGCGTCCCGGCGGCGGTACTGGTGGACCGTCCGGCTCTGGGGCGAGGGTGCCGGACCCGGCCCGTTCGCCGCGGCGGCGAGCTTCGAGACGGGCCTGCTCGATCCGGCCGGCTGGGAGGCCCGCTGGATCGGCGGCGGCGCGGACGTCTCCTCCCCGCTGCTGCGCACCGGCTTCGACGTGCCGGGCGACGTCCGGCGGGCCCGCGCCTACGTCGCCGCGCTCGGCTGCTACGAGCTCCGGCTGAACGGTGAGCGCGTCGGCGACCGGGTGCTCGACCCGGCCAACACCTCCTACGACCACGACCCCGATTTGTACGACGGCGACGGCAAGCCGGCGCGCATCCCCGATCCGCGGGTGCTCTACTCCGTCTACGACGTCACCGGCCTGCTCAAGCCCGGGGCGAACGCGACCGGGCTGATGCTGGGACACGGCTGGTACAGCGCCGAGGCGGACGTCGGTCCCGGCCCGATGCCGCGAACGCCCTACGGAGACCGGCCGCGCGCCCTGCTCCAGATCGAGATCGAGACGTCGGACGGCCGCCGGTCGGTCGTGGCCACCGGCGAGGGCTGGCGGACGGGGCCCGGTGCCATCACCTACAACGACTACGGCCACGGCGAGCGCTACGACGCCCGGCGCGAGACCCCGGGCTGGGACGCGCCCGGCTTCGACGCATCCGCCTGGGCTCCCGTCACCGTCGTCGACCCGCCGGAGGCCCGCCTCACCGCCCAGCTCCTCCAGCCGGTCCGTGTGGTCGAGACGCTCGCGCCGGTGCGCACGCTGACCGGCCGGGACGGCGCCGTGATCGCCGACTTCGGCCAGCACTTCTCGGGCTGGACCCGGGTCAGGGTATCCGGTCCGGCCGGCGCGGAAGTCGTCCTGCGGCACTTCGGGGAACTCACCGGCGACGGCGAGCCGGACGACGACGCCAACATGAACGCCTGGCTCCCCGCACGGCAGACCGACACCTATGTCCTGAAGGGAGAGGGCGAGGAGGTCTGGGAGCCGAGGTTCACCTTGCACGGCTTCCGCCATGTCGAGATCACGACGCCGGGTCCCGAGACGGCGGTGCTCGGGGCCGAGGGCCGGGTCGTCCACTCCGACCTGCCGGAGGCGGGCGAGTTCACCTGCTCCGATGCCCTCCTGAACAAGATCCACCGCAACGTACTGTGGACGCTGCGCACCAGTTTCCAGGGCTTCCCCCAGGACGCCGCCGAGCGCTACGAGCGGGTCGGCTGGGTCGGTGACCCGGGCTGGGCGGTCGAGGACTACCTGTACGACTTCGACGCGGCCCGGTTCTGGCTCAAGTGGCTGGACGACCTCGCCGACACCCAGCTCCCGGACGGCCGCTTCCCGCTGATCTGCCCGATCCACTGGCGCGGCAAGATCGCGATGGAGGCGCCCGAGGGCTACGACGTGCCCGACGACTTCGAGTACGTCATGTACTGGCCCTACGGAGCGCAGCCCGACTTCGCGATGACGTCGTACCCGAGCATCGCCTGGAACCTGTACCGCTTCTACGGCGACCGCACCATCCTCGAACGGCACTACCCGGGGATGCGGCGCGGGGTGGAGTTCCTCAGGTCGCGGTCGGAGGGCCTCATCGTCGCCGAGGGCCTCGGCGACCACATGGAGCCGCAGCCGGACGGGACGTGCAGCGTCTTCCCCAAGCGCACGCCGGTCGAGTTGACCTCCACCGCCTGGTTCTTCGCCGTCACCTCGATGACCGCCGACGCGGCCGAGACGATCGGGGAGACCGCCGACGCAGCCCGCTACCGGGAGCTGGCGGAGGACATCCGATGCGCCTTCAACGAGCGGTTCTTCGACGAGGCCGACGCGAGCTACGCCACCGGTTCGCAGACCTCTTGCGCCATGCCGCTGTGGTTCGGGCTCGTCCCCGACGAGCATCGCGACCGTGCGCTGTCCGGGCTGATCGAGGAGATCGCCCGCGACGGCGGCCACCTCTCCACCGGGACGATGGGCACCGCCGCGCTGCAGCACGTGCTGACCGGCGGGGCGGCGGAGACGATGTACGAGATCGCCACCCGGACGACCTTCCCCAGCTGGGGCGACCAGGTGGAGCGGGGCGCCACCACCATCTGGGAGACCTGGGGCGGCGACCCCACGTTCAGCCGCAACATGAAGCTGCTGGCGATGATCGAGAAGTTCCTCTACAACGACGTCGCGGGGCTGACCCCGGCGGCTCCGGGCTGGCGGCGCATCCTCGTCCGGCCCAGCCTCACCCACCGCCTCACCCACGCCCGTGCGCGGGTGCGCACCGTCCGGGGCGACGCGGCGATCGACTGGCGGGCCGACGCGAGCGGGCTGCACGTGACGCTCACCGTCCCGCCGTCCGCCGAGGCGGAGATCCGGCTGCCCTGCGGCGGCCTCGGCGACCCCCGGCTCACCAAGGACGGCGTCCCCGTGCCCTTCTCGCGGCACGACGGCGACGAGCTCGTCCTGACCGTGGGCGGCGGCACCCACCGCCTCCACCTCACCTCGAAAGGAACGCGGCCATGACGAGATCGAACGGTGTGCTCCTGCCTCTGGCCCTGTCGGCGTCGCTGCTCCTGGCGGCCGGCTGCGGGGGCGCCGGCTCCGGCGGCGACGGCGAACTCCGCGTCGCGGCGTGGGACACCGGGCAGGGCAAGGATCCCCTCGACACGGCGGCCGCCGAGTTCGAGAAGGCGAACGCGGGAGTCAAGGTCACCGTGCAGAAGACCCCGTACACGCAGTACTCGGAGACCCTGCGCAGGCAGCTCAGCGGTAACCGGGTGCCGGACGTGGCCCGGATGCTCCTCGGCTACGGCGACGCGGGCAATGTCCTCGTGCTCGCCGACAAGGGGCTGGTCGCCGATCTCAGCGGGGCGCCCTGGACGAACCTGGTCACCGGTCCGGGCGCGGCGGTGTCGAAGAAGGAGGGCAAGACCTACGCGCTGCCGGTCGACTCGACGTCCATCGGCGTCTTCTACAACCCGGAGACCTTCAAGAAGCGGGACCTGCGGGTCCCCGAGACGTTCGGGGACGTGCTGGCGATCTGCCGCGAGACCGCGGGGGACGGCACGGTCGCGTTCGCCTTCGGCGCTCAGCAGGGGTCCGCCATGGCGCGCTGGGCGGTCTTCGCGCTCGCCGCCTCGACCGTCTTCGCCGACAACCCCCGGGCGGGCGAGCAGCGGGTGAAGGGCGAGACCACGTTCGCCGGCACACCTGGCTGGAAGAAGGCGATCGAACGGTTCTCCACCATGAAGGACGAGGGCTGCTTCGACAAGAGCGCCACCGGTGTGTCGCAGGAGGCCGCCGCCCGCTCCCTCGGCCAGGGGAAGTCGCTCATGGCGATCGCGCCGACGGCGACGATGCCGCTGTTCATGGCCGGTGACCCAGAGGCGCGCCTGGCGATGTTCGCCTTCCCGGGCGGCGACGACCCGTCCGCGGTGCGCGTGCCGTCAGCCCCCGTGAGCGGTCTGGCCGTCCCCGGGAAGGCCGCGAACCGCGACCTCGCCCGCAAGTTCCTCGACTTCTACGCGGAGAACCGGGTCAGGTACAGCGAGATCGACGACAGCATCCCCGGCATTCCCGCGAGCAAGGACGACCCGGGCGTGCCCGACTACGCCGAGGCGCTCACCCTCTACCTCACCGCCGGCAAGACCGCCCCGATCATGGACCAGAACTGGCTGAACCCAGAGGTCGGGACGCGCCTGGACAGCGGCATGACCAAGCTGCTCCTCGGCAAGGAGACGCCGGAGGGCGTCCTCAAGGGAATGGACGAGGCGTGGACGCCCACGGCGCCCTGAGGGCAGGGCACCGGGCGGCCCCGGCCCGGCGGCGCGCTGCCGGCGGGCGCCGGCGGCGCGCCGTCCACCGGGTGCCCATGTCGTTCCTCATACCGTCCACCCTGCTCTGCTTCGGGCTGCTGCTGGGACCGTCGCTGCTCGGCGCGGGGTACGCGTTCACGGACTGGGACGGCCTGACGTCACCGGGCTGGACAGGGCTCGGGAACTTCCGCGAGTTCCTGACCGAGCCGGAGGGCCGGGGCGTCCTGCTCCACACCATGGTGCTGACCGTCCTCTACGTGGTCGGGGTGAACGCCGTGGGGCTGGGCCTGGCGCTCGGGCTGGCCCGCTCGCTCAGGACCCGCAACGTGCTGCGGACCGTGTTCTTCCTCCCGGCGGTCGTGAGCCCGCTCGTGGTCGCCTACGTGTGGAAGTACATCCTGGACGCCGGCGGCCCGCTCAACGAGGCGCTCCGGGCCGGCGGCCTGGGGGCCGCCGCGCATCCGTGGCTGGGCAGCCCGGCGACCGCTCTGCTGATGGTCGTCGTGGTGATGGTGTGGCAGTTCTCCGGCCTGCACATGCTGATCTACACGGCCGGCCTCCAGGGCGTCCAGACCGAGGTGCTGGAGGCGGCGGCGGTGGACGGCGCCGGGGCCTGGCGGTCCTTCCGCCATGTCACGCTGCCGCTGCTGCTCCCCTCGGTGATGGTGGGCACGGTCCTGTCGACGATCCTCGCGTTCATGGCGTTCGACCAGGTGATGGCGCTCACCGGCGGCGGGCCGTCCGGAGCCAGCGAGACGCTCGGAACCTACGTCTACAAGCAGGCGTTCGTCACCGGCCGGTACGGCTACAGCGCGGCGGTCGCCCTGCTGCTGGTCGCCCTGGTGTTCGCCGTCTGCTTCGTGCAGGTGCGCCTGCTGCGCTCAAGGAGCCGGTGATGCACGGGTACTCGCGATGGACGGCGTTCCGGGAGGCCGGCCTGTGGGTCGCGGCGATCCCGGTGCTGATGCCGATCTACTTCGTCGTGACGACGGCGTTCAAGACGCCGGGCGAGGCGGCGGGTTCGTCGTTCGCGCCGCCGTCGAGCCCGACGACCGCCAACCTGGCCCAGGCCTGGGAGCAGGCGGGCGGAGGCACGGTCTCGTTCGGCCAGGCCCTGTTCAACAGCGTCCTGACGACGGCGGTGGTGGTGCTGCTGCTCGTGCTCACGGCCGCGCCCGCCGGCTACGTGCTGGCCCGCCGGACGTCCCGGCTGTCGGGGCTGCTGTCCGGCCTGTTCATGCTCGCGATGATCATGCCGATCCAGCTCGGCGTCATCCCGCTGTACGTGTTCCTCGTGGACACGGGGCTGGCCGGGACGCGCGCCGGGCTGATCCTGGTCTACCTGGGGCTGCAGACACCCCTGGCCGTCTTCCTGTACGCGGGGTTCATCCGGGGGCTGCCGGCCGCCTACGAGGAGGCCGCCCGGGTGGACGGTGCCTCGTCCCTGCGGATCCTGGCGCGGATCGTCTTCCCCCTGGCCCGCCCGGCCACCGGGGTGGTGGCGGCGCTGACCGGCCTGTTCGTCTGGAACGACTTCTTCGTCGCGCTGGTGGTCGTGGGCGGCACCGACCGGGTGACCCTGCCCGTGGCGGTCTACACCCTGGTCGGCAGGTTCTCCGCCGACTGGCCGCTGATCTTCGCCAGCACGCTGATCGCACTCGCCCCGGTGCTGGCCGGCTACGCGTTCATGCAGCGCACGGCCATGAAGGGCTACGTCAGCACCCTGCGCGGGTGAGGAGGGATACGGACATGTCCGAAGAGGTGCGGGACCGCATCACCTTCGACGGTGAACTGCGCGCCACCGAGATCGTCGGATACAGCGACCCGATGACGGCCGCCCCGGGCGAGACCGTCGCCTTCAAGGTCAGCTGCACCGCCTCCAGGTTCGGCTTCGACCTGGTCCGGCTGCTGCACGGCGACGAGAACCCCGCCGGCCCCGGTTTCCTGGAGGCCGAACTGGAGTGCCCGGCCGCCGGCGAGTACCCCGGCCGGGAACAGCCGCTGAACTTCGGGTCCTGCGTCGAGGTCGCCGACCATCCGCTGCTGCGGCTGGTCGGCGCGATCACGCTCCATGCCTGGGTGCTGCCGACGCAACCCGCCAAGGGCGTCCAGGGCCTCCTGACCAAATGGGACGGGGCCCGAGGGTACGGGCTGTTCATCGGCGCGGACGGCGATGCGCAGTTCTGGGCCGGTGACGGTGAGACGGTCGAGCGGGTCGGCACCGGGCGTCCGCTCCGCGCCGGCCGGTGGCATCTGGTCTCGGCGTCCTACGACTCCGGGACCGGAAGGGTCCGGGTGAGTCAGACCGCGCTGGTGCGGTGGCCGGGCGACGGTTCCACGGCCGCGGTCGAAGCTCCGATCCCAGGGCCGGCGCCGAACGAAGCGCGCCTGATCATCGCGGGTCACGACGCCGGGCGCCGGGTCGCGGCGGTCTTCAACGGCAAGATCGACGCACCTCGCCTCTACGGCGTCCCGCTCGGCGCCGAGGCGATCGAGGTGTCCGCTCGCGCCGGCGCCGCCGGAGCGCGTGCGGACGGCCTGGTCGCGGCATGGGACTTCTCGCTGCGGCCCGGCACGCGGGACGTGATCGACCTGTCCCCGAATCAGTTCCACGGCCGGACGGTGAACACGCCCGCCCGGGGGATGACCGGGTGGAACTGGACGGGCCGGGAGACGGTCTTCCACCGCGCCCCCGGGGAGTACGGCGCGATCCACTTCCACGACGACGACCTCACCGACGCGGGGTGGGAGACCGATGTCGAACTCGTGCTGCCGCCGGATCTGCCGAGCGGCATCTACGCGGCGCGGCTGCGGACGTCCACCGCCGAGGATCACGTTCCGTTCTTCGTCCGCCCGAGGCCGGGCACGGCGGATTCCGACATCGCCTACCTCGTCCCCAGCACGACCTATCTCGCCTACGCCAACCTCGCGGCCACCCAGTCCTGGGAGGACCAGGGCGAGCCGCTGCGGCCGGGCGAACTGGAGATGAGGCTGCTCAGCCTGTACGACGTCCACGACGACGGCAGCGGGACGTGCTATTCGTCGCGGCTGCGGCCGAACCTCACGATGCGGCCGAAGGTGCGGCTCAAGTTCCCCGACGTCCCGGGGAGGTGGGAGAACGTTCCCAGCTATCCGCACCTGCTCCCGGCCGACCTGCACCTGACGCACTGGCTCGGCCACAAGGGGCACGAGGCCGACATCCTCACCGACGAGATCCTGCACCGCGAGGGCGCGAAACTCCTGTCGCCCTACAAGGTCGTCATCATCGGCACGCATGCCGAGTACTGGTCGGAACGGATGCTCGACGCCGTGCAGGCGTATCTCCGCGCCGGCGGACGGGTGATGTACCTCGGGGGCAACGGGTTCTACTGGGTGACGTCGTATTCGCCTGAAGAGCCCCACGTCATCGAGGTCCGCCGCACCGCGGGAGCCCGCGCGTGGGCGGCCGGCCCCGGCGAGGGACACCTCAGCACGACCGGTGAGCCGGGCGGGATCTGGCGGCACCGCGGGCGACCTCCGCAGGGACTTGTCGGAGTGGGTTTCACGGCCGCCGGTTACGACCGTGCGGCGCCCTACCGGCGGAGTGCCCGCAGCCGCGAACCCGACGTTGCGTTCGTCTTCGAGGGGATCGCGGACGATCACGATCTCCTCGGGGACCATCCCTCCCTGGTCCAGCAGCACGGTGCCGCCGGATACGAGGTCGACCGGGCCGACACCGCACTGGGCACCCCCGAAGGCGCGGCCGTGCTGGCCTCGTCGTCGCCCTCGGACCACTCCTCGTCCTATGAGTCGGACCCCTCCGACATTCCCATCGGGGCCGCGGACTGGCCGGTCAAGGCGGATCTCGTGCTGGTGCCCTATCCGAACGGGGGCGCCGTCTTCTCGACCGGCTCCATCGCCTGGTGCGGCGCGCTCGCCCACAACGGCTACGACAACGACATCTCCCGCATCACCGACAACGTTCTCAGGGCCTTCGCTTCCGGCGAGCCGTTGTGCGGGCCCGACCGCGACACCATCCACGGAGGTGGACGACCTGAGTAGGGACGAGACGGCCGACGTGGCCGTGGTCGGGGCGGGCCTGGCCGGGCTGGTGGCGGCCCGCGACCTGCGACGCGCGGGGCTGCGCCCCCTGGTGATCGAGGCGCGCGACCGGGTCGGCGGCCGGACCTGGACCCGTCCCGCCCCGGGCGGCGCCGTGGAGGCGGGCGGGCAGTTCATCGGGCCGACGCAGGACCGCCTGGCCGTCCTGGCCGGAGACCTCGGCGTCGCCACGTTCGCCACCTACCACGCGGGCAGGACGCGCATCGACCTGGCGGGAGGGCGACTGGCGTACAAGCGCGCCAAGCGGCTCCTCGCCGACCTGGAGCGCATGGCGTCGGAGTTGCCGCCGGAGGCGCCCTGGGCGGCGGCGCATGCCGTCGAATGGGACGCGCGGCCCTTCGACGACTGGCTTCGCAGCAGCGGAGAACCGGACACGTTCGGCGTCATGCGCATGGTGACCGCGGCGGTCTTCGCTGCCGAGCCGGCGGAGCTGTCACTGCTGCACGTGCTGGCCTACATCCGGTCGGCCGGTTCGGTGGACCTGCTGACGGAGGTGGCCGGCGGCGCGCAGGAACGCAGGTTCGTGGGCGGCGCTCAAGAACTCTCGGTACGGCTGGCCGGGGCACTCGGCCCCGGCGATCTGCGCCTGGGCGCTCCCGTCCGCGGTGTCCGGCAGACGCCGGACGGCGTGGAGGTGCTCGCCGAGGACCTCACGGTGCGCGCCCGGCGCGCGATCGTGGCCGTCCCGCCCGTGCTCGGCGGCCGGATCGAGTACGACCCGCCGCCGCCGGCCGGGCGCGCCGACCTCCACCGGCGGATGACGCCGGGATCGACCATCAAGATCAACTGCCTCTACGGCGCCCCGTTCTGGCGGGACGAGGGACTGAGCGGCGGCCTGATGCGCGACCGCGGCCCCGTCACGGTCACTTTCGACAACTCGCCGCCCGACGGTGCCCACGGCGTGCTCGTGGCCTTCTCGCAGGGAGATGACGCGAGGGCGCTGGCCCGGCTGCCCGCCGGGGCGCGCCGCGCGGCCGTGCTGGAGGTGCTCGGCCGGTACTTCGGGGAACGCGCGGCGCGGCCGTCGGAGTACCTGGAGACCGACTGGACGGGCGAACCGTGGACGCGGGGCTGCTTCGGCGGCAACTTCGGACCGGGCGGGTGGACGCGCTACGGCCCGCTCCTGCGCGAGCCGTTCGACCGCGTCCACTGGGCGGGAGCCGAGACGTCCGCGGTCTGGATGAACTACATGGAGGGCGCGGTGCGGTCCGGGGAGCGGGCCGCAGCGGAGGTCATCGCCGCCCTCGGTACCCCTTGACAGCCGGTAGGCGGCACTCGATGCTGAATTTGTACACATGACCAGGTCACTTGAACATCCTTCGGAACATTCAGATCGGTCACGGGAGGGCCTCATGCCTGACGCATTCATCGACGCAACCGGCCAAGCAGAACTCGTCCGCCGGAACGAGATCACCCCGGGTGAGCTGGTCGAGGAGACCCTCGCCCGCATCGGCAAGATCGACCCGCAGCTCAACTCGGTCGTCGTCACGCTCGCCGACAAGGCGCGCGCGGAGGCCGAAAACGCCCCCGACGGGCCCTTCCGCGGCGTCCCGTACCTCCTCAAGGAGGTCATGCCGTCCAAGGGCGACATCTACGCCGCCGGCATCAAGGGCGTCATCGCGGCGGGACTGCGCGCCGACCACGACACCTACTTCGTCGAGGCGATGCGCGCGGCCGGGTTCGTCCTGGCCGGGCGCTCCAACACCTCCGAGATGGCCCTGGTCGCCACGACCGAGTCCGCCGGCTGGGGCGTCTGCCGCAACCCCTGGGACACCTCCCGCTCCACCGGCGGATCCAGTGGCGGCGCCGCGGCGGCGGTCGCGGCGGGCCTGGTCCCGGTCGCCCACGGCAGCGACGGCGGCGGGTCCGTCCGTGAACCGGCGGCCAAGTGCGGCGTCGTCGGGCTCAAGCCCACCCGGGGCCGGGTCTCGCAGGGCCCCCAGGTGATCGACTCCGACAACGTGTCCGGCATGGCGCACGAGGGCTGGATGACCCGCAGCGTCCGGGACTGCGCCGCGCTGCTGGACGTCACCGGCGGCCACCGGCCGGGCGACGCCTTCGGGGCGTGGGCACCGCCCGGCCCGTTCGCCGCGGAGGTCGGTGCCGACCCCGGGCGGCTCCGCATCGGCGTGCTCACCGAGGACCCGACCGGGCAGACCGCGGTCGATCCCGAATGCGCGGCCGCGGCCCGCGCCGTAGCCGACGTCCTCGCCGGTCTCGGCCACGATGTGCGGGACGGGTTCCCCGAGGTGCTCCGCCAGGGCAGCTGGCCGATGGAGTTCATGCCCTGCGTCGGCGTGGTGGTGCTGCGCGAGATCGAGCGCTTCGGCCGCCTGGTCGGCCGCCCGCTCTCCGAGGACGACATGGAACCGCAGACCTGGGCCTACACCGAGGTCGGCCGCACCGTCACCGGCGTCCAGTACGCCGCCGGAGTCGACGCGCTCCGCGAGCGGGGCCGCGAGATCGAGCGGTGGTGGGCCGACGACGGCTGGGACCTGCTGCTCACCCCGACGCTCACCGGCCAGACCCCGCCGCTCGGCCTGTTCAAGCCCACGAAGGAGGACCCGTTCTCCAGCCTCGGCATGGAGGCGAGCGCCTTCACCGTCCCGTTCAACGTCACTGGGCAGCCCGCGATCTCGCTGCCGCTGCACTGGGCCGCCGATGGGATGCCCATCGGCGTGCAGTTCGGCGCCGCGCACGGCCGCGAGGACGTGCTGATCCGCGTCGCGTCCCAGCTGGAGGCCGCGATGCCGTGGACCGGCCGCATCCCGCCCGTGCACGCCTGACCCCCTACGCGAAAGGACCGGACCATGGGACGACTCGACGACAAGGTGCTGCTGGTGATCGGCGGCGGCTCGGACGGGCCGCCGCGCGACGGCGAGCCGCTGCCGATCGGCAACGGCCGGGCCGCCGCGCTGGCCTGCGCCGGGGACGGCGCCGCCGTCATGGTCGCCGACCTGCGCGCCGAGGCCGCCGAGGCGACGGCCGAGGAGATCAGGAGCGCCGGGGGCAGGGCCGAGGCCGTTGCCTGCGACGTGGCCGACCCGGACCAGTGCGCCGCGGCGGTCGCGGCGGCGGTCAAGGCGTTCGGCGGCCTGAACCTGCTGGTCAACAACGTGGGCATCGCCGACGCGGGCAGCGTCGCCGACACCGCCGCGGACACCTTCGACCAGATCATGCGGGTCAACGTGCGCGGCCACCTGCTCACCATCCAGCACGCACTGCCGGTGATGGCCGGGGCGGGCGGCGGCGCCGTGGTGAACATGTCGTCGCTGAACGCCTACCGCACCGGCGGCGCCGGGATCTCGTACGACACGAGCAAGGCGGCGCTGCTCGGCCTGTCCCGGCACGCCGCCGCCACCGCGGCGCCGATGAACGTCCGGGTCAACACCGTCCTCCCGGGCGTCATCGACTCGACGATGCTGCGCCGGGCACTGTCGGGGATCCCCGCCGAGCATGTGCCGGACCTGGCCGGCCGGATCCCGCTGGGCAGGGTCGGCAGCCCATGGGAGGTGGCCCGCTGCGTGGCCTTCCTCCTCTCCGACGAGGCGTCCTATGTGACCGGTGCCGAACTGGTCGTCGACGGCGGCCTCAACATCCCCATGCTCTGAACGGAGTCACGGACGTGCACATCGTCGAGCTGATCGACACCTACCTCGCCGGACACGGCGACCGAGTCCGGGCCACCGACCACACGGGGAGCTGGACCGGCCACCGGCTCGGCGAGCGGGCCCGCCGGCTCGCCGGCGGTCTCCAGGCGCGGGGCGTGCGGCGAGGCGACCGTGTCGGGGTCATGATGGCCAATGGCGTCGACGTCCTCGTGGCCTACGAGGCGATCTGGCGGGCCGGTGCCGCGATCACTCCGCTGATGCCGGCCCTGGTACCGGACGAGGTCGCGCACATCCTGGGCAGCGCCGAACCCGCCGCCGTCCTGGTGTCCGCGGACACCGCGGAGACCGTGCGGGCGGCCCGCACCACCGCAGGCGGGACCTTCCCGCTGGTCGGCGACGGCGGTGACATCTCGTGGAAGGAGGTGGAAGCGGAGCCCGTCCCGGTCGGGCGCGACGAAGAGGATCTGGCGGCGGTGCTGTTCACGGGCGGCACCACCGGCCGGTCCAAGGGCGTCATGCTCACCCATCGCAACCTGACCGCCGCCGCCGCGATGGCCGCCACCGCCGACGACGCCGGCCCCGAGGACGTCAGCCTGGTCACCCTTCCCCTGTCGCACGGGTTCGGCCTGATCGCCTTCCTGGTCACCTACCTGCGTCCGCTGCGCCTGCTGGTCCGGCGGCGCTTCGCCCCGGACGCTTTCGCCGCCACCGTGCAGGCGGAGGGGGTGACGGTCGCCGACGTCGTCCCGGCCATGCTCCAGGCTCTGCTCGACCGGGGGCACGTCCATTCGGGCGCACTGCGTTCGCTGCGCAACCTCTACGTCGGCGGTGCGCCCTGCCCGCCCGATCTCATCGAGACCGTCGAGGACGCCCTGCCGGTCCGCGTGATCGAGGGGTACGGGCTGACCGAGTCGGGCACGCTGATCGCGGGCGACTCGCCGTCCCGCCCGCACCGCAGGGGCAGCGTCGGGATCCCCTTCGAGGGGGTCGAGGTCCGCATCGTCGAACCGGACGGACGAGACGCGCCGCCCGGCCGGATCGGAGAGATCATCGTGCGCGGCCCCGCCGTGATGGCGGGCTACTGGAGGGACGAGGCCGCCACCGCCGAGGCGATCCGCGGCGGCTGGCTGCACACCGGTGACCTGGGCAGCCTTGACGGCGACGGTCACTTGCGCATCGCCGGGCGCCGCAAGGAACTGATCATCCGGGGCGGCTTCAACATCCATCCCGCCGACCTCGAGAACGCCATCCGGACGTGTCCGGGTGTGGCCGGCGTCGGCGTCGTCGGCCTCCCGGACCAGGCCCGCGGTGAGCGAGTGGTGGCGGCCGTGGTCGGCACCTGCACCGCCGCGGACGTCCACCGGCACTGCCGGGACGGGGTGGCCGGCCCGAAGCGCCCCGACGAAGTGGTGATCATGCAGCGGCTCCCGCTCACGCCGGTCGGCAAGCTCGACCGCAACGCGCTGGTCGCCGCCCTGACGGCCCGGAGCGCCGCATCATGAGGCCGTCTCCGCCAGCCGCCCGATCCGTTGATCCGCGCGCTGCGGAGCGGCGGCGGTTCCTGCCCGCGATCGTCCGGGGCGAGTGCTTCTTCGCCATCGGGATGAGCGAGCCCGACAGCGGCTCCGAGCTGGCATCGGTGCACACACGGGCCCGCCGCGTCCGCGATCCGGTCGAGCCCGACCCGGGACTCGTCACCCCTCCCAACGGGGCTGCCCACCAGCGAACGGAACCCCAGAAAGGACCAACATCGTCATGACCGACATCTGCCAGGGGCGCGTGGCCATCGTCACCGGCGCCGGCCGGGGAATCGGCCGGGAGTACGCCCTTGAGCTGGCACGCCAGGGAGCGGCCGTCGTCGTCAACGATCTCGGGGGCGCCCGGGACGGTTCCGGCGCCGACCCCGGCCCCGCCGCCCTCGTCGCCGAGGAGATCCGGGCCACCGGGGGGCGCGCGGTCGCGAACACCGACGACATCGCCGACCACGAGGCCGCCGGACGCCTGGTGGGGACCGCTGTGCGCGAGTTCGGCCGCCTCGATGTCGTCATCAACAACGCCGGCATCCTCCGCGACCGGATGCTGGTGAACATGACGGAAGCCGACTGGGACGACGTCATCCGCGTGCACCTGCGCGGCACTTTCGCCGTCTCGCAGCACGCCGCGGCCCACTGGCGGTCCCGTGCCAAGGCGGACGGACCGGTGGACGCGCGGCTCATCAACACCAGTTCGTCCAGTGGCCTGTTCGGCAACCCCGGCCAGTGCAACTACGCCGCCGCGAAGGCGGGGATCGCCGGGTTCACCGTCACCGCCGCGCTCGAACTGGAACGCTACGGCGTCACCGTCAACTGCGTGTACCCGGCCGCGGCGTCCCGCCTGACCGCCGGCCTCTCCACCTACGCGGGCCGGGAGGCCGACCCGCTGCGGGACCCGGCCCTGATCGCCCCCCTGGTGGTGTGGCTGGCGAGCCCGCACTCCCGAGGTGTCACGGGCCGCATGTTCGGCGTCAGAGGCAACGCGATCACCGTCGCCGAGGGCTGGCGGCCCGGCCCGTCGATCGACCGCCCCGAACGCTGGGACCCGAGCGAACTCGGCGATGTGCTCCCGGCACTGATCGAACGGGCCCGGCCGAACGCCGCGCCCGCCCTGGACTCGGTCCCGGTGGGCTGACCGATGGCCGCCGACACCCGTCCGGTGCCCGTCCCCACCCCGGCCACGCAGCCCTACTGGGACGGCACCAGAGCCGGTGAGCTGCGTCTCCAGCGCTGCGAGGACTGTGCCGAGCACGTGTTCTACCCGCGCATCGGCTGCCCCTTCTGCGGCTCGCCGCGGCTGGAATGGACCACCGTGAGCGGACACGCCCGGCTCAGCTCGTACGTCATCAACCATGTCCCCGCCCCGGGGTTCGCGGACGACGTTCCCTACGTCATCGCGATCGTGGAACTGGATGAAGGCCCGCGCATGATCACCAATCTCGTCAACGTGCCACCCGATCCGCGGGCCCTTCCCCTGGACATGCCGCTGGAGGTCGTCTTCGAGCCGCGCGGTGACCAGGCGCTGCCCTTGTTCCAGCCGGTGCCGGAGGAACGCCGATGAGGCGGCGGGGGGTCGCGATCGCCGGTGCCGCGGAGACCGACATCGGCGTCGTGCCCGATCTGTCCGAGCCGGATCTGCATGCCCGCGCGGCCGCCCTGGCGCTGGCCGACGCCGGCTTGACCCCGGCCGATGTGGACGGCATCGCCACCGCCTGGCATTCGCCGATCGACATCGCGCACCACATCGGCGTCGATCCGTCCTGGCACGATGGCACCAGCGTGGGCGGTTGCTCATTCCTGGTGCACGTCGCCCACGCGGCGGCGGCCATCGACGCGGGGCTGTGCTCCATCGTGCTGGTGCTCCACGGCGAATCCGGGCGGTCGCGGATCGGGCGGCCGTCCCGGCGCACACCGCCCGATTCCATGCCACGCCAGTTCGAGGCCCCGTACGGTGTGCGCGGCGCGGTCACCGCCTTCACCCTCCCCGCCCTGCGCTTCCTGCACGAGACCGGAACCACGCGCGAGCAGATGGCCGCGGTTCCCGCCGTGCAGAGCCGCTGGGCGGACGGCAACCCGAGGGCATGGCGGGCCAAGGAGGCCACTGTCGAGGAGGTGCTGGCCTCCAGGGTCGTCGCCTGGCCGTTCCACAAGCTGGAATGCTGCCCCGTGACCGACGGCGGGGCAGCCCTGGTGGTGACCTCAGCCGAACGTGCCGCTGATCTGCCGCGCCCGCCCGTCCATCTGCTGGGTGCGGGCGAGGCGGGAGAGAGTCCGCTGGTCGCCCACATGGAGGACCTGACCTCCTCCAGAGCCTTCCGCGAGTCGAGCCGCCGGGCCTTCGTCCAGGCCGGTATCACCGTCGCCGACGTCGACCATCTGATGATCTATGACCCGTTCGCGCATGTGCCGCTGTTCGGGCTGGAAGACCTCGGATTCGTCGGCCGCGGCGAGGCCGGTGCCTTCGTGGCGGACGGCAACACGGCCCCCGGTGGTCCCCTGCCGATGAACACCAACGGGGGCGGCCTCTGCTACACGCACACCGGCATGTACGGCATGTTCGCGATCCAGGAGTCCGTCCGGCAACTGCGCGGGGAGGCGTACCGCCAGGTGGACGGCGTAGAACTCAGCGTCGTGCAGGGAGTGGGCGGCATCTTCACCTCGGCCGCGACGCTCGTCCTCGCCAACCACTCCAAGGAGGACACATGACCGAAGACTTCTCCGCCCGGGCCGACGCCTGGCTGGCCGAGCACGCCCCCCGTGAGCCCATCACCGATGTGGCGGAGGCGCGGCTCTTCCAGGGGAAACTGCACGACGCCGGATTCGCCGGCATCACCTGGCCCGCCGAGTACGGCGGCCAGGGCCTCACCCGAGTCGAACAACGCACGTTCGACGAGCTCGCCCAGGACTACCCGCTGCCCACCAAACCCTTCCTCATCGGGCTCGGCATGGTCGGCCCCACACTGCTGGACCTCGGAACCTCCGAGCAGAAGCGGCGCTTCCTGCGGCCGATGATGCGCGGCGAGGAGATCTGGTGCCAGCTCTTCTCCGAACCCGGCGCGGGCTCGGACGTCGCAGGGCTGGCCACGCGGGCGCGCCGTGACGGCGACGGCTGGATCCTGGACGGTCAGAAGGTGTGGACGTCCCGGGCCGAGTACGCCGAGTGGGGCGCGTTGCTGGCTCGTACCGACCCCGGCGTGCCCAAGCACCGCGGGATCACCATGTTCGTCGTGGACATGGCCTCCCCTGGCGTGCAGGTCAGGCCACTGCGCGACATGACCGGCGCCGTCCGATTCAACGAGGTGTTCTTCGACGGCGTCCGGCTGCCCGCCGGCGCCGTGGTCGGCGAGGTCGGCGAAGGCTGGGACGCGGCGGTGCGGATGCTCGGCCATGAGCGGATCACCATCTCCGATCTGCGGATACCCCGCGGCCATCCGGCCTCCCACGCCGCGCTCGCCGCACTGGCCCGTGCCCGCGGCGTCGCCGGCGACCGGCACGTCCGCCGCCGCCTGGCCGAGGTCTACCGGGCGGAACGGCTCGCGGAACTGCTGGCGGCCAGGCACTCGGCGGAAGCACGGGTGGGCCGCTCGATCGGCCCGCGCGGCTCGGCCGGCAAACTGGCCGCCGGACGGCTCGCCCGGCTTTCCGCCGACGCCATCGCCGACATCGCCGGCCACACCGCGCTGGCGTGGGAGCCGGGTGACGACTCGGCTGCCCGGCTCGCCGCCGCTCTCCTCGACGCCCCGTCCACCCGCATCGCGGGAGGCACCGACGAGATCCAGCGGCAGATCATCGGTGACCGGGTGCTCGGCCTGCCCCGCGAGCCCGCCGCCGACCGTGACATTCCCTTCTCGGACCTGCGCGCGAAAGGATCCGCATGAGCCTGGTGCCGACCGAAGAGCAGGAGCACCTCCGCGATGCCGTGCGCCGGTTCCTGGCCGCGGCCCCGCCACCCGCCGACGGTCCCGATCAGGAGACATGGCGCCGCCTGGCCACAGAACTGGGCGTGACCGGCCTCATCGTGCCGGAACGGCACGGCGGAGCAGGGGCGGGAGCCGCCGAACTGGCAGTCGTCCTCGAGGAGATGGGAGCCGCGCTGCTCCCCGCCCCGTTCCTGTCCTCCTCGGTGCTCGCCGCAACACTCCTTGTCCAGTTGGACGGAACCGCCGACCTGCTGACCGACATCGCCTCCGGGGACACGATCGTCATCGCAGCCCCATGGTGGGGCCCCGCGGCGGGACCCGTCACCGCCGATGCGGACAACCGCTTGCAGGGGCACTTCCCGTGCGTGGTCGATGGACATCTGGCTGACGTCCTCCTGGTCGTAACCGACCACCACGAAATCTTCGCCGTGGACGCCGCCGACCTGGTCCGGCGACCTCTGACCACTCTCGATCTCACTCGGGGCGCCGCCCGAATCGAGCTGGCCGGTGCCGTCGGCCGCCCGCTGTCCTGCGCCGACCCGGTACGGACGCTCGAGACCGCCTGGAACCTCACGGCCGTCGGCCTCGCCGCCGAACAACTCGGAGTGGCCCGCAGGTGCCTGGAGATGACCGTGCAGTACGCGCGGACCCGCGTGCAGTTCGGCCGGCCCATCGGCTCGTTCCAGGCGGTCAAGCACGCGCTGGCCGACCTCTACGTCGACTGCGAACTGGCCGAGTCCGCGGTCCGTCACGCGGCCTGGGCGGCCGACGTCGAGCCCGCGGAACTGGCCGAGGCCGCAGCCCTGGCCCTGGCCTCGATGACCGCCTTCCACGCCGCCGACCAAGCCATACATTTTCATGGCGGCATGGGATTCACCTGGGAACACGAGCTTCATCTCTACTACCGGCGCGCCAAGGCGGCCCAGTATCTACTAGGCGACCCCGCCACCCATCTCGATGGGTTGTTTCAGCTCTGAGTCCCGGGAGAAATGATGACCGAAGATGTCCGCGTCGACATCGCCGGCCACATCGCCGTGGTCGAGTTCCGGCGCCCGCCGGAGAACTTCTTCGACACGTCCGGTGCCGAATTCAGCCGACCGAACCACCGCAAGGCCCTCTTGGACGACTCGTCCGAACTCTACTCCCGAGCCCTCCGCCTGTTTCGCTGCCAGACCCCGGTCGTGCGGCATCTCAGTGACCCTCCCGGCCGCCGTCGGACAGCAAAAAGCGCTTGACTACCTCCCTGACCGGACGTGGGTTCAAAGGCGAGGAAGCCCACCACACCGGGCTTCTCGACGAACTTGGGACTGCCCGAAAACACGGATCCCATATAAGGCCTGCCTATTCGGGGATGGTGCCGGTGAAGTTCGGTGGGCGGCGTTGAAAGGAGGCGGCGACTCCTTCCGCGAAGTCGCTGGTCGCTCGCAGGCGGGCCTGTTCGCGGTACTCACGGTCCATGCCGACGGACAAGATAGGTCTCATATACAGCCTAGTGTCGACTTTAGAGGGCGGCAGGGCGACGGAGCAGGCCAGCCATGTCGCCCTGCGACAGCCGGTCCCAGCAGCAGATCCTGCTCGTCGGAAGAGGGCCAGGACGCGGGCCTCAATGAGCGGGACGAGCACTGGTGAGGGCGGCTCGGCGGGCGTTGCGCCGAGCCGCGCCAACAGGCCGGCCCCGGTGATCCACCCGTCCGTCAGGCGGATGAGGTCGACCAGGTGATCCGGGCATATCTCGGTCGCCGGCCGAGCCGCGTCCTCCTCGGCGAGGAGTAGGTCGCGCCGGTCCAAGAGAACTCACACACCGCTCAGCACCAGGCCACCCGTCATGGGCCCTACTCTAGGCTTCGATCTTCTCCGCGGGTCGTCTGGCGGGGCGCCAGAACACCGCCAGAAGGGCGGCGGCGCCAAGGCCGCCGACAAGGACGGTGATGGTGAGGCCCAACCAGCCGGACAGGTCACCGGAGATCCCGAGCGTCCGGTCGAGGGAGGCTGCGCCGCCACCCAGCGCACCGAGCGCGCACGCCACCATGATGATCATGAGGACGTACTCATAGCCCTGGCCGGGACGAAAGATGAAGAAGCCGTTGCTCAGATGGGCGGTGATGAACGCGACGGCCATCGTGCCGACCGCGCCGGCGGCGGCCAGCGGGGTGAGCAGGCCGAGCAGCAGCAGGACGCCCGCGCCGATTTCGGTCCCGGTCGCCATCAGTGCGTGGAGCCGGCCCGGCCGTAGGCCCATGGATTCGAACCAGCCCGCCGTGCCCTCGATCTTCCCGCCGCCGAAGGCGTGGTTCCAGCCATGGGCGAGAAGCGTGCCGCCCACGGAGACCCGCAGTACCAGGGATGCGATGTCGATGCCCGACGTGTCAACTGCCATTCAAAGCGCCTTCCCTTGGGGTGCTGGCATTATATGCACGATTGCTAGACACGCCGCGGTGCTCTGCGGCGTTCACCATGTCCCACCCATTGGTACATGACTGTACTTCTGATGCTCATGCTCACATAGCGTCACAACAATCCCTCACCCAACTACTTTGAAATCGCCCTGGTGGCGAAGTGTGTCGATCGCTTCTTCTGTGCCGATTCATCGCTCTCCGCTACGCTGTGCACACGATTAGCGATAGGTGCACACATCGCATAATGTCTGCCCACGATGCCCGCCCTGCCCACCGGGCCGGCGGCCACTAAGGCCCCGTAACGACTTCGGTTCGGGCTGCGGCTTGTCCAGCCCATCCGAGGACGGGGGCTTAGAGGAGTTCCGGCTATCGGACGCCACCTGCGCCTCAAGTTCAGCGATCCGCGCGTTCGCCTGCTCCAGCATCGACATCGCCCACCAGCCGTGCCTCCAACTCCCCGGCGCCCACCACGACCACGGTGCCGGTCCAAAGGGGCGAGCGCGTCCGGCGGAGGCCTCGAGGCGTCGCCGGCGCGTTCCTCCCCGGACTGGGCTCGGAGCAGGATCGGCGCGGCGCGGTCAGCCGTTCTGCCGGGCGAAGCGCCGGAGCACGTCCACGATCGGGATGAAGGGGTGGGCGTCCCGGTCGGGGGGCTCGTCGAACATCCGGTTGTGGGTGATGGCGACGGCCAACCCGCTGTCCAGGTCGGCCCAGGCGTTGCTGCTGCCGGCCCCCGGATGACCCAGGATCGAGGTCGAGCCGGCGTAGAGGGCGTTGGCGGGCGGTGACTGGCCCCCGACGTAGTAGCCGCCGAGCCCGAGCATCCGGGGCACGCCGCTGACCAGGTCCGGCTTGTCGGCGTCCGGCCGCGGTTCCAGCAGGGAGCGGAGCCGGCCCTCCGAGAGCATCCGAACGTCCCCGAGCCGCCCGCCGCACGCGATCATGGCGTACAGGCGGGCGGCCGACCTCGCGTTCATGATGCCGCCCGCGCCCGGGATCTGGGCCCGCCAGACCTCGGGTCGGCTGAAGACCTCGGCGGTCGGGGCCGCGGCGGGTGGCATGGCCTGCTGCTGCAGGGGAGTTCGTCCGGCACCGGACGTCCTGCCGAAGGCCGTGTCGTCGACGAGTTCCGCGACCCGTCCGTCCTCCTTCTCCGGCAGCCCGATGAACAGGTCCTCGATCCCGAGCGGGGCGCACAACTCGTCCTGCACGAACTGTCCGAAGGAGCGGTGGTCGGAGTCGGTGCGGCACACGATCTCCCCGACGAGCCAGCCCCAGTTGATGGAGTGGTAGCAGTTCACCTCACCGGGCGGGAACAGCGGGGTCTCGGCGGCGAGCGCGGTGACCATCCAGTCCCAGTCCGCCATGCGCTCGGTCGTCACGTCGGCGGGCATCTGGGGAGCGCCGGAGCGGTGCGCGAGCACGTCGCGGACCGTGGTCCGGTCCTTGCCGTTCTGGCCGTATTCCGGCCAGTACCGGACGACGGGTGCGTCGTAGTCCACCAGGCCACGTTCGGCCTGCAGGTGCAGCGCGGTGGCGGTGACCCCCTTCGTCACGGAGAACACGGGGAACAGTGTCGAACCGTCGACGGGCACGTCGCCGGCCTTGTCCGCGCTGCCGGCCCAGGCGTCGACCACCAGCTCCCCCCGCAGGTAGGCCGTCACCTGCAGACCCACCTCGCCGCGCTCGCGGGCCAGGTCCAGGGCGGCATCGATCTCACCGTCGAGGTCGGTGACCGTCTTCTCGACGTTCTCGCTGTTCGTCATCATCACGTCCTGTCGTTCGCGGTGCCCGTCTGACCTCGGCCGCCCGATGGCACTCGGATGCGGTCTCCGGGCCGCAACCAAGGGCGATCCAGGTTATTCCTAATAAGATTCGCCTACGCTACGCCCGGGTGGCGATGTTGACAAGAAGCCTGCTGGTGGAGGTGTCAGTCGGTTGCATCTGCGTCGTGTGAGGCGCCTGCTCTTCTTCGGAGCCGCCGAAGATGATAAGAATAATCGACGCCGATGTGAGCTGAACCTCCCGGAGAAGCGAGGAATCATGCCCCGGATCGAGCCGCTGCCCGAGGAGAAGGTCGCCCCTGATCTACTGGCGGAGATGACGCGCCTGGTCGAGACCGGACAGCTCGGTTCCGGCAACACGGCCTGGCCCCGCATCATCGCCCACCATCCCGACCGGGGTGTCGTCCGGCACCGCCTCAGCGTGATCGCCAAGAACGGCACCGACGGGGGAGGGACCCTGGGGACCCGGCTCCGGGAACTACTGCGGCTGGCGAACGCCCAGCTCGTCGGGTGCGACGCCTGCTCCCGGGCGCGCTACGACTCGGAGCTGGGCGAGGAGGACATCGCGTGCGCAGTGGTGGGCGCCGGCGAGGAGCTGAGCGAACGGGAGCGCCTTGCGTTGGCGTTCCAGCGGAAGCTGCACCTGGACCACTGGTCCATCGACAGCGGGACCTACCGTGAGCTCGCAACCGTGTTCACCACTGCCGAGATCGTCGAGCTGGCCGACACCATCACGGCGATCATGGGGCCGGGGAGGTGGCTGCACACCCTCGACATGCTCGGCTCCGAGGAGCCGGTGGTCCCGTGGTCGCACACCCCGGAGGCCCGCCCGCAGGACGGCCGTGAGCTGACAGGCGGGAGCTGAGGTCCGCTGCCCCGATGTCCGCCGGCCGGCGGTCTTCGTCGTGCAGCGTCGCCACCCGACCCCGGGCCCGGTGCAGCCGTGGTCAGGCCGGCGCGCACCACGGGTCGGGCCCCGAACGAGTGCGAGTCTCCGGCCGCCCCGCGGCCGGGCCCTGCACGGCGATGACGGGGAGGACTGTGACATGCGCCAGGTACCCGATCCCGGAGCCGATCCCGAGCTCGCCCGTTGGGAGCCGCCGACCTACACGGTCGACACGAACGGCAAAGTGGTCTGCGGCACTCCGGGACCGATCCACAACTGAGGGCGCTGGGGCGACTCCGACCAGCGGGGGACGACGAACCTGCTGACCGCGGAGCGCCCTGTCGAGGCCGCCACGCTGGTGCGCACGGGAAAGCACTTCGCGCTCGGTCTCCCGATCGGCGGACTCGCCGCGCCGGGCCACCGCGGGAGCTGTGGCCGGCCAGGTAGCATGCCCGGGACGGCGGGTGCGTACCCGCCGTCCCGTTCGCGCCGCGGGCTCAGAGCAGGAAGAAGTCGGCGTCGACCTTGATCTCCTCACCGGTGGTGTAGCGAGTCTTGTCCGAGACGAGGAACATGACCGCCTCGGTGATGTCGGTCGGCTCGAGCATCCGCACGTCGAGCAGGTTGCGGGACTTGGCGATCCAGCTCTCCTCGCCGGTCGTGCCCGCCGCGGCGTCGGCCGCCCGCCATCGTCTCCGTGGTGGCTTCATCGTCATGCCGGACGCGATGCCCGTGGGGTGGACCATATTGACCCGGATCCAGTGCTCGGCCAGCGCGAGGGCATACACCTTCATCAGCCCGACCGCGCCGTGCTCGCCCGCCATGTAGGCCAACCGCCCGTCGCGGGAGCCGACCGGCCGGGTGGCCGCGGTGGAGCCGTTCATGACGATGGAACCGCCGCGCCCGCCCGCGACGAGATGCGGGATCGGCGACTCTATCAGGTGGTATCAGCCCGAGAGGTTGATCTGGGCGACCGTCTCGGCCGGATCCGCCGGGGTGGCGTCCGGGTACCCCATCGACTCGATGTCCCGGCAGATGTCCAGGGCGACGATGTCCGCGCCCTCCCCGGCCGGCCGCACGGCGTGCGACAGGGCAGGCCGCACGGCGTGCGACCTGCCCTGTCCCCGCGCTGTCCACTGATCAGCGCGACCTTGTTCTCGTGTGCGCCCAGCTCAGTCATCCCCCGGCGTGTTCAGGGGCGGCAGGCCCCGGGGCGTGCGTCCGCCGGCCTTCACGACGCAGGGCGGTCGGCCTCGGACTGCAGGTGCTTCTCCAACAGCTCGTCGACATCGGCCCAGACCACCGGTGCGTCGAGCCGGTGCGGATCGGCGGTGTCGATCTCCTCGTAGGCACTGATCATCCGGCTCATGCGTTGGCTCGCCGACCAGGAGTCGCCCTGCTCGATCGCCTCGGCGATGTGCTGCTTCTCGATCGCGATCCGCTTGCGGACGCGGGGGTCGTGCTCCCACCCGATGGCCTGCGACATCCACGAGAGCGCGGGCACGATCGCTGCCAGCAGCAGGTTGTCCGACGCCGCGGCGACCAGGTCGTGGAAGCGTCGGTTGTTCAGGTGGAAGGCGGCCGAGTCGTGTCGGTCGGTGAGCAGGTCCTCGGTACAGCGGAGGAGCGCGTCGACCTGCTCCGGAGTGCGCCGCTGCGCGGCGAGTGCCGTCATCGTGGGCTCGATGGCCGCGCGGGCCTCGAGGATGGTGCGCAGGGTGCCGTGACCGGACTGCAGGGTCATCGCGAGCACGCCGGCCAGCTGGGCCGGTTGTGGCAGGGCCATGATCGCGCCGCCGCCCGCCCCGCGGCGCATCTCCACCGCCCCCTGCGCCTCGAGCAGGCGCAGGGCCTCCCGCAGTGATCCGCGCGCCACGCCGTAGCGCTCGAGCAGCCACGACTCCGCGCCGAGGTGGTCACCGGGGACCAACCCCCGCTCGGCGGCCTCCCGCATTAAACTTCTGGCGATTTCCGAAGCGACCTTCGTCTGCGCCACGTCCTGCCGTCCTTCCGTAATGTGGTGACATTAGCGCGTCGTGGCCCGTTTGGACCCGAATGGCCCTGCGGTCGCGGTCGCGCCCGCAGGTGCATCTCGGTGGGGTGGGGGGAGCCGACTCAGGGACGCTCGTCGATCACGCGGTTGGCCTTGTACGCGGCTCGGGGGAGCGACCCCACCTCGACGGGCGTGACCTCGATCGGTACGCCGGTGCGCGCCCGGAGGCGGTCGACGAGCCCGTCCTCGGGGGCCTCGACCCGGACCTCGAGGGAGTCCTGCGCGTCCGCGGTGCGGACCACGACGAACTCCTGCGCCTCGTCCATCTCCGACCACACGTCGATCGGCATGACCCACTTGCCCTGTACCGTAACGACGTCCTGCATCCGGCCCTCCCAGAAGGCGCGGACGTGGGTCTCGCCGCACGGGCAGGCCGACCGGTCCAGACGGATCACCTCGTTGAGGTCGAAGCGCAGCATGGGGTTGTCCCGGCCGAGCGAGGTGCAGAGGAACTTCCCGCGCTGTCCGTCGGGGACCGGCTCGCCGGTGACGTCGTCGACCGCCTCCACGATGGCGTAGTCCTCGGCCACGTGGGCACCGCGGAAGTCCTCGGGGCTGCAGCTGCCGCCCAGGGTTCCGATGCACTCGAGGCCGGCGCTGATCGCCGAGTACTGACGCATGGGCGTGACGGCGGCGACCTCCGGCAGCCTGCCCGACCAGCCGATCCGCTCGGCCACCTCACGGATCCGCGCGGCACCGGCGGGAAGGGTGTGCCAGTGGTCGATGGGGATGTGCTCGATGGTCCGCAGCGCCCGCTCGACGGCGGCGTCGTCCTCCGGCGGGCCGATCGAGACCGGCAGGCAGCCCATCTTCTCGGCGGCACCCGCGACCTGCGACTGGCCGCCGTTGAGGTAGCCGGGGTGCGCGTTGGCGATCACGTGGCCCGGGCGGACCCCCTCGCGCCAGTAGCGGCGCGCCGCGATCTCGTAGTCGATGTGCAGGTCGTGGTCGGTCCAGACCGTCACCGTGGGGCGGCCGGTCGTCCCGGACGAGGTGGCCAGGCGGACCGCGCCGGCGAGGCCGACGACGCGGTAGTCCCCGATCGGCGGGTGCTCGGCCTCGTTCGCGCGCAGGTCCTCCTTGCGGAAGGTGGGGAGGGCCCGCACGTCGTCGACCGAGACGACGTCGGACGGGGAGACGCCGTGGTCGCGCATGCGCCGGTAGAAGAAGCCGCCGGCCTTGTAGGCGCGTTCGACCGCCTCGCGGAGCCGTTCGCCCTGCAGGGTCCGGAGCTGCTCCGGCGGCATCGTCTGCACCTGGGGATGCAGGAACGGTCGATCGGAGTCGTGGGACAACGCGGTCCTTCCTCTGCTGGGACGATCGGGTGCTAGTCGAGCACGGACCGGTCGGCGGCGATCTCGTGGCGGGCCATGGCCTCGAAGTAGCCGGGGAACGCGCCCCCGACCTTCTCCAGGCCCCGGCCCAGGCGGGCGACCATGTCGTCCGGCAGCGTCCGGCCGCCGGGGCCCATCGCCTCGACGTGCCAAGCGTTGTGCGACCGGACCTCCAGGACCCGGGCCCGGGTGAGCAGCTCGGGCAGGCTGTCCGCGATGATCAGCACGCCGTGGTTGGCCAGGATCGCCATCTCCGCATCGCCCATGGCCGCGATGACCTGCTCGGCGGCCTCCTGCTGCTCGACGGTCCCGGTGTACTCGTCGACCAGGACGAGCCGGCCCGAGGCCAGCGCGCTCGACTGGTCGTACACCGGTGGCAGCCGCCGCATGGCGGACCAGGCCGTCGACCACTTCGGGTGGTTGTGCACGATCACCCGCGTCGACCGGACCCGGTGGAACGCGAAGTGCAGCTCCGTGGCCGAGTTGATCCGGTACCGGCCGGCGGTCTGCGTGCCCGACGGGTCGCACACGCAGACGTCGGACGCCCGGAGCTGGTCCCAGGGGATGAGGAACGGGTTGACCAGGAACGTGCCGTCCGGCTGCTGGTAGGTGATGTGACCGGCGAGGCCGTCGTCGTAGCCGAGCCGGCTGAGCATGCGCGCGAAGAGCGCGAACTCTTGGGCGGGTGAGAGCTCACACCCGATTCCCGGGCCGTCCAGAGGTGCGTACGACGTTTCGGGCGACCTGTCGGGCGGTGTGCTGGTCCTGGCGAGCACGGGCGATCGACCTCCGAGGGGTACGGGCTGCGGCCGGTACTCGCCGAGATCTCGGCGTGCCGCATCGCACATGAATATTATCATGTTCAGCCGATCGGAGCCACGGTCCGGGGCGCTCAGCCGCTCGCCGGCTGCCGCCAGAACACGCTCGACGGCCGCGCCGGCCCTGGCCTGCAGCCGCGGGTGTCGGAAACCGAGGGAGCCGAACCAGCCGGCTGTCCCTTCCAGGCTTCGGGCGTGCTTGACGCCGTGGGCGACCATCGTGCCGCCGACGGCCGCACGCAGCAGGAGCGCCGCCACCTCCCGGCCGACCCGGCCCCGTCTCGTTCGATCTCCGGATCTCGTGAGTCTTCTTCTTCTCCGCGGCGGCCACGCCGCACGTCGTGTCGGGCATGAACAGTGTCGGTCCAGGACACGGTCGCCACAGGACGCGGGCGGCTAACGTCCGCTCCACTGGGGCGGACGCTTCTCGAGGAAGGCCCGTACACCCTCGTGCCGGTCCGCCGACGCCAGCACGCGCTGGTTGACCTCGTCGGACAGCGCCCAGTTCCGCTCGTCGGCGGCCCCCGCGATCTCCCGCGCGGCCCGCAGGGTCTCCTGCACGGCCACCGGGGCGTTCGCGGCGATCTGCGCGGCGAGCCCGAGGGCCGCGGACTCGGCGCCGCCGTCGTCGACGACCTCGCTGAGCATCCCGAGCTCGTAGGCGCGCTGCGCGCCGAGCGGACGGCCGGTCAGGAGCAGGTCCCTGGCGACGGGGGCCGGTAGCTGCTGGACGGCGCGGAACAGGGCACCGGCGTTGGCCACGACCCCGCGCGTGACCTCGGGCAGGCCGAACCGAGCGGAGCGCCCGGCAACCACGAGGTCGCACGACAGGACGATCTCGAACCCGCCGCCGAGCGCCGGGCCCTCGACGGCGGCGACCAGCGGGGTGAACCTCCGGCGCCGGACGACGCCGAAGGGGCCGCCGCGGGGAGTGGGGTCGCCGGCTCCGCCGGTGAGGTCGGTGCCGGCGCAGAAGGCCTGCGGGCCACCGCTGAGGACGCCGCACCGCAGGTCGGGGTCGTCGTCGAGCTCGTTGAGCGCCGCGTCCAGGGCGGTGGTCATCGCCGCGTCGACCGCGTTGCGCTTGGCGGGGCGCTCCATGCGGATGAGCAGCACGTGACCGTGGCGCTCGGTGGCGACACGGTGCTCGTGGCCGCCGGGTGCGCTCACCGTCCCCATCGGACCGCCGCCCGATCTCCCGTCGAGGGAGCGAAGAAAATGCTCATAATCTGATAAGATACATGCTGTAGGGCTGACGCCGGAGGTTTCCATGACCCGTTCCGACCCCGCATCCCGGCGCGCCCGCTTCGGGCTCGAGAAGCTGCCGTACTGGCAGCAGGAGCGGCGCGTGCAGGATCTCCTCGATCTCACGGGTGTGCGGGTCGCGGTCACGGGTGGCGGGGGCGCGAACCTGGGACAGGCCATCGTCCATCGTTTCGCCGGGTCGGGAGCGGACGTGGCGGTGATCGACCGGGACGGTCCGCTCGCCGCAGGTGTCGCCGAGGCGGCGGCGGCGCGGTGGGGAGCGCGCGTCCGCCCGTTCACCGCGGATCTGACCCGGGCGGCGGAGTGCCGGCGGGTCGTCGACGAGGTGCGTGCGGAGTTCGGCGAGATCGATGTCTGGGTGAACAACGTCGGCGGCGGGGCCGGGGGCTTCGCGGCGATGACGGTGGACGACATCGACCGCGTCGTCGGCACGACGTTCTTCTGCACGCTCTACAGCACGAACGCGGTGCTGCCGGGGATGCTCGAGCGGGGCCGCGGAACGATCGTCAACATCTCGTCCGAGGGCAGCCTCATGGCGAACCCCCACATCACGCTCTACAACGCCTGCAAGGCCGGGGTCGACGGATTCACCCGTAATCTCGCCTCCGAGGTCGGCCCGCGTGGAGTCCGCGTCGTCGGGGTGCGGCCGGGGATGATGATGGGCCAGTCGCTCGTGGCCTCCCTGCAGGACCCGGAGCGCTACGCGGACCGGCTCGCCTCGATGAGCGACGCGATCGACCGGATCACGGTCGGCCGCGCGTGTCTGCCCGAGGAGGTCGCGAACATGGTGGTCTTCCTCGTCTCTCCCGCTGGGGAGCACGTGCACGGCACGTCGGTCAGCGTCGGCGGCGGCATGTCAGCCTGAGCCGGCGTGGAGACGGGGGCGGGGCCCGGCGCGACCTCGTACTGAGTGGTCCTGAGTACTCCTTGGAGGCACTGTGGAAGAGCACTATCTCCTGATCTCGACCGACTCGCACGTCGGTCCGTCCGTCGCCCGGCAGCTGCGTGCGTACTGCGACCAGCGACACCTCGAGGCGTTCGACGAGGACGTCCGGTCCACGCAGACGCACTACTCGAAGGCGCACGCCGCCGAGATCAACTCCAACGACCCGCTCGGTGGTGCGATCCAGGGCGGTACGACGGTGGCCGCCGTCGCGCTGGCCTCCGGCACCAACACCGCGGCGATGAAGCAGCGCTGGGCCGACGCGGCTGCGGTGGAGGGGTTGCAGGACCCGCACGCGCGCCTGCGGGACATGGACGCCGAGGGCGTCGCGGTCGACATCATCTTCGCCGGTGGGCAGAACGACGAGATGCTGCCGTTCGACACGCACCCGGATCCGGAGATGCGGGCCGTCGGGGCGGAGATCTTCAACCGCTGGATGGCCGACTTCTGCTCGGCGGACCCGCTGCGGCTCAAGGGCGTCGCCCAGATCTCGCTCCACGACATCGACGCCGCCGTCGAGGCGGTGCGCAAGGCCAAGGACGAGGGTTTCTGCAGCATCAACTTCCCGTCCCCGCGGCGGGACCTGCTTCCCTATACCGAGGAGGCCTACGAGCCGTTCTGGCGGGTGTGCACCGAGCTGGAGATGCCGCTGAACACCCACGGAGGCGGTGGTGAGCGCGGCTACTGGAGCGGGAAGGGCGCCCGGTGGTGCTCGCGGGCGGAGGGCCAGTTCATGGCCCGCCGGGCACTGTGGGGGCTCATCTTCGGCGGGGTGTTCGAACGACACCCGGGGCTGAAGCTGGTGCTGACCGAGCAGATGTCGAGTTGGGTCCCGCACACCATGCGTCAGCTCGACGGGATCTACGACGACAACCTGGCCGCCTTCTGCGGTTTCCAGGACGAGCTGCCGTTGCGGCCGAGCGAGTACTGGGCGCGTCAGGTCTTCGTGGGCAACAGCTTCATGTCCCGTCCCGAGGCGCTCATGCGCAACGAGATCGGCCTGTCGAACATCATGTACGGCACGGACTACCCGCACGCGGAGAGCGTCTACCCGCTGACCCGGCTCGCGATGCGCCAGGCCTTCCACGGGCTGCCGCCGCCGGAGGTGGCGATGATCCTGGGGGAGAACGCCGCCCGCTGCTTCGGGTTCGACGTCGAGGCCCTGCGGCCGGTGGCCGACCGCATCGGCCCGACGGTGGCCGAGATCGACGTGCCGCCTACGGAGCAGGAGCTCGCCGAGGACGTCCCGCCGTTCTGCCTGGCCTTCCGCCGGTACTGACCCCGGGCGTGGCGGGCGGTGGTGGGGACCCGCCCCTGCCCGCCACGCGAGGCCGACGGTTCCGCCCACCTGATAAATCTGATAAGAATAGAGCGATCAAGGTCGGTCCACTGCCGGGCCGCGGATCGGGGAGTGCGCGTGCTGCAGGATGCCCGAATCGACGAGGCGCTCGTGACGGCGGCGGCCGGGTACGGCGAGCGTGGTCTGCAGGTCGCGGCGTACATCGGATCCGAGCTCGTCATCGACGCCTGGACGGGGGAGGCGGACTCCGCGGGCAGACCGGTCACGGGCGACACCTTGTTCCCCGTGTTCTCGGTGTCGAAGGCGATCACGTCCCTCGCGCTGCACCTGCAGGCCGAGCGGGGCCTGGTCGACTACGAGTCGCCGGTCGCCCGCTACTGGCCGGAGTTCGGGAGCTACGGCAAGGCCGACATCCTCGTCCGACACGTCCTGAGCCACCAGTCGGGTGTGCCGCAGATGCCCGAGGGGGTCACTCCGGAGCTCCTGGGGGACTGGGAGTGGATGACCACGCGCATCGCCGAGTTCACCCCGCTCTTCGCCCCGGGTGCCTCGAGCGCCTACCAGTCGCTCGTGTTCGGGTGGATCGTCGGCGAGGTCGTCCGGCGCACCGACCCGTCCGGCCGGGGCTTCGGCGAGTTCGTCCGCGACGAGCTGTGCGCGCCGTTGGGGATCGAGGACCTGTTCTTCGGAGTACCGGAGGACCGGCTGTCCGACGTCGCCGAGCTGACCTCGATCCTGTCCCGCGAGCGGGCCCCCGGTGAGACGCGCGCCAGCCTGCTCGCCAAGCCCGACGCCGTCGCGCCGGATGCGCACGTGCACAACCTCGACGTCGTGAAGAAGGCGTGCTACCCCGGTGCCGGTGGGATCCTGTCCGCCCGCGCGGTGGCCCGGTTGGGGGCGATGGTGGCGAACGGCGGTGAGCTCGACGGAGTTCGTCTGCTGTCGGAGTCCCGGGTGCGGCGCCTGCTCACCCCCCGGCCGAACGGCGACGCCCTCGACGAGGTGCTCTTCGGAGGCGGCCGGGTCGCGGCCCCCATCGGTACCGGCGGCTTCTGGCTCGGCGCCGGCACGCCCCTGGGCGACCAGCCGGCTCTGCTGCGCCACGGCGGCTCGGGAGGCAGCCTGTTCGCGATCGACCTGGACCGCCGGCTGTCGGTGATGATCTGCCACAACCGGATGTTCGAGGGCTACGACCCGACCTCGGACGACCATCCCTTCGCCGCGCTGGGACGCGCGGTGATCGACATCGCGGACGAGCGGCTCGCCGGGGCCGAGGCCTCTCCGTCCGGCACCGCCTGAACCACGAGACCGACGAGACCACGAAGGAGACGCGCGGGATGACCCAGACTCCCTTGGCCGAGGTGCCGCTGCCGGCACCCGGGTTGCTGATCGGGACCGACCGGCTGGCGGAGTCCTCCGGTGGGTCCGCGGTGCACCGGTTCCCGGCCACCGGCGAGCCCGACCAGCCGATCCCGATGGCCGGTGCGCGGGAGATCGACTTCGCCGTGACCGCCGCGACCGCCGCCGCGGCCGAGTGGCGTGCGCTGACGCCTGACCGGCGCCGGGACGCGCTCCTGCGGCTGGCCGATGTCGTCGACCAACACGGCGACGAGCTCGTCGCGCTCTCCATCCGCGACAGCGGGTTCCCGCTCCGGATCGCCGCGCTCGGCCCGTCCCGGGCCTCCGGCGGGCTGCGGTACTACGCGGGCTGGGCCGACAAGATCGTCGGCGACGTGGTTCCGACCTGGTCCGGACCGGCCTTCGACTACGCCGTGTCGGAGCCGATCGGCGTCATCGGCTTCTTCGCCACCTGGAACACGCCGGTCTACAACCTCGGGCTGACGGTGGCACCGGCACTCGCCGCGGGCAACGCGATCATCCTCAAGCCGTCGGAGCTGGCGCCGTACGCCTACCTGCGGTTCGGCGAGCTGTGCCTCGAAGCCGGCCTGCCACCGGGACTGGTCAACGTGGTGCCCGGGGGTGCGGAGGCCGGGACGGCGCTGGTGGAGCACCCGGGCGTCGGCAAGGTGCACTTCACCGGCGGGGGCACGGTGGGCCGCCGCGTCGCAGCGCTGGCGGCCGAGCACCTCAAGCCGATCGACCTCGAGCTCGGCGGCAAGTCGGCCAACCTGATCTTCCCCGACGCCGACTTGGAGCGGGCCGTGGCGGTCTCCGTGGACAGCATCCATGGGGGCAGTGGGCAGACCTGCATCACGGCCGGCCGGATGATCGTCCACGAGTCCGTCGTCGACGAGGTCGTGGAGATCGCGCGCGAACAGATCGCCCGGCACGTCCTCGGCGACCCGTTCGACGCGGGGACGACGATGGGACCGGTCATCACCGAGGCCGCCCGCACCCGCATCCTCGGCATGGTCGACCGCGCCATCCGGGAGGGGGCCGAGCTGTGCGCCGGCGCCGCGGCCGCCGTCCCGGGGCCCGGCGGCGACCTCGCGGGCGGGTACTTCGTGGAGCCCACCCTGCTCGTCGGCGTGCATCCGGACAGCGAGCTGGCCCAGACCGAGGTCTACGGTCCGGTGCTGAGCGTGTCCACCTTCGGCACCGAGAGCGAGGCCGTCGCGCTGGCGAACGGCACGCCTTTCGGATTGAGCAGCTACCTCCAGACCAGGGACGTCAGCCGGGTGCACCGGATGGCCGCCCGGCTGAGCAGCGGGTCGGTTTACGTCAACGGGCGCGGGGGCATCGGCCCCGGAATGCCCTTCGGCGGGTACAAGGAGAGCGGGTACGGCCGGCTGGGCGGACGGGAGGGGCTGATGACCTTCATGCAGTCCAAGAACGTGTGGATCTCGATGGACGACGACTGAGCGCGATCACCTCCACCACGAAAGGCCGCAGGTCATGAAGTACTACCCATACGGCACCACCCCCAGCGAGACCCCCGAGTGGTTCGTCAAGGCCCTCTCGGGGACGATGATGGACGCGACCAAGATCCCGCTCTGGCACCTGGACAACTCGGTCGAGGACTTCTCGGTGCCCGCGGCCTTCTTCCTCGAGATGCCCCCGGGCTACACGCTCTTCAAGCACGGCCACCCGTGCCAGCGGTTCGAGATCGTGATCAAGGGCTCCCTGGATCTCGGGGACGGCCGCATCGCGAAGGCGGGCGACACGTTCACTGCCGACCCCTACACCCTCTACGGCCCGCACACCGCGGGGCCCGAGGGCTGCACGACGATCGAGGTCTTCAGCGCGCTGGAGGGCATGTTCCGGCTCCTCTACGAGGACGAGAACGGCGAGGTGCAGGAGGCCGACGCCCGCAAGAACGAGGTGCCGCCGTCGTACGTGCCGCTGCCGGGCGACGCCGAGGTCACGGGCGAATCGTGATGCTCTGCCACCCGCCCCTGACCGGTGACGAGATCGCCATCATCGGCCGGGGGGTCGTCGACGAGACTCGGCGGGCCGACCTGATGCAGCGGCTGGAGTTGCTGCGCGGGATCGCCGCCGACGAGCCCGGCACGCTCGCCTGGCAGTGGTACTGCGACTCGGAGGACCCGTCGGTGCTCTGGGTGTACGAACTTTACGCCGACAAGGACGCGCTCGACCGGCACCGGGAGAACGTCCTGCCCCTGCTGCCGGGGGTCGGCGAGTGCTTCAGCACGCCGATCGCGCCGCGCCGGGTCCGTCCGGTGGAGAGCCGGCCGTGACCGGAGTCAAGGAGGACATCGTGAGGGAGAACAACTGGGGCCGGTGGGGCGAGGACGACGAGCGGGGCACGCTCAACCTGCTCACCGATGATGTCGTCCTCGACGCCGCCCGGTCGTGCCGGACCGGCAAGGTCTACCGTCTCTCGCTGCCGCTGGCGCGTACGGGCGTCCCGCTGGCCGCGTACCGGGGCGGCCCGCAGCGGCTCAGCCTGCTGACCGAGCGCGACAACCTGCTCGCCGTCGCCGGTGTGCCCGACGAGGACGGCGCGTGCGAGGACGTCCTGATCCTGCCGTCGCACTCCGTCACCCACATCGACGCGCTGTGCCATGCCTACCACGAGGGGACCTTCTACAACGGTTTCCCGGCGTCGGAGTTCGAGCCGTACGCGGGCGCGAAGCGGCTCGGCATCGAGAAGCTCGCCGGGTTCGCCGGTCGGGGTGTGCTGCTCGACCTCGCCGGGTTCCTCGGCGTGCGGTGGCTGGAGAGCGACCACCTGGTCGGCGCGGCCGAACTCGCCGACTGCGCGCAGGCGCAGGGAGTCGAAATCCGTGCGGGGGATGTCGTGCTCCTGCGGACCGGGTGGCAGGACAGGTTCCTGGAGGAGGTGGCCCGCGGGGAGACCCCCGGGCACGCCCAGCCGGGCATCGGCGTTGAGGCGGCCCGCTACCTGGCCGAACGGGACATCGCCGCCCTCGGTGCCGACAACAGCGGCATCGAGCCCATCCCGTTCCCGGCCGGGCAGCCCCTCGCGGTGCACATCGAGATGCTCATCCGCCGGGGCACGCCGCTGATCGAGAACATGATGCTGCGGGAACTGGCGGCCGATGGCTGCCACGAGTTCCTGTTCGTGCTCGGTGCGCTTCCGGTCCCCGGCGCGACGGGCAGCCCCGTCAACCCCATCGCGATCGGGTGAGGCGACGGCGGGGCCGGTGCGCCGGCCCCGCCGGGCTAGCCGTCGGTGCCCTCGTGCAGGTGCTTTTCGAGCAGCTCGTCGACGTCGGCCCACGCGACCGGGCGCTCCAGCACGTCGGCGTCCGCCGTGTTGAGGTCCTCGTAGCCCATGATCATGCGTGACATCCGCTGCGACGCCCCCCAGGAGTCGCCGTCGTCGATGGCCTCGGCGATGCCCTGCTTCTCCAACGCGATCCGTTTGCGGACCCGGGGGCCGAGCTCCCAGCCGATCGCCGACGACATCCACGACAGCGCGGGGAGCATCGCCGCGATCAGCAGGTTGCCCGACGCTTCGGCGACCAGGTCGTGGAAGCGCCGGTTCAGGGCGTGGAACGTCGGGCTGTCGTGCCGGGCCTCCAACAGGCTCTTGGCGCATTCCGTCAGCGCCTGCGCCTGCTCCGGGGTCCGGCGGCGCGCGGCGAGGGCCGCCATGGATGGTTCGATCGTCGCGCGCGTCTCGAGGACGGTCCGCAAGGTGCCGCCGCCGATCTGTAGCGTCATCGCGAGGAACGAGGCGAGCTGGGTCGGCTGCGGCCGCGCCATGATGGCCCCGCCGCCTGCGCCGCGGCGCAGCTCCACGGCCCCCTGTGCCTCGAGCAGCCGGAACGCCTCACGCAGGGAGCCCCTGGCCACCCCGTAACGTTCGATGAACTCCGACTCGGCGCCCAGGTGGTCGCCCAGCTCCAGCCCGCGCTCCGCCGCTTCCCGCATCACGCGCCGAGCGATCTCGGCTGCCACCTTCGGCTGGCCCACCATGTCCTCCCTCGTCGTGTCCGGAGAGCCTAGCGCCGACCGTGTCGGATTTGGATCCGATTAACGGCATCGAGGAGGAGTCGCGCATCGCCCACGGCACGTAGGACGTCGTTCAGGTGCGTGCACGTGCTCACGCCGACGAACTCCCGCCCGACGTGCTCACGCAGCTCCGCAACGTTCCTTCCGTGCAGGCGCCCGGCGCTGGCGGCCGCCTGGGGGCACTCGGGCGCCGGCAGGACGTGCGGGACGGCGTCGATCCGGCGCAAGGTTCCGGTCCCGTCGATCCTCCCGGTGATGCTGTACTCGTGCACCGTTCGCGGTGCCGGATCGTCCAGTCTGCGCACATCGCGCATGTAGGCGGCGAGCCGGACCCCGCCGCCCGGCTCCGGGACGAGGTCGAGCCGTCGCGCCCGGCGCATCGACCACGCACCGAGCTCGGGAAGGTCGTGCCAGCCGGTCGGATCGCCGGGATCCACGAGCAGGCTGCTGGGTGGTCCGAGGACGAGTGGAGAGCCACCGGACTCCTCGGCGAGCGTCAGGAGCCGCCCGTCCGGCTGCCATCCCGCGCACACTCCCGCCGGCGGGTGGCCGCCGGCGGACGGGCCAGCGGCGGGGTGGCGGGTGCGCAAGTTGCCCGAGACCAGGACGCAGACCGGAACGTCGTCGAGCAGGAGCGCGAGCAGCCGGCCCGAGGTGGCCAGGTCGGGGGCGACGGTGGCCAGGGCCCGCCTGAATCCTGAGCGCGCCGACCGCCCGACGAGGGCCTGCAGCGGTTCCTGCCAGGAGGCCGGGCTCACCGTCAGCTCCGTCAGCGTTCCGCTGCCGGTGTCGACCACGGCCGACAGCGTCGCCTCGTCGAGCACCTCGGCGCCACCGGACGCCGTGCGCAGGTCCCTGCCCCGCCCTTCCAACCGCAGCCCGGGGCGCGGTCCGGCGGCGACGGTGATGTCGACGGTCGACGTGCGCCGTACCGAGCCGGCCGGCCGCGGCGGGCTCGGTACGCCGACGGCGACGGAGCAGTAGGCGTCGTCGGACACGCCGAGCATGGGCTCCTCCTTCGAAGGCGGTGTCCTCGCGGGCGAGCGCAGGCGGACGGGTTCGTGCGTGGCGGTCGGAGGTCGTCGGAGGCTTCGGCTCTGGTGTGTCCGATCGGTTTGAGCTGCCTCTTGTGCGTAAATGTTATCAGCTTTAGTCTGGCGCCGTACATCAGTGGCCGCGGATCTGGCGGAGCGCGGCATGACATGGACGACGGCAAGTGTGAGGACAACGATGCGAATTCAGAATACGCGGGTCGGCGCGGTCATCGCCGTGATCGTCGCCACGCTGATCCTGCTTCCCGGATGCGGGGGAGGCGCCTCATCGGGAGACGCGGACGAGGCCTCCGGTCCGCCCCAGAGCGGTGGGACCGCCACCTTCGGCGTCACCGGGGACATCAGCGGCACCTTCGACCCGGCGAAGCTCCTCTCCGTCTCCACGACGATCGCCGACGGCACCGTGGGCTACCTGCTCTACGGCAGCCTCGTCGAGACGAACCCGAACACGCAGGAAGTCGTCCCGGTGATGGCGAAGTCGCTCACCTCCGACGACGGCACCGTGTGGAACCTGGTGCTGCGCGACGGCCTGAAGTTCAGCGACGGCACGGCGTTCGACGCGGCTGCGGTCAAGCTGAACTGGGAGCGCCACGCCGATCCCGCCCTGGCCTCCGGAGCCGGTGGCGTGGCCAAGTCGTTCGCCTCGCTCGAGGTGGTGGACCCGGTGACGCTGCGCATCAAGCTCAAGAAGATCAACTTCCAGTTCCCGCGGTCGGTGGCGCTGTTCGCGGTGAACTGGATTGCCTCCCCGGCGGCGATCAAGGCCGGCACGCTCGGCGAGAAGCCGGTCGGGGCGGGCCCCTTCACGCTCAAGGAGCGGCTGCGTGACGATCACATGACCTTCGCCCGCAACCCCGCCTACTACGACGCGCCCCGCCCCTACCTGGACGAGGTCGTCCTGCGTCCGATCGGGGACGCGGCCCAGCGGCTGAACTCCGCCGCGACCGGCCAGCTCGACGCACTGGTCGGACTGACCCGCAACGACGCCGTCCAGGCCGAGAAGCAGGGGCTGAAGGTCCGGACCGTCAACATGAGCGGGGGTCACGCCCTCTACTTCAACCTCGCCAAGCCGACCTCGGGTGACGTCCGGTTCCGGCGGGCCATCCGCCTCGCCGTGGACAACGCCGACGTGCGAGAGTCGGTCGAGCAGGGCAGCGGCGAGGACACGAACGCGTTCTTCGCTCCCGGCACGGTGTTCGCCAACCCGGCCGGTGCCTGGCCCAAGCCCGACCTGGCCGCCGCGCAGAAGCTGATCGACGAGATGGCCGCCGAGCGTGGCGGCCCGATCCGCTTCAGCTTCCTGGTGAGCCAGCCCAACGAGGCGATGGGCAACGCCGTCCAGACGCAGCTGGCCGCGCTCAAGAACCTGGAGGTCGACCTGCAGGTGGTGTCCCAGTTCCTGCCCACCCAGCGGATGATCGCGGGGGACTTCGAGGTCGCGGACTTCAACAACTTCAACCTGGACCCGGAGCCGCGCATCGGGCTGCTGCTGGAGCCGGGCAACGCGCGCAATTACCTCCGCTACGACAACCCCGAGATGACCGCTGTCCTGGAGGCCGGACGGGCCACCCAGGACGTCGAGAAGCGCAAGGAGGCGTACCGGAAGTTCGACGAGATCGTCAACCGCGACGTGCCGTGGGTGGTCGTGCTGCGGTCGAACCCGAACGTCATCTGGGACAAGAACAAACTGAAGGACGTCACCGTGTTCGAGGACGGCATCGTCCACTGGGACCGGGCCTGGCGGGCCGACGCGTGACCAAGCAGCTTGCGGCGGGGCCCCGGCGGGGCCCCGCCGGGGCTGCGGCGGGGCGCCGCCGTGTCGCCGCGCTCGGACGCAAGCTGAGGTCCCGCCTTCTGCACATCGTTCCCGTCCTGCTGCTGGTGACCTTCGGCTCGATGCTGCTCGTGGACCTCACCCCGGGCGACCCGGCCGCGACGATCCTCGGTGAGAGCGCCACCCCCGAGCAGATCGCGGACCTGCGTCAGCAGCTCGGGCTCGACCGGCCGCTGCTCGTCCGCTACGGCGAGTGGATCGCCAACATCGCCCAGGGCGACTTCGGCCACTCGATCCGGTCGCAACAGCCGGTGCTCGACGCCATCGTCGAGCGCGTGCCCGTCACCCTCGAGCTGGCCATCCTCGCGCAGCTTATGGCCTTCGTCGTCGTGATCCCGCTGGCGCTCTACACCGCCTACCGGGCCGGTCGGCGGGCCGACCGCCTGGTGAACGTGGTGACGTCCGGACTGGTGTCCATGCCGCCGTTCCTGACCGCGCTGCTGCTCGTGTTCGTGTTCGCACTGACCCTGCGGGCCTTCCCGGCCACCGGCTGGGTGCGGATCGGGGACGACCCCTTCGCCAATCTGAGGTTCGCGTTCCTGCCGGCCCTCGCGCTCGCGCTGACCGAACTCGCGGTGCTCACACGGGTGCTGCGTAGCGACCTGATCGCGACCCTGCAGGAGGACTTCATCCTCTCGGCGAAGGCGAAGGGCCTGCCCACCTGGTACGTGCTCCTGCGGCACGCGCTGCGTCCCTCGTCGTTCTCGCTGGTGACGCTCGCCGGGCTGAGCCTCGGCCGGCTCATCGGCGGCGCCGTCATCGTCGAGACGTTGTTCGCGCTGCCCGGGATCGGCCAGCTCCTGGTCAACTCGATCCTGGCAAAGGACGTCGTGGTCGTGCAGGGCGTCGTGGTCTTCGTGGCCCTCGTCTACGTGGCCCTCAACGTCCTGACCGACATCTTCTACACGATCCTCGATCCGCGGACCCGAGTCACGGGAGCCTGATCGCCCATGAAGAACACCACCACCCCTCCTCCCGCCCCGGCGTCCGCCCCGGCGTCCGCCGGGGGCCCGGCACCGCCTCCTCCGGCGGTGACCGCGGCACCGGAAGCACGGGGCAAGCGGTCCGGGAAGATCCTGGTCAGACTGGCCATCGGCTGGTTGGCCCTCGTCGGCCTGCTCGCCGTATTCGCCGACCTGCTGCCCATCCCGAGCTACGACGTGCGGATCGACAGTCCTGCGCTGGGGCCCTCGTGGGACCTGGCCGGCCTGCTGGGCACCGACGCTGTCGGCCGGAGCACGCTGTCCCGGCTGATCTACGGTGCACGGGTGTCGCTCGCGGTGGGCGTCGTGTCCGTGCTGATCGGCATGGTCATCGGCGGCGTGCTCGGGCTCCTCGCCGGCTATCTCCGCGGCTGGTTCGAGAAGGTCGTCACCATCGTCACCGACAGCCTGCTCGCCTACCCGCCGCTGGTCCTGCTGCTGGCCATCACCTCCACGCTGGGCTCGAGCCTGCGCAGCCTCGTGATCTCGCTGGGGCTGCTGTGCGTCCCGAGCTTCGCCCGGCTGGCCAGGGCCAACACGCTGGCGTTCGCCCAGCGGGAGTTCGTGACGGCGAGCCGCGCCCTCGGCGGTCGCCCGCTGCGCATCATCTTCCGGGAGATCCTGCCGAACGTGGTGCTCCCGGTGGCCTCGTACGCGTTCGTGTTCGCCGCCGTCGTCATCGTCGCCGAGGGGTCCCTGAGCTTCCTCGGGATGGGCATCCCGCCGCCCTCACCCAGCTGGGGCGGGATGATCAGCACCGCGAAGGACCGGCTCGGAACCCAACCGCACCTGGTGTTCATCCCGGCCGTGACAATGTTCCTGACCATCTTCGCGCTGAACGTAGTCGGTGACCGGGCGCGAACCCGGTTCGACGTGAGGGAGTCCGCCCTGTGAGCGCCATGCTGGAGGTCACCGACCTCGCGACCACCTTCCGCACCCCCCGGGGCACGGTGCGTGCCGTCGACGGGGTCTCGTTCGACCTCGACGTCGGCCGCACGCTGGCGATCGTGGGCGAGTCGGGCTCGGGGAAGTCGGTTCTTGCCCGCTCAGTGATGAACCTGCTGCCGTCCAGCGCCGACACGAGCCGGGGCAGTGCCGTCTTCAAGGGCACCCAGCTGCGCGGGCAGTCCCCCGCCGCGCTCCGGCGGATCTGGGGCGACGAGATCTCCATGATCTTCCAGGACCCGATGACCTCGCTGAACCCGGTGGTCAAGGTGGGCCGGCAGATCACCGAGTCGCTGCGCTTCCACCGGGGCCAGCGCGGCGCCGCCGCGCGGGAGCGGGCGCTGGAGTTGATGCGCGACGTCGGAATCCCGGATCCCGCGAGCCGGCTGACCGTCTATCCCCACCAGCTGTCCGGTGGCATGCGGCAGCGGGTCGCGATCGCCGCGGCGCTGGCCTGCGAGCCCAGTCTGCTGATCGCGGACGAGCCCACCACGGCGCTCGACGTCACCATCCAGCGGCAGATCCTGGACCTGCTGCAGCGGCTCAAGGCCGAGCACGGGATGGCGATCATCCTGATCACGCACGACCTCGGGGTCGCGGCCGGGCGCACCGACGAGGTGGCGGTCATGTACGCCGGCCGCGTCGTGGAGAAGGCCGCGACACCGGTCCTGTTCTCGGCCATGCGCCACCCCTATACGGAAGCCCTGCTCGCCTCCATCCCCAGCCTGGAGAACGCGGTGCACACGCGCCTGGCGACCATCGGTGGGCGGCCACCGGACCTGATCAACCCGCGCCGGGGCTGCGCCTTCGCCCCGCGCTGCCGCTACGCGCAGCCGCGCTGCCTGGAGGAGGACCCGGTGCTGGAGACCGCGACCACGGCGGGGCACGAGGTGGCGTGCTTCTACCCGGTGCAGACCGACGCCGGCCGCGCCGCGCTGTCCGCCAACTCGGCCGCCGGTGTGACCGCCGCGGGCGCGACGGTCGGGGCGGTGGTCTGATGGCGGGCAGCGGGACCGCGCACCTGCGTCCGGCCGACGACGACATCGTGCTGCGCGTCGAGGACCTGGTCGTGGAGTACCACGTGGCCGGGGGGACCGTGCAGGCCGTGTCCGGACTGAGCTTCGACGTCCGCCGCGGCGAGACGCTCGGGCTGGTCGGTGAGTCGGGGTGCGGTAAGTCCACCACGGGGCGTGCGGTGATGATGCTGCCCCGACCGAGCAGCGGCTCCGTGCGGTTCGGCGATCGCGAGATGACCGGACTGTCGCAGCGTGAGCTCCGGGAGACGCGGCCGAAGCTGCAGATGATCTTCCAGGACCCGATCTCGTCGCTGAACCCGCGCCGGACGATCGACAAGATCGTCGGGGAGGGACTGTCGATCTGGAAGCGCCCGGACGCCCGGGAGCGCGTCGCCGAGGTGATCTCGGCGGTGGGTCTGGACCCGGAGGTCGTCTCCACCCGCAGGCCGCACCAGTTCTCCGGCGGCCAGTGCCAGCGCATCTCCATCGCCCGCGTCCTCGCCATGGAGCCCGAGATCGTCATCTGCGACGAGCCGGTCTCGGCGCTGGACGTGTCCGTGCAGGCCCAGATCCTGAACCTGCTGGAGGACATGAAGGCGCGCTACCAGCTCACGCTGATCTTCATCGCGCACGACCTCGCGGTGGTGAAGAACATCAGTGACCGGATCGCCGTCATGTACCTCGGGAAGCTGTGCGAGATCGGGCCGTCGGGGGCGGTGTACGAGAAGCCGTGGCACCCCTATACCGGGGCGCTGCTCGAAGCGGTCCCCGTGCCCGACCCGTCGGTGGCCATTGAGCCGATGGCCGTCGAGGGGGAGCTCCCGACGCCGCTCGCCCCGCCCAGTGGGTGCCGTTTCCGCACGCGCTGCCCGTTCGCGCGGGACCGGTGCGCGCAGGAGGAGCCGCAGATGCGGGAGGTCGGTCCGGGCCACTACGTCGCCTGCCACTTCCCGCCGGCGGACGGACGCCTGGACGAGACCGAGAACCTGAAAGCTGATAAGATTAAGGGCGGATCGTGATCGATGTGCCAGAGGGGAGGAGACTGACATGACCGGGCTGCTGCAGGGGAAAGTCGCACTGATCACCGGGGCGGCCCGCGGGCAGGGCGAGTCGGCCGCCCGCATCTTCCACGCGGAGGGCGCGAGCGTCGTGCTCGCCGACGTGCTGGACGACCTCGGTGAAGCGGTCGCGAAAGAGCTCGGCGACCGCGCGATCTACCGGCATCTCGACGTCCGGGACGAGGCGGGATGGGCCGCCGTGGTCGCTGCGGCGGAGGATGCCTTCGGTCCGGTGACGGTGCTGCACAACAACGCCGCGGTCCTGCGGGCCGGCACCGTGGTGGGGTCGACCCGCCAGGACTTCCTGGACCTGATGGACGTCAACGTCTGGGGCTGCGTGGTCGGCATGCAACAGGTCCTGCCGTCCATGCGTCGCGCAGGTGGCGGCTCCATCATCAACGTGTCGTCCACCGGTGGGCTCATCGGCCAGCCCGGCGCGGTCACCTACTCGGCGTCGAAGGCGGCGGTCCGGGGACTGACCAAGGCGGCGGCCATCGACCTCGCTCCCGAGGTGCGGGTCAACTCGCTGCACCCGGGCTGGGTCGACACCCCGATGGTGCGCGAGAAGAACAAGCAGACCGACGAGGAGTATCTGGCGAGCCTGCTGCCGGTGGTGCCGATGGCGCGCGCCGCCCATCCGGACGAGCTGGCCAGGGCGGCGCTCTTCCTCGCCTCGGACCTCAGCTCGTACGTCACGGGCAGCGAGCTGGTCGTCGACGGCGGCCGGACCGCGGGAACGCCGGTGCGGCGGTAGCCGGGCCGGGGATCCCGGTCGTCCTTGACGAGAGGGAACCTCGGCAAAGTACTCGTATCATATTCAGCCGGCCGCTCAGCGGGGCCGAGCGCGACGGAATCGTCGAGAGGGAGTCAGCTGTGCCGCTTCAGCCGCACATGAAAATGATCTCGGTGGATGATCACCTCATCGAGCACCCGACGGTCTGGACGGACCGGTTGCCCGCGAAGTACCGGGACCTCGCACCGCGTGTGATCACGGCGGAGCAGGACATGTCGGCCAAGCACGCCATCTTCGGCGAGCTCTTCCTCGGTGCCGGCCAGCAGACGTGGATGTTCGAGGACCGGCTCTACCCGCAGCTGGCGCTCAACGCGGTGGCGGGCAAGGACCCGAAGGAGTGGCAGAACCGGGAGCCCACCCGGTACGAGGACATCATCCCGGGGTGCTGGCAGCCGGCCGCGCGGGTGGCCGACATGGACATGGGCGGTATCCACGCCATGGTCATGTACCCGACCTTCCCGCGGTTCGCCGGCACGGCCTTCCTCGAGGCGGAGGACAAGGAGCTCGCGCTGCTCTCCGTGCGGGCCTGGAACGACTTCGTGTTCGAGGAGTGGTGCGACCCGTACCCGGACCGCTTCATCCCGATCTCGATCCTGCCGCTCTGGGACGTCGACCTCGCGGTGGCGGAGCTCGAGCGGGTGGCGGAGCGCGGTGCGAAGGGCATCTCGTTCCCGGAGAACCCGGCGCCCCTGGGCCTGCCGAGCTGGACCTCCGGCGGCTGGGACAAGGTCTGCGCCGCGGCGCAGGCGCACGACATGCCGCTGTGCATGCACTTCGGTACCTCCGGCAAGACCCTGAAGCCGAGTGCGGACTGCTCGGACCTCGCCGTCACGGCGACGATGGGCCTGAACTCGATGATCACCTTCGCCGACCTGCTGTTCTCGCCGGTGTTCCACAAGTTCCCTCAGCTCAAGGCGGTCCTGGCGGAGGGCGGCATCGGATGGCTGCCCTACATGCTGGAGCGCGCGGAGCTTTCGTGGTCGAAGCACCGCTGGCACAACAAGGCGTCGGACGTGAACCCGCGTGACCTGTGGGCCCGCAACCTCTACGGCTGCTACATCACCGACGCCCACGGGATCGGCGCGCGATACGAGATCGGCGTCGACCGCATCATGTGGGAGTGCGACTACCCGCACTCCGACTCCGACTGGCCGCACTCGCGCGAGATGGCCGCCGACCAGCTCAAGGATGTGCCGGACGACGAGGTGCACCAGATTGTGGAGCTGACCGCCCGGAAGGTCTTCAACTTCCCGGGCTGACCCGTTCCGTCGGCGAGTGCGCGGGCCCGGCCGGGCCCGCGCACTCGTCTCTCCGGGCCGGCCGGGTCCTCGCTCTCAGCCCAGTGGCCCAACGCGCCGTGGCCGAGTCGGCGTCGACGACGTCGCTCTCGGCCTGGTGGACCTGGTGGACGGTGGTGCCACCCTCGAGCGGTTTCATAATAAGAATTCGTGCACGCAGATGGTCTGCGGCGACGACATCGGTCGGCAGCCGCCATCGGCGGAGGAGTATGCGTGGAGTACAGAGTGCTCGGCCGGACCGGGGTGCGGGTCAGCCCCTTCTGCCTCGGGGCCATGATGTTCGGCGCCTGGGGTGCCGATCTCGCGGAGAGTCGCCGGATCATCGACGTGGCGCTCGACGCCGGCATCAACATGATCGACACCGCCGACGTCTACTCGCAGGGGGAGTCCGAGGAGATCGTCGGCGAGGTCCTCGGCCGTCGTCGGGACGATATCGTCCTCGCCACGAAGTTCCACAACCGCATGGGGCCCGGGCCGAACCAGCGCGGGAACTCCGCGCGCTGGTTGATCCGAGCGTGCGAGGACAGTCTGCGTCGGCTGCGGACCGACCACATCGACGTCTACCAGATCCACCGGCCGGATCCCGACACCGCGCTCGACGAGACGTTGACCGCCCTGGGGCGCCTCGTCGACCAGGGAAAGGTGCGTTACATCGGGACGTCCACCTTCCCGGCCTCGACGCTCGTCGAGGCCCAGTGGCTCGCCGAGGTCCGGCACCTGCCCCGCATCGTCACCGAGCAGCCGCCGTACTCGCTGCTCTCCCGCGGTGTGGAGGCTGACGTGCTGTCGACCTGCCGGCGCTACCGGGTCGGGGTGCTGGTCTGGAGTCCGCTGTCGGGGGGGTGGCTCTCCGGGAAGTGGCGGGCGGACGGCCGTGAGCTGCAGAGCTCGCGGGCCGACCGGGTGCCGGGGCGCTACGACATGACGCTGCCGCACAACCAGCGCAAGCTCGAGGCGGTCGAGGAGCTGGCGAAGCTGGCCGAGGGCGCCGGCATCAGCCTGCTGCACATGGCGCTCGCCTTCGTGCTGCGCAACCCGGCGGTCACCGCGGCCATCGTCGGCCCGCGGACCGTCGAGCACCTGACCGGCCAGCTCGGCGCCCTCGACGTCACCCTGACCGACGACGTGCTGGACCGGATCGACGAGATCGTCACGCCGGGGACGAACTTCGGCTGGAGCGACGTGTGGGCGCCGCCGATGATCGCCGAACCGGCGCTGCGGCGACGCCCCGTCGCACCGTAGGAGCTGACGGCGGGTTCCGCTGTGGATGCCGGGCAGGCACGCACAGCGGAACCCGGTCGGTGGTCAGGCCGGGGCTTCGGTCTCCGGTCCGAGCTCCGCGGCCAGGGCCGTCAGGATCTGGTGAACCTGGGAGGCTCGGGGCCAGCCCGCGTAGTAGGCGAAGTGCAGCAGGAACTCTTGGAGCTCGGCCATGGAGAGATCGCCGCTGCCCAGCGCGGCCCGCAGATGCTGCTCGATCGCTCCTGGGACCGCGGACTGGCAGGCACAGGTGATCGAGATGAGTCGCCGGTCCCGGTCGGACAGGCCGTCCCTGGTCCACAGGTCGCCGAAGACGGAGGCGACGACGCCGTCGCGGACGAACGGCACGTCCGACGTCGGGGCGGGGAACGACATGATCTCGGCGAAGCGGGCGCGCCCGCGTTCGACGTCCTCGGGCGAACGCATGATGTCCTTTCGCAGTCGGTGTGTCGTGGTCAGAGGACGCGGGCGAGGTTGTCGCCGTAGAAGCCGTCCTCCATGGCGGGGTCGATGAACTCGACCATGGCCTTGTAGTCCGTCAGCGGTCGGGCGAGTCCCTCGGGGTGCGGGTAGTCGCCGCCGAAGGCGAAGTTCTCGGGGGCGAGCGCCAGCACATTGGGATCGGCGGTGTCCGCCGGGAAGCTGCAGGTGATGATCGCCTGCTTCTTGATGTACTCCGCGGGCGACTTCCGGAGGCTGGGGTTGAGCTCGCGTCCGTGGACGGTGGCCGCCATGGAGTAGAGCCCGTCGAGCCGCTTCAGGAGGGTCGGGAGCCAGCTGGCGCCGACCTCGGCGAGCACGACGGTGAGGTCGGGGTTGCGCTCGAACACCCCGTTGACCGCGAGGTCGACAAGGCCGATCTGGGCCGCCGTGCCCTGGAAGATGCCGGGCACGACCTTCAGGAAGCTGTCGGTGTCGTTGTCGCACCATCCCCTGTAGTTCTCCAGGAACGAGACCATGCGGAAGTTCACGTGCCAGGCCGGGGTGATGCGCAGGTCGACCATCGCCTTCCAGATGGCCTCGTTGTCCGGGTGGGACAGACGCTTGCCGTTGATCTGCGTGGGCACGCACATGGCCATCCGCACACCGCCGTCGGACAGCATCTTGAGCTGGTCCAGCACCCACTGCTGGTCGCCCTGCATCGAGACGTGGCCGACCGGCTCGAGCGCGCCGCCGCCCTCCTGGGTGACCTCGACGGCCCACCGGTTCCAGGCGGCCATGTTGATGCGGGTGGCCTCGAGGTCGTCCTCGAGGAGGTACTCCCAGATGAACCCGGACTGCGGGTACAGCACGCACTTGTCGATTCCCCACCCCGGCATGAGGGCCTTGCGGGCGCCGGGGTTCCAGTACGCGTCGGGGATCTCGTCGTAGCGGATGCCGGGGTTGGGCAGACCGGCCCGCTGGGCGATCCGGATCTCGCCCAGCGCCGCGAAGTCACCCGGCGTGGTGACCTGCGCGAAGACCCCCGTCGAGGCACCGTTGATCGTGATCCACGGGTAGCCGAGGTCGTCGGACTCGATGGACAGCGCCCGGTCACGGTCGGCGCTGGGGGAGTAGTCCCGCCACATCGTGGCGGGTTCGAAGAGGTGGCCGTCTCCGTCGATGATCATTGTGTGTCCTGGTTCTCCTAGTGGCAGGCAGTCAGCCGGTCAGACCTGTCGTCATGGCTCTGGGACGTCTGCCTCGGTCATCTGATGAGTGTGTGGGGCAGGGCGTTCATGAAGATCGGGGCGAGCGTCGCCGCGAGCTCCGGGTCGTTCAGGGCTGCCGCCCAGCGACCGGGCGAGCCCGACGACCCCGTGCTTCGCCGCCGAGTAGTGAGCCAGGAACGGCAGACCCCGCAGGCCCGCCACCGAGCTGGTGATGATGATCGAGCCTCCGCGTCCCTGCTCGATCAGGTGGGGAACGGTCGCCCGCAGAACCTTCCAGACCCCGGTGAGGTTCACCGAGATCATCTCCTCCCACTGGGCCTCGCTCAGCTCCCAGGTGAAGCCGTAGCCGCAGATCCCGTGGTTGACCACCACCACGTCAAGGCCACCGAGCTCGGCGATGCCCTCCTCGACGAACTCCGTGACGGCGGCGAGGTCCCGTGCGTCCAGCCCGCGGACGACGGCCCGCCGGTCCTCGGCCTCGACCAGACGACCGGTCTCCGTGAGGTCCTCGGGGGTGGACGGATCGTACTCCACGCCCTCGAAGCCGGTACAGGCGTCGAACGCCAGGATGTCGGCTCCCTCACGGGCCAGCCGGAGGGCATGGGCCCGACCCTGCCCCCGCGCGGCCCCGGTGACCAGGGCGACCTTCCCTGCAAGCCGCTGCATCCCACTCCTCGCCGTGCGAGCTGCCGAGCCGCGGACGGTGACGGCGACGACTGTCGCACCGGTACGCGGTTCGCTATTCTTATAAGAATCAGCCCTGGCGAGGGTTGCGCGCAACCCCTCCGCCGCAGGAGTACCACCCGCTCCGCACAGCGAGGAGTCCCCATGCCTTCCGTCGTCGTGGTCGATGCCGTCCGTTCCCCGGTGGGGAAACGCAACGGTGGTCTGGCCACCATGCACGCCGCCGACCTGTTCGGCCAGGTCCTCGCCGAGGTCGTCGCGAGGTCCGGGATCGACCCGGACGTCGTGGAGCAGGTGATCGGCGGGTGTGTCTCGCAGGTCGGGATGCAGGGCTTCAACGTGACCCGGACGGCCGCGCTCGTCGGCGGGCTGTCCCTCTCCACCGGGGCGACGACCGTCGACGCGCAGTGCGGCTCGGCCCAGCAGGCCTTCGCCCTCGCCGCCGGGCTCGTCGCGGCCGGCACGGTCGACGTGGCCATCGCCGGCGGTGTCGAGGTGATGAGTGCCGTGCCCATGGGATCGAGCCTGGGCAAGGGGCTCGGCAAGGGCATCCCGAAGTCCTACTTCGACAAGCTCACCTTCACGACCCAGTTCCAGGGCGCTGAGCTGATCGCGCGCAAGTGGGGCCTGACCCGCGACGACCTGGACGCGTTCGGGCTGCGCTCCCAGCAGCGCGCGGCCGAGGCGTGGGCGCAGGGCCGGTTCGACGGCCAGATCCTGCCCGTGGACGCACCGGATATCGGCGAGGACGGGAAGCCGACCGGGACGACGCACCGGGTGGAGCGAGACGAGTGCCTGCGCGAGACCGATCGGGAGGCCCTGGCCGGGCTGCGTCCCGTGGTCGGGCCGGACGACCGCGTGATCGGACCGGAGCCGGGACTGCACACCGCCGGGACCTCGTCGCAGATCTCCGACGGTGCGTCCGCGGTGCTGCTGATGAGCGAGGCCGCGGCGCAGAAGCTCGGCGTCACCCCGCGCGCCCGGGTCGTGGACAGCTGCCTGGTCGGCAGTGACCCGGTCCTCATGCTGACCGGTCCCATCGACGCCACCCACCGCTTGCTCGGCCGCACCGGCCTGAGCATGGACGACATCGGCGTCGTCGAGATCAACGAGGCGTTCGCCTCGGTCGTGCTGGCCTGGCAGCGCAAGGTCAAGGCCCCGGACGAGATCGTGAACCCGAACGGCGGCGCGATCGCGCTCGGGCATCCCCTCGGCGCCACCGGCGGAGTGCTGGTGACCAAGGCGCTCGACGAGATGGAGCTGCGAGGGTCGCGGTACGCCCTGGTGACCATGTGCTGCGGAGGTGGGCTCGGGACCGGGACCATCCTTGCGGCGCCGTGACCGCGGGACGACGAGGACCGGGGGTGTCGCGATGACCCAGCCCGAGGAGCTGTCCCGTCCGGTACCCGTCCCGGACGACGCGTCCGCGGCCTACTGGGCCGGCGCGCAGGAGCACCGCCTGGTCATCATGCGGTGTCGCGACTGCGCATTCTACGTCCACCCGCCCCGCGCGGTATGTCCCCGCTGCCAGCAGGAGACCCTGGTGGGGGAGGAGGTGTCGGGGCGCGGGACGGTGTACTCGTACCACGTCATGCACCTGCCCGGCGTGCCCGGCTTCACCCCTCCGTACGCCGTGGCGGTCGTCGAGCTGGCGGAGCAGCCGGGGCTGTTCGCGGTGGGCAACGTCCTGGACTGCCCGCCGGAGGAGATCGTGACCGGGATGCGGGTGCGGGTGACCTTCGAGGAGCTTCCCGACAGCGACATGGCGCTGCCGCAGTGGTCCAGGGAGAAGGCATGACCGACTACACGATGCGGGACAAGAGCACGATCGTCGGTGTGGGGCACACCGGGTGCACGAAGGACGCGGGGGCGGCGCCGGAGGCCGTCTGGATGCGCGCCGTTCGCGAGGCGCTCGACGACGCCGGGTTGCGCCCCGCGGACATCGACGGTATCTCGACGCCCTTCACCGACACCTGGCCGATGGGGGCCCTCCCGACGCCGTTCACGCTCACCGAGTCCCTCGGCCTGCCGGGGCTGCGCTGGCACGCGGGACCGCTCGGCGGTGCCTACAGCCTCGGGTCGGTGGCCTCCGCCGCTCTGGCGGTGAGCACGGGACAGTGCGACACCGCGCTGGCGGTGCACTGCATGATGCGCCCGAAGAAGAAGGGGCCCACCGCCTACAACTACCGGGGTGCGCAGGCAGCCTCCGGCGTCCATGCCCACCTCGCGCCCTACGGCTACAGCGTGTTCGTGCAGATGATGGCGACCGTGACCCGCCGGCTGCTCGACACGAACGGCCTGACCCGCGAGCAGCTGGGCCGTCTCGTGGTCGACCAGCGCAGCAACGCCCTGCGCAATCCGCTGGCCGTGATGAAGGACCCGTTGACCCTGGATCAGTACCTGGGCGCGCGGTGGCTGGCCGAGCCGCTCGCGCTCTACGACGCCGATATGCCGGTCGACGCCGCGATCGCGGTGGTCATCACGCGTTCGGACCGGGCCCGGGACTGCCGCCGGCGCCCCGTCACGATCCGGCACGTGTCCACGTTCCTCGGCCCCCGCCCGGACTGGGTGTTCCAGGCGGACTACGCCGAGCTGTTCCCGCCCGAGCTCGGCCGCGACTTCTGGCGCCGGGCGGACGTCGATCCGACGGATCTGTCCTTCGCCCAGATCCAGGACGGCTTCTCGGTCTATGTCCCGCTCTGGCTGGAGGCGTTGGGGATCGTCAAGCGGGGGGAGGCCGGCGGCTTCATCGGTGAGGGCAACCTCGCCCGCGGCGGGACCCTGCCGACCAACACCCATGGCGGCAACCTCAGCGAGGGCCGGCTGCAGGGCGGGGGCGCCGTGGTCGAAGCCGTCCGGCAGCTCCGCGGGGAGGCGGGGGATCGCCAGGTCGACCATGCCACGACCGGCCTCGTGACCGTGGGGGGTTCCCCGACGGTCTGTGCCGCTCTGCTGCACGTCTGACGCGTCCGCCGCCTGGAGCAGCTCCGGCGAGCTGCTCCAGGCGCGGTCCGTGGCCTCAGACGACGCTGTACTCGACGCCCCTGGCCATGTCCGGCAGCCGCATCGTGTGGGTGCCCCCGTCGACGAAGACGGTCTCCCCCGTGATGTAGGACGCCTCGCGGGAGAGCAGCCAGCAGATCACCGCGGCCACCTCTGCGGGATCGCCGTAGCGCCCGAGCGGCGTGTTGGCCTTCCAGTCCCCGAGCGTGTCCGGATCATCGATGGCGGGCTGGGCCATCGGGGTCTGGGTCAAACCGGGCGCAACGCCGTTGACCCGGATGCCCCGGGGGGCCAGCTCCATCGCGGCGACCTGCGTCAGCATTGTCACCCCGGCCTTCGCCGAGTTGTAGGCGGCGAATCCCCGGCCCGGCATGGTCGCGTTGACCGAGGCGATGGCCGCCATCGCGCCGCCGTCCCGCATGACGCGCCCGGCATGCTTGAACGTCAGCATCACCCCGGTCAGCGTGACGTCGAGGACCCGGCGCCATTCGTCGAGCGGCATGTTGACGATGGCGTTCGGCCCCCCGATGGCCGGACAGGCCACGGCCGCGTCGACCTTGCCGAAGCCGGACAGGGCGGCGTCGACGAGCGCCTTCTGATCGTCCTCCGACGTGACGTCGCACCGCAACGTCACAGCGGCCTTGCCGAACTCCTCGGCGAGGCGGTCGAGCCCGCTGGTGTCGATGTCGCCGAGAGCGACCCGGCCGCCGTCAGCGACCCAGCGCCTGGCCGTGGCGAGCCCCATGCCCGAGGACGCCCCGGTGATGACGGCCACGGCGTCGGTGAATCGGCCTGGCGCGGGGTTCTCGCTCATCGATGAGCCTCCGCGAGTTCGGCGTAGTGATCCAAGCTTCGGTACATGAGGTCCCGGTCCCGGTTCGGGATGGAGCAGGTGATCCGCCCGAAGCCCAGCTCCGCCAGGTGCTCGATGCGCTTCGCGTCCGGCAGCCGCGCGGCGAACTTCTCCATCGTGATCCGGCCGAAGGACGTCTCGGGGTGGGACAGGGTGAGCTGCAGCGAGTCCGGGTCCCGCCCCGCGTCGCTCATCCGCACCCGCAGCCGGGCGATCGCGTCGTCGAGCTCGTCCCCGAGCGTGGCTCGGACGGGGATGTACCCGTCGGCGAGCTCGGCGATGTCGGTGAACGTACCGGGCGTGGGACTCCCGCCGATGAGGATCGGAGGTCGAGGCTTCTGGACGGGGGCCGGCAACGACCAGCTTCGGGAGAAGTTCACGAACTCCCCCTTGAACTCCGCCTCCTCCTGTGTCCAGAGGTCGATGATCGCCCTCATCTTCTCCCGGAAGGTGGCGCGCTTGCGAGCGGGGTCGACGCCGTTATTGATCATCTCCAGCTTGTTCCAGCCGTATCCGACGCCGAACTCGACGCGGCCGCCGGAGATCTGGTCGACGGTGGCGATCTGCTTCGCCAGGATCAGGGGGTTGTGCTCGGCGACCAGGCAGACCGCGGTGCCGAGCCGGAGGTCCCGGGTGACCGCGGCGGCCGCGGACAACAGGGTCCAGGGATCGGGGAAGCTCTTGTAGCGGTCCGGGACCCGGCCGTCCTCGACGTAGGCGTGCTTGGAGTCCACCGGCAGGTGGGTGTGCTCCCCGAGCCAGATCGAGTCCAGGCCCCGCTCCTCGGCGGCCCGGGCGAACTCTGGCACGAAGGACGCGAGGTCGGTGACGTCGCCGAAGGGAGTGCTGCATCCGAATCGCACAGGCAACCAACTTTCGTAGTCCGGTACTCGACTGGAGAGTCTAAATCTGATAAGAATATTTGGCAATGATGCAGGCGAAGCGCCGGATGGGGTCAACGCGCTTCCCGCACCCGGGCGGACACCGCACCGCAGCGTGGGCGCAACGCCCGAACGTCCGATGGAGGCGTGAATGGACTTCTCCCTGTCCGAGGAGCAACAGTTCCTGTCCTCGAGTACCCGCTCCCTGGCTGGCGACGTGTTCGGCGAGTCCGTGGCGCGCCAGGTGCTCGACGGTGATCGTGCGAGGGCGGACAAGGGCTGGTCGCACCTGCGGGAGGCAGGACTCACGACGCTGCTGGTCCCGGAGGAGTACGGGGGCGGTGGGGGATCCCTGCTCGACGCGTGCGTCGTGACGACCGAGCTGTTCTCGGCCCTGGCTCCGGTGCCCTACCTGACTTCTGCGGTGGCCGCCCCGCTGCTCCTGCGGGCGGGACCCGCGAAGGCGTCGGGTGCGCTGCTCGCGGAGCTGACGGAGGGAACGACCTGCGGCCTGTTCGTCGGCGCCGATCTTGCCTGGCCTCCCGAGGCGCCCGCGGCGGTGTGCCTCGACTGGGCGTCCGGCCGCAGCGGCCTCGTGCTCGGCCCGGACACCGCGGAGCTCGTGACCGCGGAGCCGGGACCGGGCGTCGACCCGCTGCACCCCCTGGGGGCGCGTGGCGACCTCGACGTCTCGTGGTCGGGCACCGACCTCCCGGAGCCCGCCCGCCGCGCCCTGGCCGGCATCCGCGTCGCCGCGGCGTCCGCCTTGACGGGATGCCTGGCGGGTGCGGCACAGCTCGCCTGGGACTACATCGCCACCCGTGAGCAGTACGGCAAGCCGATCGCGGCCTTCCAAGCGGTCCGGCACATGGCGGCGGACCTGCTCGTCGACCTCGAGACCTGTCGGTCGGTGAGCCTCGGCGCGGCGTGGCAGGTGGAGAACGAGCCGGTCGAGGACGCGGAGCGCATCGCAGCGGTCGCCAAGTCCTGGTGCGGGGAGGCGGCGGTCCGCTCCATCGAGACCTCCGTCCAACTGCTCGGCGGCATCGGGGTGACCTGGGAGTCGACCGCGCACCTGTACCTGCGGACCGCCCACCAGCTGGCCGCGTCGTTCGGCGACACCCGGTCGCTCCTGCGCCGGACCGGCGCCGACTTCATCGCAGCACGAGGGGGACACGGCGATGGATCTTCGTGACACGCCCGAGCAGGCGGAGTTCCGCGCGCAGCTGCGGGACTGGCTGGCGGACAACGTGCCGACCGAGCCCGAGCCGCAGACGATGCCCGCCCGGTTCCACTACGTCGTGGCCTGGCAGAAGCGGCTCTACAGCGGCGGCTGGGTCGCCCTGTCCTGGCCGAAGGAGTACGGCGGTCAGGGCCTCGGGCCTGTCGAGGAGTCCATCCTCAACCAGGAGCTCGGCCGGGCGGGCGCACCCGCGGCCGCGTCGTTCACGTTCCTGGGCCGGGCCTTCCTGACCTACGGCACGGAGGAGCAGAAGGCCCGCTACCTGCCGGGTTTCCTGTCCGCCGAGGAGATCTGGTGCCAGGGCTTCTCGGAGCCGGAGGCCGGCTCCGATCTCGCCTCACTGCGGACCACCGCGACCCGCGACGGCGAGGACTTCGTCATCAACGGCCAGAAGCTGTGGACCAGCCGGGGCTCGTTCGCGCAGTTCTGTCTGGTCCTGTCCCGCACCGGGACGAGGGAGAGCCGGCACCGCGGCATCACGGCCTTCGTGGTGCCGACCGACACCCCGGGTGTGACCCGGAAGCCGCTGATCATGGCGAACGGGGACGAGGAGTTCGCGGAGGTCTACTTCGACGACGTCCGGGTCCCGGCGTCCAACATGCTGGGCGAGCTGAACCAGGGCTGGAAGGTCACCCAGGCCACGCTGGCCTACGAGCGCGGTGCCGCGGACCTGGGGTATCTCGCGAAGTACGAACGGATGCTGGCCCAGCTCGCCGGCATCGCCCAGGAGCGCGGCGTCTCCGAGGACCCGTCGAACGTCGAGGCCGTGGGCCGGGTCCTCAGTCATCTCGAGGTGCTGCGCCTGCACTCGATGCGCCGGCTCAGCGACCGCGCGCAGGGCAAGGCGGTGGGCGCCGAGACCTCGATCGACAAGGTCATGATGACCCGGACCGAGCAGTTGCTCCTGCACACCGCGCTGGACATCCTCGGTCCCGAGGCCCTGCAGGGCCGCGGCGAGTGGTTCAAGAAGTACCTCTACAGCCGGGCGGCGTCGATCTACGGCGGCACCGCCCAGGTCCAGCTCAACATCATCAGTGGCCGGCTCCTGGGGCTGAAGGAATGACGCCCGCGGCGCAGCGCACCACCATTCAGCGACGAGGAGGAACCCCGCGATGACCTGGAGTTTCGAGACCGACCTGGACTTCCAGGCCAGCCTCGACTGGGCCGAGACGTTCATGCGGACCGAGGTCGAGCCGCTCGACACCATCATCTCGAGTCCGTACGACCTGGCGGACCCGGTCCGGCAGCGGCTGATCCCGCCGCTGCAGGAGAAGGTCCGGGCCAACGGGCTCTGGGCCTGCCACCTGCGGCCGGAGCTCGGCGGGCAGGGGTACGGCCAGCTCAAGCTGGCATTGCTCGCCGAGCAGGTCGGCCGCTCCGACTGCGGCCCCACCGTCTTCGGGTCCCAGCCCCCGGACTCCGGCAACAGCGAGATCCTCGCGGAGTACGGCACGCGGGAGCAGAAGGACCGCTATCTCCGCCCACTGCTGGACAACCAGATCGTCTCCTGCTTCTCGATGACCGAGCCGCAGGGCGGCGCCGATCCGTCGGTCTTCACGACGACGGCGGTCCGCGACGGCGACGAGTGGGTGCTCGAGGGGCACAAGTGGTTCTCGAGCAACGCCAAGTTCGCGTCGTTCTTCATCGTCGTCGCCGTGACGGAGCCCGAGCAGCCGGTCCAGCACCGCATGTCGCTGTTCGTGGTGCCGGCGGACACTCCCGGGGTCACCATCCTGCGCAACGTGGGTCGAGGTGACCACGTCGGGGGCGAGGGCACGCACGGCTACATCCACTACGACCAGGTGCGCCTGCCGGCGGACTCGCTGCTCGGTGAGCGGGGCAAGGGCTTCCAGGTCGCCCAGGCCCGGCTGAACGGCGGCCGGATGCACCACGCGATGCGCACGGTCGGTAAGGCGCGCCGAGTCTTCGAGATGCTGTGCGAACGCGCGGTCTCGCGGGAGACTCGCGGCTCCAGGCTGGCGGACAAGCAGTTGGTCCAGGACATGGTCGCGGACTCGTGGCTGGAGCTGGAGCAGTTCCGCCTCCTGGTGCTGCAGACCGCCTGGAAGGCGGACCGGTTCGGCTACGGCGCGCTGCGCGGCGAGATCGCGGCGGTGAAGGCCCTGATGCCCACCGTCCTGCGGAACGTGACGAGCCGCGCCATCCAGCTGCACGGCTCGCTGGGGACGACGAACGAGATGCCGCTCGTCGCCTACCTCCTGGATGGCTTCACGATGGGCCTCGCCGACGGTCCGACCGAGGTGCACAAGTCCACCCTCGCCCGGCAGATCCTCCGGGAGGTGACGCCGGCGGCGGACATCTTCCCCAGCGAGCACATCCCGGCGGTGCGGGCGAAGGCGCTCGACGCGGCCGCCGCGGCGGCGGAATCGACGGTGGCCGATGCCTGACCGCGCTGTGCCGGACCTCACCGGCAAGGTCGCCCTCGTGACGGGCGGAAGCCGGGGCCTGGGCGAACAGATGGTGCACGCCTTCGCGCGCGCCGGGGCCGATGTCATCGTCACCAGCCGGAAGCTGGAGGCGTGCGAGGCGGTCGCGGAGCGGGTTCGGGCCGAGACCGGCCGTCGGGCGTTCGCCGTCGCGAGCCACGTCGGCCGGTGGGACTCGATGGACGAGCTCTCCGAGGTCGCCCATCGGGAGTTCGGCTCGGTCGACGTCCTGGTGAACAACGCCGGGATGTCCCCGCTGTTCGAGAAGCTGGCCGATGTTCCCGAGGCGCTCTACGACAAGGTGCTCGACGTCAACTTGAAGGGGGCGTTCCGGTTGAGCGCCCTGGTCGGGCAGCAGATGATGGAACGCGGCGGCGGATCGATCATCAACGTCAGCAGCTACGCCTCGCTGTCGCCGCAGCCCTACTTTCTGCCGTACGCCGCGGCGAAGGCGGGGCTCAACGCCCTCACGGTCGGCTTCGCGCGTGCCTACGCACCGACGGTGCGGGTGAACACCCTGCTCGCCGGTCCGTTCCGGACCGACGTGTCCGCGCACTGGCCCGAGGACACGGCCGAACGCCACCGGCGGACCTACGCGCTGCAACGGGCGGGCGAGCCGGACGAGGTCGTCGGCGCTGCCCTCTTCCTCGCCAGTGACATGTCGAGCTACACCACCGGCAGCATCGTCCGGGTCGACGGCGGTCCCCTGTGAGCTCTGACGTCGCGCGGCCGGCGGCGAGCAGGCGGATGGCGCCGGCGGCCCTCCTGGCCCGGCTGGCGGATGCCGCGCAGCGGTCGTTCCCGGGGGCCGAGGTGAGCGACCTTCGCCAGGTGTCCGGCGGTGCGTCGAGCCTGACGTACTCGCTGACGCTGACGGCGCCCGGCGAGGGACCGTCGAGGACGTGCTTCGTCAAGGTCGCCCCCGTCGGCCTCGCGCCCGTGCGCAACCGCGACGTCGTCCGGCAGGCGGCTCTGCAGGTCCTGCTCGCCGAGGACGGCCGGATCCCGGTCCCGGAGATCCTCCTCGTCGACGCGGGGGATCCGCCGGACTCCCCGCCCCTGTATCTGAGCGCGGCCGTCGAGGGCGAGAGCGTGGAGCCGTTGGTGGAGCGGGATCCCCGCCTGCCCGCGGCCGAGGTACTGACGGCCCGGACCCTGGCCGCGGTCGGGACCCTCGCGCGACTGCACGAGGTCGAGGTCGGCCGGGTGGCCGACCTCCCGGCCGCGGGTCCGCTCACCGTGGACCTGGGCGGGGAGGTGGATCGCTGGGCTCGGGTGTTCGCCACGGTCGATCCCGAGCTCGCCGAGGCGGGCGAACGCACCGCGGAACGCCTTCGCCGGGACCTGCCCGAGGCGCTGGCACCGGCCCTGGTGCATGGCGACTTCCGGCTGGGCAACCTGATCTGCGCGGGGTCGGAGGTGCGCGCCGTCCTGGACTGGGAGATCTGGTCGATCACGGACCCGCGCATCGACCTCGCCTGGTTCCTGATGACGCTCGCGCACGACGGGCTGCCCAGCGCAGTGCGGACGACGGTGCCGGGACTGCCGGGTCCCGCGGCGGCTCTCGAGGAGTACGAACGGGTGCGGGGGACGACGCTGTCGGACATGGCGTGGTTCGCGTCCCTCAGCCGCTTCCGCGCGGCGGCCGCGATGTCGCTCAACGTCAAGCACAACCGCCGCCGTCCCGAGCCCGATCCGGCCATCGAGAGGTACGCGGACACACTCGTCCCGTTCCTCCGGGAGAGTGCGGCGCTCCTCGATGGCGGCGAACGTATTGCCAAGAGCGGTTAAATATGATCAGATTCATTCCTGTAAGTGCGATGGACGACGGCGGGGGAGCAGTGCCCCGGTCGCCGCGCCCGCGACACACAGCCGATGCGCGGAGGTTCGCATGACGGAGACCAGCGTTCCCTCGCCCGACGCCGTCGGGAGCGTTCAGAAGGTGTACGACGTCATCATCGTCGGCGCCGGGATCACTGGGCTGTACCAGCTCCACGTGCTGCGGCAGCGGGGCCTGACCGTCCGTGTCCTGGAGGCCGGGGGCGGGATCGGCGGCACCTGGTACTGGAACCGGTACCCGGGTTGCCGGCTGGACTCGGAGAGCTACACGTACCAGTACGTCTTCGACGAGGAGCTGCTGGCGGAAGCGAAGTGGACCGAGCTGTTCGCGGGCCAGCCGGAGATCGAGCGGTACGTCAACGGGTTCGCCGACCGCTTCGACCTCCGTCGCGACGTGCAGCTGGAGACGCGCGTGGAGTCCATGGTGTTCGACGAGGGTCGCAACACCTGGACGCTGCACACCGCCGGGGGCGAGGACTTCACCACCCGGTTCGTCCTCGCCGCGACCGGTATCCTGTCGGCCCCCAATTACCCGGCGCTGCCGGGCATCGAGAACTTCGAGGGCGAGCTCTACCACACGGCGACTTGGCCCCACGAGCCGGTCGACTTCGCGGGCAAGCGGGTCGCCGTGATCGGCACCGGGGCGAGCGGTGTGCAGATCATCCCCAGGATCGCCGAGTCGGCCGCGCAGCTGACGGTCTTCCAGCGGACGCCGAACTGGGCCGTGCCGCTCCGCAACCGGCCCATCGACGACGCCGAGATGGAGGAGATCCGCAAGGGCTATCCGGAGCTCTTCGAGAAGCTGCGCGCGTCGTCGAACGGATTCGTGCACGACTGGGACCCGACCCCCTACTCCTCGGTCTCCGAGGAGGACCGCCTCGCGCAGTACGAAGAGCTGTGGCAGCGTCCGGGCTTCGCGAAGTGGTTCGGGACCTATCGGGAGATCGCGACCACTCCCGAGGCCAATAGCACGTACTCGGCGTTCGTCGAGCAGAAGATCCGTGAGCGGGTCCACGACCAGTCGGTGGCCGACGATCTCGTTCCGACGGACCATCCGTTCGGTACCAAGCGGGTGCCCTGCGAGACGGACTACTACGAGACGTACAACCGCGACAACGTCCGGCTCGTGCCCCTCGCGAAGAACCCGCTCGTCGAGTACACCCGGACCGGACTGCGGACGGCCGAGGGCGAGATGAACTTCGACATCATCGTGCTCGCCACCGGGTTCGACGCCTTCACCGGAGCGCTGAGCCGGATCGACATTCGGGGCACCGGCGGCCAGACGCTGAAGGACAAGTGGCGCGACGGCCCGCAGACGTACATGGGCATTCAGGTCTCGGGCTTCCCGAACCTGCTCATCAACGGGGGGCCCCATGGCAAGGGCGGCATCGGGAACTCCCCGCGCTGCGCCGAGCCGCTCGTCTGGTGGCTCGGCGGGCTCCTCGGCTACATGCGCGAGCACGGCTACACCCGGATCGAGGCGGACGCCGAGGCGGAGAAGAAGTGGACCGCCGACGTGAACGAACTCGCCTCGAAGACGATGGCGTCGAAGGTGAAGTCCTACTCCTTCGGCGACAACATCCCGGGCAAGCCGCACGTTTACGTCGCCTACGCCGGGACCCTGCCCGACTTCATCAGGCAGTTGGAAGAGACGGCCGCCGAGGGGTACGAGGGCTTTTCGCTGAGCTGAACGACCAGCCCGGCACAGCCGATTGGATGAATATGAGGATGAACATGATACGAGTTGGATCGATTGACGGGTGCCCGTCGTCGGCGGCCCGGCGGCACCTGGTGAGGCGAGGATGAGCGACGTGGAGTACCGCCTGTCGGACCAGCTGACCGTCACGAATGATGGGGCGGTCCGCATTGTCACCCTGAATCGGCCCGAGAGCCTCAATGCGGTCAGCCCGCAACTGCAGCAGAGCCTCGTCGCGGTCTGGTCCCAGATCGCCGCCGACCGGGAGGCGCGCGCCGTCGTCCTGACCGGAGCGGGCAAGGCGTTCAGTGCGGGTGGCGACCTCGACAATTTCCTGCTCCAGCATGAGGATGTCGAACGGCGACGCGCCAGCCTGCGCAACGCGCGCCGGCTGGCGGACGAGATGATCGGCTTCCACCTCCCCGTCGTGGCCGCGGTGAACGGGCCGGCCGTCGGCCTGGGCGCGACCCTCGCGGTCCTCTCGGACATCGTCGTGATGTCGGAGAAGTCCTACCTCGCCGACACCCACGTGCTGGTGGGTCTGGTCGCCGGCGACGGCGGCGCCGCGTTCTGGCCCCTGCTGACCGGTCTGCTGCGCGCCAAGGAGATGCTGCTCCTCGGGTCGCGGGTGTCCCCGGAGGAGGCCAAGAGCCTTGGCCTGGCCAACCGCGTCGTTCCCGCCGAGGACCTGATGACCGAGTCGCTGGAGCTGGCGAAGCGGCTGGCGGCCTTGCCCCCGCAGGCCATCCAGGACACCAAGCGTTCGCTGAACATCCACCTCAAAACGGCGATGAACACCGTGCTCGACTTCAGCCTCGCCACCGAGTCCGAGTCGTTCGGCACGCCGGAGGTCGCCGCCGCGGTGGCGAAGATCCGCGCGAAGAAGCGGGACCAGCAGACGTGAATCAGCACACCGAGCGCGTCGCCGGTACCTCCGAGGAAGAGCTCGCCGAGCTCGGCGCCCTGCTCGCCGGTCTCGACCTGCCCGCCGAGGACCCCGAGTCGATCGAGGCGTCGCGCGCCTACCTGCGGGCGCTGGCCCCCGGCGGCTGGCTGGTCCCGGGCTGGCCGCCCGAATGGGGAGGCCGCGGCGCGGACGGCGCCTCCGCCGCGCGGATCAGGTCGGTGCTGCGCAAGGGACCCGCCCCGGACATCTACCCGTTCTTCGTCGGGGTCTACATGGTGGGCCCGACGCTGCTGGCCCACGGCGACGACGTACAACGCGCGCTGTGGCTCCCCCCGCTGGTCCGCGGTGAGCACGTGTGGTGCCAGATGTTCTCGGAGCCCGGCGCCGGCTCGGACCTCGCGAACGTCGCCACCCGGGCCGAGCGCACGGAGGACGGCTGGTGCCTGCGCGGGCAGAAGGTCTGGACGAGCCGGGGCTCCTACGCCGACTGGGCCATCTGCCTCGCCCGGACCGATCCGGAGGTGCCCAAGCACGACGGACTGACCATGTTCGCGGTGAAGATGGACGCCCCGGGGGTCACCGTCCGGCCGCTGCGCCAGATGAACGGTGACGAGCACTTCAGCGAGGTGTTCGTCGACGACCTGGTCGTGCCGGACGCCCACCGGATCGGCGCGGTGGGCGAGGGCTGGAAGATCGCGCTCGGCGTCCTGTCCCACGAGCGGTCCTCCATCGGCGCGGTCGCAGGGAGAGCCCGCCCCGCGAACCGGGACGTCGTCCCCCGCTGGCTGCAGGCGCTGGCGAAGTCGGGCACCCTCGCCGACCCGGTGCGGTGCGACGAGGCGATGGCCCTCTACGTGGAGCTCGAGGTCACGCGGTTGGCCGGGGCCCGGTCCGCGGCGCGGACCCGGGCGACGGGCAGGCCGGGGCCGGAAGCCTCCGGACACAAGATCCGCGTCTCGGACTCCCGCAAGCGCCGGGCCTACGTACTGACGCGGTTGCTCGGGGCGGAGGGGCTGGGCACCGGCCACCGCGGCTACCAGCAGCTGCTGACGGCTCCGTCGCACTCGCTGCGAGGCGGGACCGACGAGATCCAGCGGAACATCGTGGCCGAACGCGTGCTCGGCCTACCGGCAGAGCCGAGGCTCGACCGAGGCGTCCCGTGGTCGGTCTCGCGGCGAGGAGTCACATGAGCAGCAATGAGGACGGCCTCACGCTCGGTGACCGGAACGCCTCGGCCGATGGCCTTGACGCGCTCTTCCGGCCGCGCAGCGTCGCCGTAGTGGGCGTCTCCAGTTCGGGACGGGGCCTCGGTGCCACCACCGTCCGGACGATCCAGCGCTTCGGGTTTGACGGCCCCGTGGTCGCGATCAACCCGAAGGCGACCGAGGTCGCCGGCGTACCGTGCTTCCCCTCCCTGAAGGACGTGCCGCACGAGATCGACCTCGCCCTGTTGTTCACCGGGGGCGACCGGATCCGGGACAGCGTCCTCGATGCCGCCGCCGCCGGGGTCGGGGCCGTCGTCATCTTCGCCTCCGGATTCGCCGAGGGGGGTGCGGACGGCGCCGCGCGCGAAAGGGAGATCATCGAGCTCGCGCGGGCCCACGGGATCCGCGTACTCGGTCCGAACTGCCAGGGCATCGTCTCGCTGGCGAGCGGGCTCGCCGCGACCTTCTCCAACGCGCTGTGGACCGACGAGCTCGGACCACCCTCGGCCGTCGCGTACATCGGCCAGAGCGGCGCGATCGGCGGGACCGTGTTCGATCTCGGCCGCGAGCGCGGCTGCGTGCCGGCGCTGTGGATCAGCACGGGCAACCAGGCCGACCTGTCGGTCGTCGAGCTCGCCGAGCAGGCCCTCGACGACGACGAGCTGCGGGTCCTGATGCTCTACCTGGAGAGTGTGCCGCACGCCGACGACTGGATCCCCCTCTGCCGCCGTGCCGCCGAGGTCGGCAAGCACATCGTGCTCCTGCGTTCGGGGACCACCGAGGTCGGCAGGAGCGCGGTGGCATCGCACACCGGGTCGATGGTCGGTCAGGACGAGGCGTTCAAGCTGGCCTCGGCTGCGGCCGGGGTGGTCGTGGTGTCGGACGTCAACGAGCTGGTCGACGCCGCGATGTCGCTGGTCCGCGGGGCCAGCCCGGCCAGTCGCCGGCTCGGTGTCGTGACCACCTCCGGCGGCGCGGGCGGGCTGTGCGCGGACATGTCGTTCGAGCTCGGGCTCGAGATGGTGACACTGTCCCCGGACACCGCTGCCGCCCTCGTCCCGGTGCTCTCGGACTTCGCCCTGCCGCAGAACCCGGTGGACGTGACGGCGGACCTCGTGTCCGGTCGGCCCCACGATCTCGGGGAGGTGTGCCGGCTGGTCGCGGCGGATCCCGCCGTCGATCACGTCCTGGTGGTGGTGTCCGCGGTCGTGGGCAAGATCGCCGAGCGCATCGCCCGGGGCATCGTCGAGGCCCGCAGCCGTGCGGAGAAGGCGTTCTCCATCGTCTATCTCAGCTCGCACGACCGGACGCTGGAGGTCAGGAGGATCTACGCCGAGGGCGGGATCCCCGTGTTCGACTCGATCGGCGCCGCGTTGCGGGCCATGTCGCACATCGTGAGCGCCGGTCCGTCCCGGACGGGCGCGTCGCCCGTCCACGCACCGGCAGCACCGTCGAACGGTCCGGCCTACCGGGTCCTCACGGAGGCCGAGGGGGCGCCAGTCCTCGCCGCGGCGGGGATCAGCGTTCCCGGGGGCACGCTCACCACGTCGCGGGCCGAGGCCGAGCGCGTCGCCGCGCAACTGGGCGACGATCTCGTGGTGAAGCTGCAGTCCCCGCAGATCCTGCACAAGACCGAGATGGGCCTGGTCGTGGTGGGGGCGGCGGCCGCGCAGGTCGGCGCCCTCTACGACGAGATGACCGCGCGGGCGCGGCAGCACGCCCCCCACGCCGTCGTCGAGGGCGTCCTGGTGCAGCGCCGGGTGCGCAGCGGGGTCGAGGTGCTGATCGACGTGCAGGTGCAGGACAACGGTTACCCGCCCGTGCTGACCGTCGGACTGGGTGGGACGGCCGTCGAGCTGTACGCCGACGTCGACACCGGTCTGCTGCCCGTCGACCACGACACCGCCCTGCGGATGCTGCGCCGCCTGCGGGGATGGCCGCTGCTCGACGGGTTCCGGGGCGGCCCGGTGCACGACGTCGACGCGGCCGCCCGGGCCATCGTGGCCGCCGCGGAGGTCGCCGCGGCCCTGGGGCCGGACCTCGTCGAGTTCGAGATCAACCCGTTGATCGTGCACGAGAAGGGGCACGGCGCCACGGCGGTCGACTTCGTCGCCCATCTCGAGTCCGCGGTCGCCGCGCCGGTCACGCGGCCGGTCGGCCGTGACAGTGAGTCAATTCGAGCGGAGGTTTCCCGGTGACGACGGTGGAGAGCAGCCCGGAGGTGGTCACCCGTCTCGACGGGGGAGTGGCCGTTGTCGAGATCCGCCGGGGTCCGAACAACTACTTCAACCCGACGGTGATCCGCACCATCGCGGACGAGTTCGAACGGCTGGACGCCGCCCCGGCGTGCCGGGCCATCGTGCTGTGCTCGGACGGCAAGCACTTCTCGGCCGGCGCGGACCTCACCGGTGAGATGGTGGAGCCGGGCGCGGCCGGGCGGGTCTACGAACAGGGCCTGCGTCTGTTCGGCATCGGGACCCCGGTCGTCGCGGCGGTGCAGGGCCGCGCGATCGGCGGCGGTGTCGGGCTGGCCCTCGTCGCGGACTTCCGGGTCGCGGCGCGGAGCAGCAGGTTCACGGTGAACTTCGCACGACTCGGGTTCCACCAGGGCTTCGGGATCTCAGTCACCCTCCCCGCCGCGGTCGGCGAATCGGCCGCGGCCCGGCTGCTCTACTCCGGTGGCTCGGTCACCGGCGAGGAGGCCGCGGCGATCGGGCTGTGCGACGCCGTCGTCGACGACGAGGACCTGCGGCCGGCGGCGATCGAGTTCGCGAGCCAGTTCGTGGGGTCCGCTCCGCTCGCCGTGCGGTCGATCAAGGAGACCCTGCGCGGCGACCTCGTTCGGCGGATCCGCGAGGTGCTCGCGCGCGAGCTGAGCGAGCAGACCCGGCTGCGCGGCACAGCGGACTTCGCCGAGGGTGTGCGCGCGGGCCGCCAGCGCCGTGACCCGGAGTTCACGGGCCGCTGACGACCATGACACCCAACGACCGGGCCCGAAGCGGCCGAGGGGAGCAGTTCGGATGAGCACGACACGCAGAGCGGCGGTCGTCGGCGTGTACACCACCGAGCAGGGCAGGCGGCTCGGTCGCACGAAGGTGTCGCTGGAGATCGAGGCGATCAAAGGGGCGCTCGCGGACGCGGGGCTGGCCCACACCGACATCGACGGTCTGTCGCCGCTGCTCGCCGAGCCGTGGAGCAAGACCCACATGTACTGGGCCGAGCAGCTCGGCGAGCGTCCGATCACCTACATCGGCACGGGCCAGGGCGAGGGCGCCGTGGCCAAGGCGGCTGCGGCTATCAGCGCGGGCACGTGCAACGTCGCGCTGGCCTGGGTGGCCCACGCCGGCGGCGGGAACTCCCCGGGATCCAAGGCCGTCCCGACGGCCGCGCCGCGCCTGCCGGACTTCCACTGGGAGATCCAGGGCGCCTACATGACGCCGCTGTACGCCCTCTGGGCGCGCCGCTACATGCACGAGTTCGGTGCGTCGAGCGAGGACTTGGCGCAGGTCGCGGTCATCCATCGCGACCACGCGGTGCACAACCCCGACTCGGTGATGGGCCGCAAGGGCCCCATCACCGTCGAGGACGTCGTGGGCTCGCGGATGATCGCCGACCCGCTGCACCTGCTGGACTGCAGCATCGAGAACGACGGCGGTTACGCCCTCGTGCTCGCGGCCGAGGACATCGCGAAGGACTGCCGGAACACGCCGGTGTGGGTGCTCGGCGGTGCCGAGGCCACGGCGACGGACGTCTACCAGACCTTCAACGACCCCTGGTTCCCCGAGGAGGGCAGGTCCGTGCGCCGCTGCACGGACATGGCCTTCGACATCGCCGGCGTGAGCCGCTCCGAGATCGACGTGGCCAACCTCTATGACTGCTTCACCATCACGATGCTGCGCAACCTTGAAGAGATGGGGTTCTGCAAGATCGGTGAGGGGGCGGACTACGTCCGTGAGGGGCGCACGAAGCTCGGCGGCGCCATGCCGTGCAACACCGACGGCGGCCTGTTGTCCAACAGCCACAACGGCAACCCGTCCGGGATGAGCGTCATCGAGGTCGTCCGTCAGCTGCGGGGCGAGTGTGGCGAGCGGCAGGTCCCCAACGCCCGGATCGGCGTCGCACTGGGGCAGGGCGGCTCGGTCCACGGGCTCGCGTCAACAGTGGTCCTGGCGCACGACTAGCATCGGCGAGAACGAGGAGGCCCGGGCGATGACTGCCCCATATCTCAAGCCGCTGCCGCAGGTCAGCGAGGAGAACCGTCCGTTCTGGGACGGGCTGATCGAGCGGGAGTTCCGCGGCCCGCGGTGTCGGGACTGCGGCCAGTTCGGCTGGGTGCCCTACCCTGCCTGCCGCAATTGCTTCAGCACGGACATCGAGTGGGTGCCGCTCAGCGGGCGAGGCGTGATCTTCAGCTACTCGATCGTGCACCGCGGGCCCGCCGCGTTCGCCGGCGACGTCCCCTACGTGGTCGTCCTGGTCGAGCTGGCGGAGCGGCCGCAGCCGATGATCGTGCTGGGGCAGCTCGACGACTGCCCCCTCGACCAGGTGCGGGTCGGTCTGCCGGTGGAGGTCACCTTCCACGACGTACCCGGCGAGGACGTGACCCTCTACCGGTTCGCCCCGGCGGCCCCGCTCGGCTCGAACGGAGGTGAGTGACCATGGAGGACTTCTCCGAGGAGGCCCGGGAGTTCCGCCGCACGGCGCGGGAGTGGCTCGCCGCGAACGTCCCGTCCGAGGCCCGGCCGTCCGACGGCAGCGCCATGCGGGAGTTCGACATCGCCTGGCAGCGCCGCCAGTTCGAGGGCGGCTGGGCCGGCATCGACTGGCCCACCGAGTACGGCGGCCGGGGGCTCTCGAGCCTGCAGCAGGTCATCTGGTTCGAGGAGCTCGTCAACGCGGGCGCCCCGCACAAGTCGGTCCTCGCGGCGGGCCTGAACCAGATCGGCCACACGCTGATGCTGTGCGGCAGCGACGAGCAGAAGAAGCAGTACCTGCCGGGCATCCTCGACGGATCGACGATCTGGTGTCAGGGCTTCTCCGAGCCGGAGGCCGGCTCCGACCTCGCCTCGCTGCGGACCCGGGCCCGGGTCGTCGGCGACGAGCTGGTCATCGACGGCTCGAAGGTGTGGTGCAGCTTCGGCCCGTACGCCCGGATGCAGGGCCTGCTGGTCCGCACCGGCCCCCCCGAGTCGCGTCACCGCGGCCTCACGTGGGTCGTGGTGGATCTGCAGACGCCCGGGGTGGTCGTCCGTCCCATCCGGACCATCGACGGGAACGCGGAGTTCGCCGAGGTCTTCTACGACAAGGTGCACGTGCCGCTGTCGAACGTCGTCGGCGAGGTCGGCCGCGGCTGGGCCGTGGCGCTGTCCACGCTGGCGCTCGAACGGGGCCCGGCGTTCCTCGACACAAAGCTCTCGGTGCTCACCGACCTCGAGAAGCTCCGTACCGTTCTCGCGCGGTCTGGAGCGTTGCAGGACACCGCGTTGGGGACGGACTTCGCGAAGCTGCGGGCCGAGGCCCTCGCGGTGCGGGCGATGGCCTACCGGGTCGTCTCGACCTCGGGCGACGGTGCGGACCAGGGCGCTCTGTCGTTCAACGTCTACTGCAACGAGCTGCGGCAGCGGATCTCCGCCTTCGCCCTGCGGGTGCTGGGCAGCGAGGCGGTCCGGTGCGACCGCTGGACGCTGAAGTGGCTGAACGACTTCTGCGCGACCATCGGTGGCGGGACGTCCGACATCCAACGCAACGTCATCGCCGAGCGCGTGCTCGAGCTGCCGCGATGACGGACCGACCGGGAGAGGCGCGATCATGGACCTGACTCCGTCGAACGCCCAGAGGGACATCGCCGACTCCGTCGCCGAGTACCTGGCCGCCGAGTTGCCCGTCGAGCGCATCCGGCTCGCACTCGACGACGACCGGCTCATCGACGACCGTACGTGGGCGCAGTGGGCCGCCATGGGGTTCTTCTCGTTGGGCGTGCCCGAGTCGCAGGGCGGACTGGGGCTCGGCCTGATCGCGGAGTTCCTCATATTCGGCCAGTTCGGCCGGAACCTGACCCCCGGGCCCCTGCTGTCGACCGTGCTGGCCACGCACGTGGCCGTCGCGAACGGCGACGACGACCTCATCGGCCGGCTGCTGGCCGGTGAGGAACGGGTCGGGCTGCGCTGCGGTTCGCTGGCCCACGACGCCGAGCCGAGCGGGATGGTGCTGTCGGTGACGGGCGACGGGGCGATGCTGGAACGGGTCCGCAGCCTCACTCCGGTCCGGTCCGTCGATCCGACCGTGGCGCTCGCCGAGGTCGAGGTCGGCGAACAGGTGGCGCGCGTCGACGGCGACGCGCTGCAGACCCGCCAGTGGATCCTCGGGGCGTCCGTCCTGCTCGGGCTGGCGCAGGCCACCGCGCGGCAGTCCACCACCTATGCCCAGATGCGCAAGCAGTTCGGCAAGCCCATCGGCTCGTTCCAGGCCGTCAAGCACCGGTGTGCCGACATGCTGACCAGGTGTCACGTCGCCGAGTCCCAGCTGCACTTCGCGGCGCTGCGGGTCGCTTCGGGATCGGCCGACGCCCGCATCCAGGCTGCCGCGGCGGTGCAGCTCGCCATCGACGCCGCCCGTGAGAACACGGCGGTGAACATCCAGAACCACGGTGGGATCGGCTTCACCGCCGAGCACGACGCAGGCCTGTACCTCAAGCGTGCGGTCTCGGTGGAGGCCTCGCTCGGGTCGTCCGCGCAGTGGCTGGCGGTCCTGCAGCAGCCCACCCGGATGGAGTTCGCGTGAGCGCCCCGCCGTCCACCCTGATCAGCGAGGCCATGTCGGCGAAGGTCGGTGCGGAGGTGAGCCGCAGGGTCAGCTTCCCCGTGTCGGCCTCCGACGTCCGCAAGTGGGCGATGGCGGTCTACTACCCGAAGCATCCGCCGCGCCGGTACTGGGACGCCGAGTACGTCGAACGCGAGCTCGGAGGGCGCTGGGTCGCCCCGCACGAGTTCAACCCGTTCGCGTGGATGACGGCCGACCCGCCCGGTTTCCCCGAGGTGGATCGGCTCGACCCGGACCTGCTGGAGAAGACCCTCGGGATCGCGGGACCCGGGTTGAAGTTCCAGCTCAACGGCGGCCTCGACGTGGAGTACCACGGCGACATCGTGGCCGGGGACGTGATCACGGCGGTCCGCGTGCTCGAGGGCTACACCGAGCGGTCCGGCCGCCTGGGACAGATGTTGTTCACCACCAACCGCGAGACGTGGACGAACCAGCGCGGCGAGACCGTCCAGGTGCGGCGGCAGACCGGGATCCGGTACTGATGTCGGTGCAGGAAGAGGAGCGGCACACCATGAACGGTCAGGTGCCCGAGGTGGGGCAGGAACTGGGCCCGCTCACCTGGACGCCCGGGTTCGACGTCTGGAACCGGTTCGCGGCCGTCAACGACGAGTTCGTCCCGATCCACATGGACGACGAGGCGGGCCGGGCGGCCGGTTATCCCGCCGCGTTCGGGATGGGCTACCTGCAGTGGTCGTGGGTCCACAACCTGCTCCGCGAGTTCGCGGGCGACTTGGGCCGGATCGACAAGGTCCAGGGCAGCTTCCGCGCGCCGAGCCTCAAGGGCGTCGAGGTGACCGCGGGTGGCCGGGTCACCGACGTGTCCCACGATCCGTCCGGCCGGGTCGTGTGCGAGCTGGAGATCTGGACCCGGGCGGCGGACGGTTCGCCGCTGCTCCCCGGCACCGCCGTCGTCTCCTTCCCCGGCTGAGGTCGAGCGCCGACGGCAGGAGCCGCCGCCCGCGCCGAGTCGAAGCGCGGGCAACGGTTCCCGTCCTGCTCTACGCGGTGAGCACGCCGTCGATGTAGATCACCTGGCCGGTGATGCGCGCCGAGCATCACCTGGCCGGTGATGCTCGGCGCGAGATCGGATACGAGGATGCCCGCCTCCTTCACGCCCGGCCGCTCGCCGGCGGCTCAGTGACGCTGCTGCGGCCGGCGCGGTCAGGCCGGCGTGGGCACCACCGCGAGCCGCCGGGCCAGCAGGCCCCGGTGGTAGACGCTGTCGCCGAACAGGATCTCGCTGCTCTTGGCCCGTCGGAAGTACAGGTGCGCCGGGTGCTCCCAGGTGAAGCCGATGCCGCCGTGGATCTGAATGTTCTCCTCGGCGGCGGTCGAGTAGGTCTCCGAGCAGACGGCCTGGGCGAGGCTGGCGGCGATCGGAAGCGAGGCGGGATCATTGGTGGCGACCCAAGCGGCGTGCTGGGCGGCGGCCCGCGCGCCCTCGACCGCGAGGAACATGTTCGCGCACTTGTGCTTGATGGCCTGGAACCCGCCGATGGGCCGACCGAACTGCACGCGCACCCCGGCGTACTCGACGCTCATGTCCAGGACCCGCTGGGCACCGCCCACCTGCTCCGCGGCCAGCGCGGCCGCGGCCACGTCGAGCGCAGCGGACAGGGCGGCGGGTGCTCCGCCGGGCTCGCCGACCAGATGTCCGGGCGTGTCCTCGAGGGTCACGTCCGCAAAGCGACGGGTGGGGTCCAGCGTCTCGATCGGTGTCCGGCGGGCATCGTCGGCAGCGACCGCGAAGAGGGTCGGCCCGCTGTCGGTGTCGGCGACGACGAGGAGCAGGTCGGCCACAGGTCCGTCGAGGACGAACCGCTTGGTTCCGCTGACCCGGTACCCGCCGGACGTCGCGGTCGCCCGGCACGCCACGGTCGTCCCGGCCCAGTCCTGGGGGGACTCCATGTACGCCAGTGTCGCCAGGGTGGTGCCCTCGGCGATCCCGGGGAGCAGGTCCGCCTGGGCGGCCCGGTCGCCGGAGGCGATCAGGGCGGTCGACGCCACGCACGCGGAGAGGAAGGGCGCGCACAGCAAGGCCCGCCCCATCTCCTCGAACGCGATCGACAGCTCCAGGAAGGTGAAGCCCAGCCCGCCGAACTCCTCGGGAACGGCGAGGGCGGTGAGCCCGAGCTCGGAGGTGAGGGTGTTCCACACGTCCGGGTCGTGGCCCAGCTCGGTCTCCATTACCCGCCGCACCTCGGCCTCCGGAGATCTGGCCGCGAGAAACTTGCGCAGCGACGTCCTCAGATCGGCCTGCTCCTGGGTGTAGACGAACTCCATGACGACCTCACGTGTGGGGGGTGACGGTGGTGGCGCCGGTGCTACCACAGGCTTTCCAAATCTGATAATATTCAGGACGAGCTCCTGCCCGCAAGGCCCGGGTTCGAGCGATCGATCCCGCGGCACGCCGGAGTGCGCGCCGCCCTGACGAGTGGACGGCAATGGGGAATCTGGACGACCAGGTCGCAGTGATCACGGGTGCCGGCCGCGGCATCGGGCGCGAGCACGCACTGCTCTTCGCCAAGGAGGGGGCCAAGGTCGTGGTGAACGACCTCGGCGGCGCCAGTGACGGCTCCGGGGGCGACCCGACGGCCGCCGAGCAGGTGGTCGAGGAGATCCGGGCGCTCGGGGGCGAAGCCGTGGTGAACGGCGACGACGTCGCCGACTGGGCGGGCGCCGAGCGGATGATCGCCCAGGCCGTCGAGGCGTTCGGGCGTGTCGACGTCCTGGTGAACAACGCCGGCATCCTGCGCGACAAGGTCCTCGCCCAGATGACGGAGGACGACTGGGACTCGGTCCTCCGGGTGCACCTCAAGGGACATTTCGCGCCGTTGCACTTCGCCGCCGGCCACTGGCGGGCGCGCAGCAAGGCCGGGGAGCAGGTGCGGGCCTCGGTGATCAACACCAGTTCGACGTCGGGCCTGCACTCCAACCCCGGCCAGGCGAACTACGGCGCCGCGAAGTCCGGCATCGCCACCCTCACCGAGATCGCCGCCAAGGAGCTGAGCCGGTACGGGGTACGGGTGAACGCCATCGCCCCCGCCGCCCGGACCCGGCTGATCGCCCAGACCCCCAAGGTCGACGCGCTGATGCCGGCGGCCGCGGAGGGCGAGTTCGACCCGTGGGATCCCGCGAACATCTCGCCGCTGGTCGTGGCGCTCGCTGCTCCGGAGTCGACCGTCACCGGCCGGGTGTTCTGGGTCGCCGGTGGGACGGTCAAGCTGTACAAGTCGTGGTCGGTCGAGTCGCGGGTCGAGTCGGACTCGCGGTGGGAGCCCTCCGCCCTGGCGAAGGAGATCGAGCGCCTGGCCGGCACCTCCGCCGGACAGCCGGGCTGACGGGGCGGCACATGGGAGTCAACCGCGACGCCGCCGGATTCACGTCGTCGACCGCCACGCGCACCTGGAGCAGTACCGACTCCGTCGTCTACGCGCTGGGCATCGGCTGCGGCGTCGATGAGCTGGCCTTCTCCACCGACGATATGCGGGGGGTCGAGCCCAGGGCCGTGCCGACGATGGGCGTCGTCCTCGCCGTGCCGGGCCCCGAGATCGCCGCGGCGATGGGGGACTACGACCGGCGCAAGCTCGTCCACGGCTCGCAGACCACCATCGTCCACTCGGCGATCCCGGCGGCGGGCACGATCGAGTACAGCTCCACGATCCTCGGGGTCTACGACAAGGGGTCCGGGGCGGCCGTCGAGACCGAGATCAGGGCGACCGACCCGGCCACGGGTGCGCCCGTCTTCACGAACCGGTCGGTGGCCTTCATCCGCGGCGACGGCGGCTGGGGAGGCGACCGGGGGCCGTCCCAGCCGCCGGCCACGCCGCCCGAGCGCAAGCCGGACCACGTCGTGACGCGGCACGTGGCCGACAACCAGGCGCTGATCTACCGCTTGTCGGGTGACCGCAACCCTCTGCACTCCAACCCGGAGTTCGCCCGGGCCGCCGGGTTCGAACGGCCGATCCTGCACGGCCTGTGCACCTACGGAATGGTCGGCCGGGCACTGCTGCAGCAGGTGTGCGGGGGAGACGCCGACGCCTTCGGCGAGCTGACCGCCCGCTTCGTCGCCCCGGTCTTCCCGGGCGACGACCTGGTGATCTCGATCTGGGCGACCGAGCCCGGGGTGGCGGTGTTCGAGGGCCGCCGCGACGAGGAGCAGCTGGTCATCGCGGGGAGGTTCCTGACGGCCGGACCGCGGTGAGGGGCCGGGAGCGGGCACGCGGGTGCTCCCTCCCGGGCGCCTGCCGGTCCTCGCCCGACCGCAGGTGCTCCTCCAGGAGCCCCCGATCGTCCGGAAATATGATAAGATTCACGATGCCATGTTCCGGCTGCTGAGCGGGGACGAGCGTTCAGCAGCGGCGGGGCGCGCGGCCAGGGTCGCTCGCACGCCGGCGCCCGGTACGTGACGGGGGAGACCATCGCCGTCACCCGGGGCAGAGCGCCCGCAAGGCCGGGGGATGCGGCGGGCCGGTCCCGCGGCACGGAGGTGATGATGAGGTTCTGGACATCAATGGTCTACGCGCCGGTCGAGCACTACCTCCCCGTCGCGGAGGCCCTCGATGAGCTGGGCTACGAGGGGCTGCTCCTGGCGGACCACCTCTTCTCCGTCCGGGAGACCGCCTCGCGCTACCCGTACTCCGAGGACGGCACCCCGCCATGGCCCGGTGCCGTCCCGTTCCCCGACATCTGGGTGACCGCCGCCGCCCTCGCCGCGCGCACCCGCAGGCTGCGTTTCGGGTCCTCGGTGTGCGTCGCGCCGGCCCGGGATGTGTTCTCCCTGGCCAAGCAGGTCGGCACGCTGGCCGCGCTGGCGCCCGACCGGGTCGCGCTGGGGGTGGGGGTCGGCTGGATGCGCGAGGAGTACGACCTGACCGGCCAGGCGTTCGGCAACCGAGGCCGGCGCCTCGACGAGATGATCGACGTGATGCGGGCGCTCTGGTCCGGCGACTGGACCGAGTACCACGGGCACCACTACGACTTCGCCGGCGTCCGGATGCTGCCCGCGCCGGCCTCGCCCGTGCCGCTGTGGTGCGGGGGGTACTCCGAACCGGCGCTGCGCCGCGCGGCCGCCCTGTGCGACGGCTGGATCGGGGTGTTCCCCGACGCCGACCGGGGGCGGCGCATCGCCGCCGCGCTGCGGGAGCGGCTCGAGGAGCACGGCCGCGACCCCGAAGGGTTCCGGATCGTGGCGAGCGTGCCCGCGCTCGGGTCGGTCGAGGACGTCGAGGAGTGGACGGAGCTCGGCGTCACCGACATCATCGTGCAGCCGTGGGCGGTCTCGGCACGGGGGGACTCGACCGAACGCCACGTCGGGGGCGGGGAGGCGCTCGACCTGTCGACGATGGTGTCCGCCGTCGAGTCGTTCGCGGCCCGGCTGGCCCCCGCTTTCCGGGACGCGTGACGAGCGCCGCACCGCCCGGTCCTGTCCGCGACGAAGAGAAGGCGAATGAGCACGTGGTGAAACAATCGGAGATGACGCCACCGCCGGTCGGGCTCCCCCCGGGGGCCGCCGAGCTGCGAGCCGAGGTCCGGACCTTCCTGGCCGAGGAGCAGGCCCACGGCCACTGGCGGCCCCGGGTCGACTCCTGGCTCTCGGGCTGGGACGAGCGCTTCAGCAAGGAGCTCGGCCGCCGCGGCTGGCTCGGGATGACGATCCCGACCGAGTACGGCGGCCACGGCCGGGGGGCCCTCGACCGGTACGTCGTGACCGAGGAGCTGCTGGCCGCCGGCGCGCCCGTCGCCGCCCACTGGATCGCGGACCGGCAGATCGCGCCGTCGCTGCTGCGGTTCGGCACGGAGGAGCAGCGGGAGCGCTATCTCCCCGGCATCGCGTCCGGCGAGATCTACTTCGGGATCGGGATGTCCGAGCCGGACTCCGGCTCCGACCTGGCCTCCGTCCGGTCGCGGGCGGTCCGGGTCGACGGCGGCTGGGAGCTGACGGGGACGAAGGTCTGGACCTCCGGCGCGCACCACGCGCACGCCTTCTTCGCCCTCGTCCGCACGGCTCCGGCCGAGGAGGGCAACCGGCACTCCGGGCTGTCGCAGCTGATAGTCGACCTGCATTCGCCCGGGGTCGCCGTACGCCCGATCCCGCTGCTCACCGGGGCGCACCATTTCAACGAGGTGGTGTTCGACGGCGTGTTCGTGCCGGACTCCATGGTGCTGGGCGAGCTGGGTCAGGGTTGGCACCAGGTCACCTCGGAGCTCGCCTTCGAGCGTTCCGGTCCGGAGCGTTACCTGTCGACCTTCCCCCTGTTCGCGGCGGTCGCCGGGGCACTCGCCGAGAGCGAACCGGACCGGGGCCGTCGTCGTGATCTCGGCCGGCTGGTGGCGCACTACTGGACCCTGCGCCGGATGTCGGTGGCCGTCGCGGGGGCGCTCGACGCCGGCGCCGCGCCGGAGACCGCGGCGGCCGTGGTGAAGGACCTCGGCACCCGCTTCGAGTCCGAGGTGATCGACGTCGCGCGGTCCCTCGTCCCGGTGCTCCCGGATCCCGCTGCGGAGGGCGGGCTGCCCCGGATGATGGCCGACGCCGTGCGGCACAGCCCGGGCTTCACCCTGCGCGGCGGCACGAACGAGATCCTGCGCGGGATCGTGGCACGAGGGCTGGGACTGCGATGAACGAGCTGCTCGAGATGGTGGAAACCGTGTTCGGCGACGCCTGGGACGCCGCCGGCGAGGGGCTGGACGCGGACCTGTGGCGGACCTGCGAGGAGACGGGGCTCGCACGGCTCACGCTGCCCGAGTCCGCGGGCGGGTCGGAGGGGTCCTTCGCCGACGCCGCCGCAGTGCTGCGCTCGGCAGGCCGCTTCGCCGCCCGGGTGCCGCTGGTCGAGACGGACCTGATGGCGGGCTGGCTGGCGCACGCGGCCGGGCTGAAGCTCCCCGGCGGACCGCTGTCGGCCGTCGGTCCGGCCGACGTGTCGCTGGTCGGCGGACGGGCGACCGGCGTGCTGAGCCGGGTTCCGTGGGGGCGGGCGGTGTCGGCGGTCGTGGCCCCGGTCGGCGACCAGGTGGTCCTGGTCACCACCGGTGCGGCCGGGATCCGCGTGGTGGAGGGGGTGAACCTCGCCGAGGAACCCCGGGACGATCTCGAGCTACGGGACGTGCCGGTCCTGGCCGCGCCGCTGCCCGCCGGCGCGCTGGAGGAGTTCCGCCTGCGCGCAGCGCTGGGCCGGTCCCTCCTCCTCGCCGGGGCGGGGTGGTGTGCGCTGGAGATGGCTGCCCGTTACGCCACCGAGCGGGTGCAGTTCGGCCGGCCCATCGCGAAGCTGCAGGCCGTCCAGCAGATGCTGGCGTTGGCCGCGGCCGAGGTCGCCGCGGCCGAGGCGAGCGCGTCGGCCGCCGCGCTGGCAGCCGACCGGGACGGCATCGGAGGGGCCTCGACGGCGATCGCCGCGGCCAAGGCCCGGACCGGTGAGGCCGCGGGGGAGATCGCCCGGATCGCGCACCAGGTCCACGGTGCGCTCGGGTTCACCCGGGAGCACGACCTCCGGCTGGCCACGACCCGGCTGTGGGCCTGGCGGGACGAGGACGGCGCGGAGTCGGTCTGGCACGAGCAGCTCGGTGACCTGGCGCTGGCCGCGGGCCCGGCGGGGATCTGGCCCCTGCTGGTCGGCGGCGAATGACCACCGCGTCCGGCCGGCCGTCAGCCGACGGCCGGCCGGACGCGGTGGTCGCGGCCGAGCTCGTGCCGCCACACCCCGATGAACCCGCCGTCGAGGCGGAGGTCGATCCCGTTGAGGAAGGACGCGTCCGCGGAGCAGAGGAAGTCGACCGCCGCGGCGATGTCGTCCGTGCGGCCCGGGAGGTCGGAACGGCGGCCCGCCGCGTCGCCGCGCAGGGGGGTTACCTCGAGCTGGGTCTTCTTCTGCTCGTTCTCCGCGAGCTCGAGGCGCCCCATCGGCGTGTCGATCAGCCCGGGGGACAGGGACACGATCCGCGCACCGCGCCGTCCCCACGATCCGGCCAGACGCTCGCAGAGCGTGACGACGGCCGACTTGGCCCAGATGTAGGCCGTGCCGGTGCTCGGCTCGGTGCCGGCTGCGGCGGCGATGCGCTCGACGACGGTCTCGTCGAGCGGCCCGGCGAGCTCGGCGGCGACCGGGCCGGGCACGGGCCGGCCCATGTGCGCTGCGATCGAGGCGAAACAGACGGCTACGGATCCGGGGCCGGTATGGGGGAACACGGTGTCCAGCAACCGGATCGTGCCCAGCAGGTCGACGGTCAGCAGCGTTTTCCAGTCCGCCATGGACGGAGACACGGCCGCGGTGTGGACCAGGGCCCGCAACCCTCCGTGCTCCCCGACGAACTCGCCGATCCGGGTGATCGCCGCGGGCTCGGCGAGGTCGCCGCCCACGACGTCGCACCGGGCGCCGAGCTCGCGCACCTGCTGCGCGGCAGTAGCCAGCCGCCCCTCGTCACGGTCGGTCAGCAGGAGGTGGGGGTACCGGGTCGCGAGGCGTCTGCAGCTGGCCTCACCCATGCCGCCCAGCGCGCCGGTGACGAGCACGGTCCCGGTACTCAACGGTCGCCCTCCCAGACGACGGGGAACGCCGGGTGGTCGAACGGAGCGCCCGGGTGGAGCCCGAGATCGTCGGTTGCCGGGTACGTCGCCCCGGTGTAGACCGAGTCGGCGGGGACGTACATGACGATGAACGACCAGCGTGGCCGGTCGGTCAGGTTGGCTCCCGCACCGTGCACGGTGAGCGGATGGTGGAAGGTGGCGTCCCCGGGCTGCAGGGCCAGTGGCGGCGAGACCGGGAACCGCTCGGACAGCCACGGGTACTGCTCGCGGAGGTCGAGGCCCCCGGTCCGGGCGCCGCTGCTGTAGGTCCGGCCCAGCGGGCCGGCCCGCTGGGAGCCGGAGAGGAAGCTCATCGAGCCCTGCTCGGGCACCACGTCATCGAGAGCGATCCAGACCGTCGCGCCGCCCACCCGGTCGATCGGGTGGTTGGGGAAGTCCTGGTGCCACCCGGTCGCCGAGCTGCCGTTCTTCGCGACCGACGGGCGCTTGCAGGTGATCATGTCGTTCCAGTAGCGGATGCCCCCGCCGTGCCCCTCCAGCCGCGAGACGGCGTGGCCGCTCCGCGGGGCGTAGGCGAGGGAGCGGAAGGGTTCAGCGGCGTCGTCGCGGGCCACGAAGCGCCACTCGCGCCACATCGCGAGGTCGCGGTGGGACGTGGTGACATCCCCGGCGGCGTATCGTCGGGCGACCTCGAGCATCCCCCCGGCCGTGTCCGGGTCGACAAAGCCGGGCACCTTGACCCACCCGTTCTCGCGGTAGGCGGCAGCGTGTTCCTCGGTGATCGGCCGGATGCCGGTTGCCGGGCTGTGCATGGTGCGGAACCTCCGTAGACGAGACGGGGGGCTGATCGTCCGAGCGGCCCGGATCTGAATATGATAAGAAACTCTAGTCGCGAATCCCGTGCCGTCAAGCACGTTTCCGGGCAGGGCGCCGCGAGAGAACGGAGCAACAACGTGGTTCTTCGGCATCATGTCAATCGCGTCCTGGAGATCACGGTCAACGTGTCCGATCTGGACAAGTCGACCGACTTCTACGAGTCGCTGACCCCGCTACGGGTGTACGCGCGCACCGACGCTCCGGCGCAGCCCTTCCGGGCGTTCGGTGTGGAGGAGGGCGGCTTCAAAGGCGCTCTGCTCGCGGATGCCTCGTCGACGCAGCCCGGGGTGAGCGTGCACCTCGTCCAGTGGACGTCGCCGGCGCCCTCGGGACAGGCCTATCCGTCGTTCTTCCACCAGGGCCTGTACCGGATGTGCGTGCTGACCAACGACGTCGATGGGCGGTACGAGCAGGCCGTCGAGGCCGGACACAGGTCCTTCCTGCCGCCCCGAGGTCACGGGATCTGCGTGCCCGGGGGCACCGAGGGCCGCAGCTTCGTCTGCCCGGATCCCGACGGGGCCGCGGTGCAGACGACGGCGCGGCCGTCGCCGCGCCGAACCGACCTCCCGGACCAGCTCTACCACGTCAACATCGTCAGCCGGGATGTCGACGGGTCGCGCCGGTTCCTGCAGGAGGTCGTCGGGCTCGACTACGTCAAGCGGCTGACGTCGGAGAGGACGGTCTCCCCGATCGGGTTCGGGCTCGGTGCCGACAGCGGCCGGTTCGACGCCGCCTTCCTCTGGCACCGCGGCGACCGGCGGTTCTCCATCGACATCGTCAACTGGTTCGAGCCGGGGGTGGTGGGGGAGCCGTACACGTCGCCCTTCAACGTCGGGATCCAGCGGCTCGCCTTCGAGGTCGACGACATCGAGGCGGCGGTGGCAGCCCTGCGCGAGCAGGTGCCCGACGACCTGCGGGCACAGGTCCACGACCCCGAGACGTGGGACCTCGGCGACGGGCGGACCCGGACCTGCGCGCAGTTCCGCGGCCCCGACGGCATCGCCTACGAACTGATCGAGCAGGCCCCGCACACCGGGGCCCGCGACACCCCGTGGCCGGACGAGGCGTTCTCCGAGGCCCGTGCCGTCCGGCAGGGCGGGGAAGCGCGGTCGTGAACGCGGCCGACCCGCCGGCGCCCGCGTCCTGACGGGACCTGCGCCGCCCGGCCCCGCCTCAGCCCCGGGGCGGGGCCGTTCCCCGGACGGTGCCCGTGTACCTGAACCGGCGCTCGAGGATGCGCCACTCGCCCTCCCGCCGTTGGTAGCGGTCGGTGTAGGTACCGATCACGACGCGGGGACCCCGGGCGGGCTCGGCGGCGACGAACTGGAACCCCCCGCCGTACAGCCGGCCGGTGGCCTCGTGCGGATCGTCACCGAAGCGGATCACGTGGTTGAGGACGAAGTGCGTGGTGGGACGCACGCTGTCGCGGAAGGCCACGAAGCGGTCCGCGAACTCCCATGCCGGGCCACTGAACATCGGCTCGTGGTCGTCGTGGGCGTCGGGCCAGAACACCGACTTCATCAATTCCGGGTCCTCGTCGTCGAGGGCGAAGCAGTAGGTGACGGCGAGGTCCCTGATCCGCTCGCGGTCGGCGAGCCGGGCGGACGCTCCGGTCGGGTCGGTCATCGTCGAAGGCCTCCGGTCGGCGGCGGGCGGTCAGGTGTAGCTGTTGTTGATCCCCGACTCGATGTCGTCCTGGGTGAGGCTCCACCGGGTCAGGCCGAGCCCACCGTCGACCCGCAGGCGCTGGCCCGTGACGTAGCCTCCGCCCCGGCTCAGGAAGAACACGATGGGCGCGACGATCTCGTGGAGTTCGCCGAAGCGGCCCAGCGCGATCGCCTCCTGCATGCGCGCGGCCACCACGGGGTCGCTCCAGGCCTCCCGGGACTTCTCGACCGGGAAGGCGCCGGGACCGACGGCGTTGATCCGGATGCCGTGGGGTCCCCACTCGCGGGCGAGCGACTGGGTGAGCGACTCGATCCCGGCCTTCCCCGCGGAGGAGTGGGAGACACCCGGCGTCCCGCGGGAGGCGGAGTTACTGGTGATCATGACTGCGGAGCCGTGCTGACCGCCGTCGAGCAGCGGCCGGGCCCAGCGGTGCACGACGTTGAACCCGCCGAACAGGGTGGAGCCCACGACCTGCTGGAACATGTGCGCCGTCATGCTCCGCGCCGGCGACTTCACCATCTGGGCCGCCGCGTTGACCAGTCCGGTCGCCACCCCGTCCTGCTCGACCCGCGCGAAGGCGGCGTCGACCTCGCCGGGCCGGGTCACGTCGCACGGCACCGCCGTGACCTTCCCGGGCGCGGTCGACGCCAGCGCCGCGGTCTCGTCGAGGGCCTCGGCCCGTCGGCCGAGGGCGTACACCGAGACCCCGGCCTCGGCGAGGACACGGGCGACCGCCCTCCCGATCCCGGATCCGGCGCCGGTCACGACGACGCGCTCGTGGGGGATGGAGAAGAGCTCGGCCGGTGTCATGGACGGTTCCGTTCTCGTCGGGGTGCCACCGCCACGAACCGTCGACGGCGATCGCGGTCGGACGAGTCCGGACAGGACGGTGTGCGCAGGGGGAAGGATCGTCTAAACAGTATAAGATATCGGACGCTCGATGCGTCAACGGAGCGACGCCCGTCGGACGACGGGGGAGGGGGTCCTGATGGACAGCAACGAGGCCGTCAGCCGGCTCGAGATCCGCGACGCGCTGCAACGCTACTGCCGTGGTCTGGACCGGCGGGACCGGCCGGTGGCGGTGTCGGCGTTCCACGAGGACTCCCACATCGTGCACGGCCACTTCGCCGGTACCGGTCCCGACTGGGTGGACTGGCTGTTCGCGGACCCGCCGACCGACCGGGTGGGCATCGGCGACGCCGACCCGGCGCTCGACGTGGTGGAGAGCCAGCAGCACCACCTGACCAACCAGTGGATAGACCTCGACGGCGACGTGGCGTACTCCGAGGCGTACTTCCTCGAGTACACATTGACCAGGCGAGGTGGCGATCGCTACCTGACCTCCGTCGGCGGCCGCTACGCCGAGCGCTACGAGCGGCGCGACGTGGGCTGGCGCATCGCGGAGCGGTTCGCGGTGCGCGACTGGGACTCCGTCCGTCTGGTCGAGGCGCGCTTCCCTGGCTGGGAGAGGTCGCCGCAGGGCGCGCGCGACCGGTCCGACCCGTCGTACCGGCCAGGGCTCCACCGGGAGGGCGGCCGGCCCTGACGGGCCGCCCCGCCACGACCGGCGCGGAGGCTACGCCCGCCCGAGCAGCGCGTCCGCCACGACCGCGGGGTGGCTTCGCTGCGGATGGTGCCCGGCTCCCTCGACGGTGAGCAGCCGGCTGTCCGGAAGCACCCGCTGGAGGTAGGCCGCACCCGCGGAGTACCGCCGGTCCTCCGAGCCGAGGATCTGCAGCACGGGGCAGGCGATCTCGCGCACATGGTCCATGACGAAGGAATCGGGCTGGTGGCCGAGCCCGGCCGTCGCGACCGGCATGGCGGCCTTCTCGGCGATCCGGTCCATGTAGCGGTTCCAGTCCGCCCGGGCCCCGGGGTCGCGGAACCCGGGGCCCGAGGACAGGAGCGAGAGCGAGCCGACCAGCTCCGGGTGGCGGATCGTGAGGGTCATGGCGAGATAGCCGCCGAGGGAGTGGCCGACGAGGTGGATCGGACCGCCGACCGCGCGCAGCCGTTCGGCGATCTCGGCCACCGCCTCGTCGCGGTCGAGGCCGTCGGGGTCCGCGGCGCGGGAGCCGTGGCCGGGGAGGTCCCACCGGTGGGCGGTCGCGTCGTTGCCCAGGGCCGTGACGAGCGGGTCCCAGGCGGCGACGGTGTCGGCGAACCCGTGGACGAGCACCAGAGTCGGGGTCGTGGCGCTCCCGGGGTCACTCCCGTCCGGGAGGTGGTTGTCTGACGTCATCCTGTATTCTTATCAGAATTATTCGGCAGTGTGCCATGGAGAGGACGACCATGACGAGCGATGCGGTGACGGTGCAGATCGACGAGGCCGTCGCGGTCGTCCGGATCGACGACGGCAAGGTCAACGCCCTGACCCTCGACATGATCGGCGCGATCCAGGGCGCGCTGGAGTCCGCGTCGGCCGGTGCCGACGCGGTCGTCCTCACGGGGCGCCCCGGCTGCCTCACCGCAGGCCTCGACCGCAGCGTGATGCTGGGCGCGGACCGGAGCGTGGTGTCCGGCAACCTGCGGCGGGTGACCGACCTGTACCGGCAGATGATGGACCTGCCCGTCCCGCTGGTCGTCGCATGTCCCGGGCACGCGGTGGCAGCGGGTGCCCTGTTCCTCCTGGTCGCCGACGCGCGCGTCGGCGCCCGGGTGCCCAGCCGCATCGGCTTCAACGAGGTCCAGATCGGCCTTCCCCTGTTCCCGCTCGCCGTCGCCGCCGCCCGGGCGAGGCTCGCACCGCGGGACTTCGTCCCGGCGACGATCGGGGCCACCCTGTACGACAGTGCGGGAGCGCTCGAGGCCGGCTACCTCGACGAGGTGGTGGAGCCCGACGCACTCCTCGACGTGGCGACCGAGCGTGCGGCCGCGCTGGGCGGCCTGGACCGGCGGTCCTATCTGCGGACCCGGCGGCTCGTCGTCGCCCCGATCCTCGATGAGGTGGAGCGGGCGACGAGCCGCCGGCGCGATCAGGCCCCGACGCCGGGGTAACCCCCGCCGCCGTAGAGATGGTCGAGTTCGTCGCGGTCGACCCTCCCGTCCTTGCGGGGGAGATCGGCCGCGAACACCACGTGGCGCGGCTTCTTGTAGGACGCGATGCGCTCGCGGCAGTGTGCGACGACCTCGTCCTCGGTCAGTGTCGCGCCAGCAGCGAGCACGACGACCGCCTTGACGGACTGCTCCCACACCGGGTCCGGAACACCGAGGACCGCGACATCGGCGATCGCGGGGTGCTCGCGCAGGCAGCGCTCGACCTCGGCGGGGTAGATGTTCTCCTTGCCGGACTTGACCATCCGGGTCTTCGGACCGATGAAGCTCAGCGAGCCGTCGGACTCCCGCCGGCCCAGGTCGCCGGTGTGCCACCATCCGCCGCGGCTGCGCCGGGTGTTGACCTCGTCCCGGTTCCAGTAGCCCGCACCGGCGGTGACGCCGCGGACTATGATCTCGCCCGGTTCGCCCTGCGGGACGTCCTCGTCGTCGGTGTCGACGACCCGGACCAGGGACCACGGCGACGGACGACCCGCGGCCCCCTCGGCCCCGACGGCCAGCGCGGTGTAGGTCACGATGCCGGTGAGCTCCGTCTGTCCGAAGGCGCCGGGATGGAGCGACCAGGGAGCCTGCGACGGGGTCCCCAGCGAGGCCCAGCGGGGGTCCGCGGCGACGTACGCCGCCGGGGTCCGGAAGGACGGGAGGCTGCTCCCGGCCATCTCGACCGCCTCGGCCACCTGTCCGACGATCGGGCCGGTGAGGTACGCCCAGGTGCACTGTTCGCTCGCCAGCAGCCGGCCGATGTCCTCGGCGGAGGCGCGGGGGAGGTAGACCACGGTCCCGCCGAGCAGCAGGGTCGACAGGCACCCCATGAAGGTAGCGATGTGGTAGAGCGGCAGGGCGGCGAGGAAGACGGGCCGGCCGCCGTCGAAGGCGCCGTGCATGACGGCGTGCACGACCCCGGCGGCGATCAGGCCCTGGTGGGTCATCAAGGCGCCGTTGGGCCGGCCCTCGTGCGCCGCGGTGTACATGATCAGTACGGGGGCGGACGGGTCGCGCTGCGCCGGGCCGAGGTCCGGCCCGGCGGCAGCGACCACGGACTCGTAACCCTCGGCGGACCCGTCGACGGCGTACCAGGTGGCAGCGGCGGCGGCCGTCCGTAGCCGGGGGCCTGGTTCCCCGGACCCGCCCTCGGGGAAGTGGACCACGACGGTCGGGGCGAGGTCGGCGAGGACGAACTCGAGCTCCTCGGTCGACTGGCGCCAGTTCAGCGGGCACACCATCGCCCTCAGACGCCCGGCGGCGACCATGAGTTCGACGACGCGGAACGAGTTCGGCCCCAGCCAGGCGATCCGGTCGCCCGGTCCCACGCCGGCGGCCCTCAGCACGGTGGTCAGCCGCAGCACCCGCTGGTGCGCGGTCCGGTGATCGAACCGGACGCCGTCCTCGACGACGGCACAGACGCCCGGGCTCGAGCGGGCCTGCTCCTCCTGGATGTCGTGCAGGCACAGGGTGGTGTCGGGACGGGTCGCCATGGAGCTCCTCGGTGGGTCTGCGTCGGGTTCCGGTCAGGCGCGGGACGCGTCCGCGGGCGCGTCCTCCGGCTCGGACAGCTCCGCCCCAAAGGTGTCGACCAGGGCGTTCTTGCGGATCTTGCCGGATGCGGTCCGGGGCATGTCGGAGGTGAACCGCCAGTACCGCGGGATCTTGAACGGGGCCAGGTGGCCGGCCGCGTGCGCACGGAGGACCTCGGCGTCGAGTGCGGCGCCCGGGCGAGCTCGGACGACCGCCAGCAGCTGCTCGCCCCACCGTGCGTCCGGCACGCCGACGACGGCGACCTCCTCGACCCCGTCGCACAGCGCCAGCGCGCCCTCGACCTCGACCGGGTAGACGTTCTCGCCGCCGCGGATCACGACCTCCCGCAGGCGTCCGCGGAAGGTGAGGAAGCCGCGCTCGTCCATGGAGCCCAGGTCGCCGGTGTGCAGCCAGCCGTTCTCGTCGATGGTGGCGGCGGTGGCCACCGGGTCCTCGAAGTACCCGTCCATGATCAGCGGTCCGCGGGTGCAGATCTCACCCGTCTCGTCGAGATCGGCGTATTCGCCGGTCCCGGGCCGCATGATGCAGAGCTCACGCTGGGGGAGCGGACGTCCGATGGTGTGGAGCCTGTCGTCCAGGCTGTCGTTCGACCGGGTGCCAGTGATGTGCGGGGTCTCGGACTGGCCGTAGCCGTTGACCACGGCGACGCCGACCGCGTCGATGATGCGCTGCACCACGTCCGGGGTCACGGTCGTGCCGCCCAGGGCGACACTGGTCAGGGCGGGGAAGCTGCGGCCCGCGCCCACCGCGTCGAGGAAGTCCAGCGCCAGTTTGCCGATCAGGCCGGCATGGGTGACCCGGGTGCGCTCCAGCAGGTCGACGACCACGGATCCCTTCGGCTCGGTGACGACCACGACGGCGCCCGACAGTGCGAGCGCGCCCAGGACCCGAGAGACTGATCCCCCGACGTGGTGGAAGCCCGCGGGCGAGCACCAGACCTCGGCGTCGCCGGGCTGCATCAGCCGTCCGCGCAGCTGGGCGTTGTTGTAGGCACACGAGTGGGACAGCACGGCACCCTTCGGCTTGCCCGTGGTGCCCGAGGTGTACTGGATGAGCAGGGGGTCGGCGGGGCCGACCTCCGGCAGCGGCTCGGACGACGTGGGGAGGTCGGCCCACCGGCGGAGGTCGTGCGCCCGGACACCCAGTTCCGGCGCGAGCTGCTTCGCCCGACCCAGCAGGTTCCGGTCCCGGAAGTCGGCCGCCGCGAGCACGACGGGAGCACCGCAGTGCTGCAGGGAGTGGACGAACTCGCCGTCGCTCAGCATGGGATTGAGCGGGACGAGGACACGGCCGCTCAGCGCGCACGCGTAGTACACGACGACCCACTCGACCGTGTTCGGTGTCCAGACCGCCACCCGGTCGCCCGCGGACTGCGTGACCGCCATGATGCGGGCGGCGCACTCCAGGGACTGCTCCAGCAGCCGGGCGTAGGTCATCGATCGCAGGTCGTCGCCCTGCAGCCAGAACACGGCCGTCGTGTCCGGCACCGTCGCGGCGCGGTCGCGCAGCACCGCACCGATCGTGGTCCGGTGCAGCTCCATGCTCTCGTCGGTCGGCCAGTACGCGGACGGACCGATGCGCCGGGCTCCGGTCCTGCTCGCCTCGCTCACAGCTTCGCTCCCTCGGAACTTGTCGGGCCCGGTGTCATCCCACGTTCAACGCGTCTGCCCGGCGGAGACGGACACCGTCTCCCCGGTGCCGGGCCTCGCGGCGTCACTCACGAGGAAGAGCATCGTGCGGCTGATGTCCTCGGCCTCGATGCGGCCGGATCCGCTCGGCCATGTTCCTCCCCTCGGTCCGCGCCGCGCCAGGGTGACCACTGAATGTTATACTATTCAGTACTCTCGTGGGCAGGTCCGGACCGGGAGTCGGGTCCCGGGCGAGCCCTGAGCTCCGAGGCGAGAGGCCGCCGATGTCCGACACGCTGTCCAGTCCGCTCGACTACTCCGTCCGCGACGGGGTCGCGTATGTGACGATGAACCGGCCGGAAGCGCTCAATGCCCTGAATCGTGAGCTGCAACGGGCGCTCGCCGAGGCGTTCGTGACCGCCGACCGCGACGACGATGTCCTCGCCGTCGTGCTGCAGGGGGCGGGGGGACGGGCGTTCTCGGTGGGAGGCGACCTGAAGGCGATGGCCTCGCGTCTGGAGTCGGGCGAGCCGCTCGTCGGGGATGCGCCGGGATCGGCCCGCATTCGGGCCCATCAGCCGGTCGCCAAGCCGGGTGCGCTGCCGGGTATGGACGAGATCTACGCCTGCTCCAAGCCGACCATCGCGGCCGTCGACGGCTACACCTTGGGGGGAGGTCTGGAGATCGCCCTGTACTGCGACTTCCGGTTCGCCACCCGGCAGTCCGTCTTCGCCCTCCCGGAGCCGAAGCGCAATCTGCTGGCCGGGCCGGCGCTGGTCCACCTGTCCCGGATGATCCCGCTGGGCGAGGCCCTGTTCATGGAGCTGACCGGGGCCCGGATGTCGGCCGAGCGGGCCTACGCGATCGGGCTGGTGCAGGGCCTGTTCCCCGATCGCGCGCAGATGGACGACGCGGTCGCGGCGGCGCTGTCCGAACTGCGGGAGAACTCTCCGGTCGCCGTGCAGTTCCTCAAACGGGTGGTGCGGGAGGGCCGGGACATGACGGTCGAGCAGCACTGGCGGTTCGCCGAGATGTTCCTCCACACGCTGACCACGATGGACGACGCGCTCGAGGGCCCGAGGGCGTTCGTGGAGAAGCGGCCCCCGGAGTGGAAGGGGCGCTGAGCCGGTGGCTCGGCCGCTCAGGGGCCGCCGAGCGGGAACCGTCGCGTGCCCGCCCGGTAGGCCGGCGTGATGCGCCGGGTCACGCCGCACTTCTTGATCAGGCTGGCCACGTGGAACGCCGCATAAATCTGATAAGATACAGGCGATAGTCCGCGCAGATGCGACGACGTGGAGGACGCTCGTGGACGTCGGTTGCCTGGTTCCCTACGGGGACAGCGCGGACCTCGCCCGGTTCGTCCCGCGCGTCGCCACCGGCGTGGAAGAGCGCGGCTTCGGGTCGCTCTGGCTCGGCGAGCACACCCACCTGCCGGTCGACACCCGGTACCCGGACGCGGGGGACAAGGCCCTCCCCGAGCGCTACCGGCGCTTTCCCGACCCGTGGGCCGTGCTGGCGGCGTCGGCGCCGCTCACCAGCCGAATCCGGCTCGGCACGCTCGTCGCGCTCGTCGCGGAGCACAAACCGCTCGTCCTGGCCAAGACGATCGCCACCGTGGACCGGCTGTCCGCCGGCCGGGTCGAGGTCGGGGTGGGGTACGGGTGGAACCCGCTGGAGATGATGAACAACGGCATCGAGCCGCGGCGCCGGCGGGCGCACTTGCGCGAGAACATCGCCGCAATGAGGAAGCTCTGGACCGGTGAGGCGGTGGCCCACGACGGCGACGTCGTCCGTTTCACGGAGAGCTGGTCCCTCCCCACGCCGGTGCAGCCGGGCGGCCCGAGGATCCACCTGGGATGCTCGGCGAGCGAACGCAACCTCGCGGACCTGGTCACAACGGCCGACGGGTTCTTCCCCCACCGCGGCCTCCTGTCCACGGACTGCGCGGCGGACATCGCCCGGGTGCGCGACGCGGTGGACCGATCGGGACGGGATCCGGCCACCGTCGAGATCGGCATCGCGTACCCGGGGACCTCGTGGGGGCGTGCCGACTTGGAGAAGTTCACCCGCCGACTGCCGTCGGTGGAGGAGCTGCAAACGCTGCGGGAGCTCGGGGTCGCGCGCGTCGTCTGCTCCATCCCGGCCGGTCCCGGGGACCTGTTCGAGCGGTCGCTCGACGCCTGGCGCGAGCGGGCCGACCGCGCCCGCGTCCTGGGCGGCTCCGACCAGGTGAGCGCATGAGCGCGCTCCCGCCGCTCTCCGACGTCGACGAGGTCCGCCGGGCCGTCTACCGCGCGGTCCGCGAGCGTGCGGTCACGGAGGACCCGGAAGGGCTCGAGCTGATCACGAACTCGGAGGTCGAGATCATCGGGGACTCCGCCAGGGTCACCAGCGTCCGCCTCGTCCTGGGGGGCGCCCCGCGGGAGCCGCACATCGTGGCGGGGGAGCGGGTCGTCGACGAGCTGACCCGCGGGGCGGACGGCTGCTGGACCGTCGTCGGACGGACTCGGCCGACGGTGTCGTGAACCGGTTCCCCACGGAGGCCGTCGAGGCCATGCTCGCCCGCTACAGCGCCTGCGCCGACCGGGTTCCGGGCGCCGAGGGATGGGAGAGCTGCTTCCTGCCCGACGTCGAGGTGCGGATCTTCGGGCCCGGGCGGAGCGTGCCGCTCGTGCTGGCCGGTCGGGACGCCGTCGGCGCGGCCTTCGACGGCGTGGCCGATCCCGTACCCCATCTGCACCTCGTCGCGAACACGGTGATCGAGTTCGACGGCGCCGGCGTGCGGCTGGACTCCTGCTTCGCGCGGGTCGACTTGGCGGGGGAGGGCCGGGTCGGCTCCTTCGGCCGGTACCTGGACCGTGCGGTGCCCTGCGCCGACGGGCGGTGGCGCATGAGCCACCGTGACATCCGGGTCTACGCCCGCCTGCCGGGCCGGTAGGGACACTCCGGGGATCAGCAGGCCCCGGTGAGGAGGGCGCCGATCGCCCGGTTCAGCGGTGCCTCCACGCCGAGCCGTTCGGCGCGTCGCGCGACCGCACCGTAGATGGCATCGTGCTCGGTGGGCCGGCCGGCGAGCCGGTCCTGGTACATCGATGTCGTCGCCTCGGCCGATCCCGGGGCCCGGAGCGCGGCGAGGGCCCGGTCGACGTCCTCGGCCGTCAGCTGTGCGCCGTCCGCCCGGGCGAGCGGCAGGATCTCGGTCATCACGGCCCTCGCGAGCTCGCCGACCTCCGCGACCCGCAGTACCCCCATGCGCTTGCGGGTCAGCGCGGTGAGCCCGTTGGCCGCGGCGTTGACCATGAGCTTGCGCCACGCCTCGGTGCGGAAGTCCGGGCTCCGCTCGACGACGACGGCGGCGGTTCCGACGAACAACTCCGCGAGTTCGGTCGCCAGGGCGACGTCCTCGGTGACGAGCCGCGCGCCGCCGCGTTGCCGGACGACCCCGGGCTCCAGAAGCTCGGCGCCGCAGTAGACCGCCGTCTCCAGGAGCCGGGCACCGCCGATCAGCGGGGTGAGGGTCTCCCGCTGCTCGATGCCGTTCTGCAGGCTGACCACCCGGGAGGCCGACGAGCACAGCCGGGCGAGCCAGGGTGCCGCCGACCGGGTGTGCTGCGCCTTGACCGCGACGAAGACCCAGTCGAGCCCCGTCCAGTCGGCGGGGACGGAGCCCGGGTCGGTGAGGCACTGCACCGGGGCGTCGAAGGGGCCGATCTCGGAGTCGACGCGTAGCCGCGTGAAGGGGCGCCGGGCGCAGTAGACGACCGTTCCCTGCGCGGCCGGGATCTGGGCGCCGAAGAAGGCTCCGATTCCGCCGGCGCCGACGACGGCGCAGCGCGGCCGGCCCGGGCGGGTCATCGCGTCCGGCCTCACGCCGACGCGCGGGAGCGGAAGGGCTCGGCGAGGACGCGGTGCACCATCGGCTCGAAGAACGACAACGGGCGGGTGTCGTAGCCGGGGTCGAACGCCGCCTGGTCCCAGTCGTCGCTGAAGCACAGTGCGATCCCGTACCAGGGCTCGTCCGCCCAGCGCAGGTAGGTGGTCCGGTCGAGACCCATGTGCTCGTAGTAGTAGCGCCCCTGGAAGTCGGAGTGGGTACGGACGACGTGGTAGACGTCGTCGCGCACGTAGGGACGCAGCAGCTCGGCGGCGACCTTGCCGTGGGCCGGGCCGGCGGTCAGCTCGGCCACGTCGTGGAAGAGGGCGGCGACGACGAGCTCGTCGTCCGCGCCGGCGCGGTAGGCCCGGGTCGCGGTCTGGAGCTGGTGGATCAGGTGGTCGGCCTCGAAGACGGTCAGGGTCGCGCTCGTGCGGAGGAGGTCCAGCAGCGGCCCCGCCACCTGTCGCGGGCCGGTGCTCGCGGCCCTGCGCTCGCGCCACTCGTCGGCGGAAACGGCATCGAGTCGTCGCACCACTGCGCTTCGCCTCCCCTGTCCTCGTAGACCGCGGACGGTGTCGTAGCGCGGGGTTCATGATCCCCAGAGCTGATCGACGGCCGTCGGCGAGACACTTCTGATCAAGAAATATTATCAGCTTTAGTGTGCCGCTGCACGTCTGTGACCACCGGTCCGGGACGACGGCCGTCGCTCCTCAGCCTCCGGTCACGGAACGACGACCGCCTTGCCGAGCACTCCACGGCCGTCCAGCAGGGCGACCGCCTCGGCCGCCTCGTCCAGCCGGTAGGTGCGGTGCACCGGAGGGTCGATCGCGCCGGTCGACGCGAGCCCCATCAGGTCGTCCCACAGCTTCCGCAGCGTCCCCGGATGCGAGTTGGCCCAGACCCCCCACGCCACCCCGCGCACGTCGACGTTCCGGAGCAGCAGCCGGTTGACCTTGACCGTGGGGATCTCTCCACCGGTGAACCCCAGCACGAGCAGCCTGCCGCCCGGGGCGAGCGAGCGCAGCGAGTCCGTGAAGCGGTCCCCCCCGACGGGGTCCACGACGACGTCGACGCCGCGCCCGTCGGTGAGCGCGTCGACGGCTTCCCGGAACCCGTCGACGAGCACGACCTCGTGCGAACCGACCCTCCGGACGAAGTCCGCCTTCTCCTCGCTCGAGACCACGGAGATCACTCGCGCGCCCAGGCTCCGGGCGATCTGGATGCTCGCGGTCCCGATCCCGCCGGCGGCGCCCTGGACGAGCACCGTCTGCCCCTCGCGCAGCCCGCCGCGGTCCCGGAGGGCGAAGAGCGCGGTCGGGTAGTTCAGGGGACAGCACGAGGCCTCGACGAGACCGACCCCGTCGGGCAGCGGCAGCACCCGGTCGACGGGCGCTGTCGCCAGCGGCGCGAAACCGCCGGTCACGGTGTACGCGGCCACCCGGTCCCCGACGGAGAACCCGGAACCGGCCGGGGCCGTGCGGACCGTGCCGGCGACCTCGCCGCCCAGGGTGAACGGGAGCTCGGGCTTGAACTGGTAGAGGTCGCGGCTCATCAGCAGGTCCGGGAAGGCGACCCCGGCCGCCGCCACCTCCACCAGTACCTCACCGGGACCGGGAACGGGTTCGGGGACGTCGAGTACCTCGACGGACTCCGGTCCGTCGGTCCGGGTCACTCTCACTGCGCGCACGGGCGCTCCTCAGGGTCGTCGTAGGGGCGGGTGGTCCGGGATCAGGCGATGAAGATGCCGCCGTTGGGCGACAGCCACTGCCCGGTCGAGTAGGCGCTCTCGTCGGAGGCGAAATGCAGCACGGCGTAGGCGATGTCGTCGGCGGCGCCGAGCCGGCCGAGCGGGATCGACGCGAGGCCCTTCTCCCGCCGTTCCAGGGGGTAGCGGGTGGCCATGCCGGCGTCGATGCTGCCCGGGGCGACCGCATTGATCCGCACGCCGTGCGGGCCGAAGCTGCGGGCGAGCGACCGGACCATGCCCATGATGCCGCCCTTGGCGGCGGAGTAGTGGGCGGCCCCGTGCCCGGTCAGCTGCGCGATGCTGGTGATGCACACGATGGACCCGGCGCCGCTCGGAACCATCATCTCCGCAGCGGCACGGGTGCAGTAGAACGTGCCGTCCAGGTGTACGCCGATCATGCGCCGCCAGTGCTCGTCGGTGATCTCGGTGATCGCTCGCCGGATCGGGTCGAGGACGGACTCCGTCGGCACCCCGGGGTCCGCCGTGGCGCTGACCCCCGCGTTGTTGACGAGGACGTCGAGCGTCCCCCACCGCGACCCCAGATCGGCGAACGCGGCGTTCACGGCGCCGGAGTCGGACACGTCGAACGGGACGGCGAGGGAGTCCGGGCTGGTGGCGCGGCACTCCTCGGCGACCTTCTCCGCCGCCTCCGCGTTGACGTCGTTCACCCCGACGGTCGCGCCCTCGCGGGCGAACAGCCGGGCGATGGCTCCGCCGAGCCCGCCTCCGGCCCCGGTGACCAGCGCGGTCCTGCCTTCGAGACGTCCAGTCATGGGTGTGTCCCTCCTGTGCTGTCGTCGTGCGCCGGCGAGTCGAGAGAGGGGTGCCCCCGATGTGCTCGGCCCGTCACGGGTTCCGGATCCGGCCTGCGGCGGATCCGGTCCTGTGGTCGTCGACCGCGACGTCTGTAAGAGGCGTCACAGGGGCGGCCGCCAGCCTAAAGCTGATAACATTTCGTGGCAAGAGGCTCCGAACGCGACGTTTCGGCGGGGCATGCCGACGTCGGTCCGCCACCCGGGGCCTCTCGCGGCGGCCCGCAGCGGCGCGGCCGGCCCTCACGCAGAGTCGCACGTGGGACGAACGGAGAATCGCATGACACAGCAGGTCCCACTCGTCGACTACCTGATACTCGGTGAGCACCCGCATCTGATCGCGCACGAGTGCACGCAGTGCCGGGCTCGCTACTTCGACCACCGCAATGCCTGCTCCCGCTGCTTCGGGACGGCGTTCGGGGACGTCGCCGTGGCGGGTGAGGGCGAGATCCGGGCGTTCACCATCGTGTCCTTCGCCGCGCCCGGCGTGCGGGTGCCCTACGTCGCCGCGGTGGTCGACTGCGACGGCACCTCGGTCAAGGGCAACATCATCAACACCCCCGCCGACCCGGACCACGTCCGGCTCGGCATGAAGGTCCGCCTGGCCACCTACGTGGTCGGCGAGGACTCCTCCGGTACCGAGGCCGTCGGCTTCGGCTTCGAACCTGCGCAGGTGTGACGTGACGGACGACGTGTGGATCCTCGGCATCACGATGACGAAGTTCGGGAAGTACCCGGACCGCGACGTCGTCGACCTCGCGGCGGAGGCCGCGCGGGGAGCGATCGCCGACGCCGGCGTCGGGATGTCCGACATCGGGGTGCTGGCGGCGGGCAACTACATGGGCGGCGACGGGCTGCTCGGCCCCGGCCGGCTCGGGCAGGCGCTGCAGAAGCAGATCGGGCAGACCGGGGTGCCCGTGTACAACGTGATGAACGCGTGCGCCACCGGGGCGACCGCCCTGCGGACCGTGCTGCTGGCCATCAAGGCCGGCGAGACGGACATGGGCCTGGCGGTGGGGGCGGAGAAGCTTTCCGGGGCCGGCCTGCTGGGCAGCGGCGGCGTGGGGAAGTCCGACGGCGCGGTGTTCGAACCCTCCGGCCGGCTCGGCCAGGTGGCTCCCCTCGACGGTCGGATCGGGACCGAGACCATGCCGGGCGTCTTCGCCCAGGTCGGCATGGAGTACATCCACCGGTACGGCCGGGGCGACTTCGAACTCTTCGCCCGCATCAGCGAGAAGAACCACGCCCACTCCACGCTCAACCCGCTGGCGGCCTACACGAAGCGGCTGACCCTCGAGCAGATCATGAACGACGTCATGGTCGCCTACCCCAACACCCGTCCCATGTGCTCGGCGAACTGCGACGGCGCCTCCGCCGCGGTGCTCGTGTCCGGTGAGCGGCTCAGGCGCATGGACCCCGACCAGCGCCGGCGGGCCGTGAAGATCAGTGCCTCGGTCCTGACCAGCGACCCGTGGACCGAGGCGTGCCAGGTCCTCCCGGACATCAACACGCTGACCCGGAACGCGGCCGAGCAGGCGTACACCGCGGCCGGGGTGGCGCCGGAAGACCTCGACCTCGTCGAGCTGCACGACTGCTTCGCGACCGCCGAGCTCGTCCACTATGACAACCTGATGCTGTGCGAGCCGGGCGGTGCGGTCGACCTGTTCGAGTCCGGGGCGACGTGGCGCGACGGCAGGCTCCCGGTGAACGTCTCCGGCGGGCTGCAGTCGAAGGGGCACCCGATCGCGGCGACCGGTATCGCCAACGTCTGGGAGGTGTGCCATCACCTCCGGGGTGAGGCCGGGGACCGGCAGATCGACGGGGCCAGGGTGGGGTTGGCCCACGTGATCGGGCTCGGCTCCGCCTGCGGTGTCCACATCCTGGAGCGCGGGGTCTGACCCGGGTGGCCCGGTTGACCCGTCCGGCCGGGTGGTACTAATTTCTGATCACATTAGCGCGATACGGGCGTCGCGCGGAACGGACGGAGTCGCGATGGCTATTCTCAAGCTCCGGTACGACATGCGCATGGACGGTGACGACCCGGCCGCGCGGGCGGACCTCTACGCCGCCGCCCTGGACCAGATCGAGTGGGCCGACCGGCTCGGCTTCGACTCGGTCATGCTCCACGAGCACCACGGCGCCCCGGACGGCTACCTCCCCTCGCCGATCGTCATGGCCGGGGCCGTCGCCGCGCGGACCTCGGCTATCAGCATCGTCGTCGGGGCGCTGCTGGTCCCCCTGCACGACCCGATCCGGCTGGCCGAGGACTTGGCGGTCGTGGACATCCTGAGCCGCGGGAGGCTCGTCGTCACGCCCGGGGTGGGGTATGTCCCCGAGGAGTTCGAGATGTTCGGGCGCGCGATGTCGCAGCGGGGCAAGGCCCTCGACCGCGGGCTCGAGGTGCTCGGACGCGCCTGGTCCGGCGAGTCGTTCGAGTACGAAGGCCGTCGGGTCCGGGTGACGCCGCGGCCCCACCAGCGGCCGCGGCCCCCGCTCGTCGTGGGCGGCGGATCCAGGCCGGCCGCGCGCCGGGCCGCGCGGGTGGGGGACGGCTTCGCGCCGCACCTGCCCGATGCGTGGACCGACTACCGGGAGGAGCTCACCGCTCTCGGCCTGCCCGACCCCGGCCCGATGCCGCCGTCGGGCCCCCGGTTCCTCCACGTCTCCGACGACCCGGACCGGTCCTGGTCCGAGCTGGCTCCGTACCTGTTGCACGAGATGAACTCCTACGCGCGGTTCGCCGCCGGCGCGGGGGAGTACACCGGGTACGTCCCGACGGCCGGTCTCGCCGAGCTGCAGGGCTCGCCGCACTACCGCGTCGTCACTCCGCAGGAGTGTGTCGCGCTCGTCGAGGAGCTCGGTCCGGGCGGCGTGCTCTGCTTCCGGCCCTTGGCAGGCGGCATGCCGCCCGCCCTGGGGTGGGCGAGCCTGCGGTTGTTCGCGGACGAGGTGCTCCCGCACATCACGGTGGAGCGGGAGCCTGCGGTGCCCGTCCGGGAGGCCGCGAACGGACCCCGAACGTCCCGAGAGGAAGTACGCCAGTGACGCAGTTGCGCTTCGACGACCGGGTGGCGGTGGTGACCGGCGCCGGGCACGGCCTGGGCCGCGCCTACGCCCTGCTCCTCGCCTCGCGGGGGGCGAAGGTCGTCGTGAACGACCTCGGGGGACCGCCGGACGGTTCGGCCGGCGCGTCGCTCACTCCCGCCGAGGAGGTGGTGCGGGAGATCGAGCAGGCCGGGGGAGAGGCCGTCGCCAGCGGCCACGACGTCTCCGATGAGCAGTCGGCCCGTGCGATCGTGCAGCTTGCGGTCGACCGGTTCGGTGGTGTCGACATCGTGATCAACAATGCCGGCACCAACCCCACCGCCCCGTTCGTCGACACCCCCCGTTCGGTCTTCGAGAAGGTCCTCGCCGTCCATCTGCTGGGGGCCTGGTCGGTCACCCAGGCCGCGTGGCCCCATCTCGTCGCGGGCGGTCGGGGCCGGGTGGTCAACACCTGTTCCGCGGCGATGTTCCAGGGCCACGGCCTGCGGGCGACGTACTCCGCGGCGAAGGGCGCTCTGTACGGCCTGACCAGGGACCTCGCCGTCGAGGGCGGCAACCATGGCATGAAGGTCAACGCGCTCTGCCCTGGGGCGCTCACCCGCATGCTGCAGAGCAGCTCGAAGGAGATCCGCGACCGGATGGCGCCGTGGAAGCCCGAGGCGGTGGCGAACCCGGTGGCGGTGCTGGCCCACGACAGCTGCCCGGTCAACGGCGAGACGATCGAGGCGCGGGGCGGCGAGGTGCGGCGGGTCTACGTCGCCCACACCCCCGGGATCGAGGTCGCCGCGGACGCCCTGACCCCGGAACTGGTGTCCGAGCGTTTCGCCGAGATCGTCGCGGCCGGGGAGAAGGACGTCATCGAGGAACTCGTCGACATGCGGAAGCACACATGACGGGTATGCGCTCCGGGCCGCTGACCGGGGTCCGGGTGGTCGAGATGTCCGCACTCGGGCCGGTCCCCTTCGCCGCCATGATGCTGGCGGACCTGGGGGCGGACGTCGTGCTGGTCGACCGGGCCCGGGACACCCGGGCGAGCGACGACCCGGTCCTCGACGTCACCAAGCGCGGACGCCGCTCGATCGGCCTGGACCTCAAGCACCCGCGCGGGCGGGAGGTGCTGCTCGCTCTCGTCCGGAGCGCGGACGTCCTGCTCGAGGGCAACCGACCCGGCGTGATGGAGCGGCTCGGGCTCGGTCCGGACGAGTGTCTCGCGGCCCGGCCGCAGCTGGTCTACGGCCGCGCGACCGGATGGGGCCAGGAGGGGCCCTGGGCGCAGGACGCCGCCCACGACATCAACTTCATGGCTCTCTCCGGTGTCCTGCACGGGATCGGGCGCCCCGGCGAGCGACCCGTCCCTCCGCTGAACATGCTCGGCGACTATGGAGGCGGCGGGATGCTGCTCGCCTTCGGGGTCGTGAGCGCGGTCCTGGAGGCGCGGACGAGCGGTCGCGGCCAGGTCGTGGACGCCGCGATCCTCGACGGACTCGCCGCGATGAGCGCCCTGGAGTTCGCGATGCAGGCCCGGGGCCTGCAGTCGGAGCGGGGTACCAACCTGTTGGACACGGGGGCGCCGTTCTACGACGTCTACGAGTGCGCCGACGGGGAGTTCATCTCGGTCGGGGCGATCGAGCCGAAGTTCTACGCGCGGCTCTGCGAGCTGACCGGCTTCGAGCGGGACCTGCCCGACGAGGAGGTCAGGCCGCAGCTGGACAAGACGAGCTGGCCGGGCCGCAAGCGCGCGCTGGAGAAGCTGTTCGCGACGAGGTCGCGCGCGGACTGGTGCGCACTGCTGGAGCACGAGGAGACGTGCTTCGCCCCGGTGCTGTCCTGGCGCGAGGCGCTCGAGCACCCGCACAACGTGGCGCGATCGACGTTCGTCTCCCCGGGCGGAGTCGCGCAGGGCGCACCGGCTCCGCGTTTCAGCAGGACCCCCGGCGCCATCAGCCGGCCCGCGTGCGCACCGGGGGAGCACACCGCCGAGATCCTCGAGGAACTCGGCGAGGATTCGGACGCCATCGCCGAACTGCAGCGGCTCGGCATCGTCGGAGGACGAGCGTGATCCGGTCGTTCAGCGAGTACAGCGAGGCGTACCAGCACGTCCGGATGGAGCGGACCGACGGGGTGCTGGAGGTGGCCCTGCACACCGACGGCGGTCCGTACATCCACAGTGGCCAGGGGCATCGCGAGCTCCCGGACGCCTTCTGGGAGATCGGCGGGGACCCGGACAACCGCGTCGTCATCCTGACCGGCAGCGGCGCCGACTTCTGCCCGCGGGGGGGACTGGCGGTCCTTCACACCGATGACCGACCCTGAGAGCGCCTACCGCACCATCTACGAGGGCACCCGGCTGCTGACCGCGCTGCTCGACATCGACGTGCCCGTGATCGGGGCGGTGAACGGTGCCGCGCACGTCCATTCCGAACTGGTGATCATGTCCGACATCGTCGTCGCCGACGACCGGGCGACCTTCCGGGACAACCACCTCGACCTCGGGGTCGTGCCCGGCGACGGCAACCACACCGCCTGGCTGAACGCCCTCGGCGAGAACCGCGGCCGGCACTTCCTGCTCACCTCCCGCACCCTCACCGCACAGGAGGCGGCCGAGTTCGGGGTCGTCGCCGAGGTCGTCGCGCCCGATCGGCTGCTGCCGCGGGCGCACGAGATCGCCGCCGGGCTCGTGACGCAGCCGCCGCTGACCCTGCGCTACTCCCGGATGGCCCTGACGCAGCGGCTCAAGCGACTGATCGCGGAGGGCGTCCCCTACGGCCTGGCCGTGGAGACGCTCAGCGCGAACGCCCGGACCCGGCCGGCGTCCGCGGGCTGACTCGCGTCCGCTGCCGGCCCGGTCAGCCCGCGTGGTCGGTGCCGGGCCCGGTCAGCGGCCGGAAACCGTGCCGCGCGATCGCGCCGTCGAGATACGCCTGGGGATCGGCGCCCCGGCGGGCGAACTCCTCGTACGCCTCGGGCACCGAACAGATCAGGAACGTGTCCCGGGCGAGTCCGGTGAGGATCGTGGCGGCCATCGCCTCCGGGGTGACGACCGGCAGGGCGGGGGTCCCCATCGTGCGCTCCGGGCCGAAGTGACGCATCCGGCTGGGCATCGATGTGCGCACCCCCGCGGGGCACACACAGTGCACCCGGATCCCCTGCGGACGCAGGTAGAGGGCCAGCCCCTCGGTCATCGCGATCACCGCCGCCTTCGTCGCGGCGTAGGGCAGCCGGTCGTAGGCGTAGGGGAACATGCCCGAGGTCGAGGCCGTGTTGACCAGCTGGCCGTGGCCCTGCCGGATCAGCACGGGCAGGAACGCCTCGTTGCTGCGCACGATGCCCAGCAGGTTCACGTCGATGATCCGCTGCCACTCGCCCATCGGGAGGTCGGGGGGAAGCCCGGTGGAGGCGAGGCCGGCGTTGTTCACGACCCGGTCGACCCGGCTCCAGGTGTCGAGGCAGAAGTCGCGCACGGCCGCGTAGTCCTCGGTCGAGGTCACGTCGACCCGGCGGGCCCAGGCGGTATACCCCTCCTCCTCGATCGACCGGGCGGTCTCCTCGGCGGCGGCGAGATCGACGTCGGACGCGACGACGAGTGCCCCGGCCCGGGCCAGCGCCCGCGCCGTGGCCTGGCCGATACCGTTCCCGGCACCGGTGACGACGGTGACGGACTCCTCGAAGAAGCCTCCGTACGGTGATGCTCCGACCATGTCGCTCTCAGTGCTCCGGTGCGGTGTCGAAACCTGCTTCACGAGTGTGACGCGCTCGACCGAGGGATCGGCGTCGCGGATCGCCGACTCCACGACCTGCTGGAGCACGTCGTCGGGCACCAGGCGGTCGTGGCAGGCGCCGGGGCGCGCCTCGAGGCAGACCGTGACGTGACCGGCATCGACGGACGCCACGAACAGGCCGAACCCGTCGGCCTCCAGCCCGGGGCGGATGTCGTCGAGTGCGGTCAGCAGGGCAGAGCTCATGGGGTGACACCTTCCGTCGATCCGGCTGACCCTGTCGGCCGCGGGTCATGAGGCGCGGGGACCCCGAGGGGTCGTCGGAGACCAGCAGGCCCGTGCCGAAGGCATGCGACGCGCTCGCGGCCATCACGACAGCCCGGTCGCGGTGGCCCTCGTCGAGGTAGCGGCGCAGGCCGACAAGGACGTCGGGACCTCCGAGGTGACCGGTGGCGTGGCCGGTGACGGTCGTCCGGTCCGACAGGCCGAGCTCCGACCCCGATGATGCCGACCACTCCCGGGCTGATCTGGCTGCACAGCAGATGAGTGGGCTCGGTGGGGAACCGGGCGCGGAGCGTCGCGTAGCCGGCGGCATACCCGTCGCGGTAGGCGGCGATGACGTCGTCCCAGGAGCGGCCGACGACGCGGCGCCGGTGCGGGTCCTCCCCCGCGGGGGCCAGAGGTGCGCGGGTGCCGCCGTACTCGATCCTGACGTATCCGTTGAACTCGCTCCGGCTGCGGAACTCCGCCGCGACGAACCGGAGGCGGCCCGGAGCGCCCGCCTCGAGGGCCACGACCGCCGCGGCGGCGCCGTCACCGTCGGACCATAGCGCGCTCGACGCCGGGTCGCCGTGGTCGATCGTGTGCGTCCAGCGTTCCACCGCGACGAGGGCGGCGTGTCCGCCGCCGTGCAGGGCGAGCCGGCCGTGCACGAGGTCGAGTCCGGTGAGCGTGGCCGCCGTCGTGTCGATCCCGAGGCAGGCCTCGGTCGCCTCGGTGAGCCGCATGATCTCAGTGGACACCGACCACGAGGGCTGGTAGTCGCGGGCCGCCCCGCAGTAGACGACGAGGCGGAGGTCGGCGGCCACGAGGCCGTACGCCAAGGCTCGGTCCAGTGCACGGGTGCCCATGGTGCTCGGATGGTCGTCCGGCCCGGCGTGGCAGGCCGACGTCCAGCCGCAGTACCCCTCCACCGGCGCATCCCGCCCGGCCGCGAGCTCGCGCACGTCCACCGGCTCGGGGAGGTCGACGCCGACCCCGACGATGTCCATCGGACGCATCGTCATTGTCGTACACCCCGATTCCCCGACGAGCCGACCCGACTGAAACTAATCAGATTCAGCGCATTGGTGCAAGGCTCGTCTCGTCCGCGAGACGGGACGACGGGCACGGCGGCGGTGGGTGCGGAGGGCGGCGAAAGAAGTTCGATGAGCTGCTGGTGAGTGTGATTCCGGTGCGGCGACACCGTCGGTGCCGGTCCTGCGCCCGGTGACCGGAGGGGTGGCGGTCTGTGAAGTTCGTGCTTGCGGCGAAGTTGAACATGCTCATAATATTGCGCCGCTGTGGCGACCGGATCGTGGATCCGGTCGATGCGTCGACGCCGACGTCCGTCCCGGGCCGACTGCTGCGACCTTTGGACTGCGAGCAACAACCGAAGGCCTCGTGAACCTGGAACGTCGCCAGTGGTCACCGTGTGAGGTAGCCGCGTGGCTGATGACCCACAGCGGGCAGGAACGCGCTGAGTTTTGAAGAAGGTCGCCGAACAACTCGTCGAGAACGGTGACCGGCTCGGTATCAGCCAAGAGTTGACGAAGAACTGGCCGCAAGCCTGGACTCTGACCAGTACCGAATTACTCAGCATGGCGATCAGTACTACATCGAGGTCGTTCCGCCACCTGTGGTCCAGGACGCGCAAGATACGCACGCGGCGTACCAGGAACTCGTGCAGACCGCACTGCGACTTCAGAACCGGTACTGGGACTCGGTCAAGCACGAAACCGACGACGTACCCCCTCTTCGGAGGAGATCGCTGCGGACCCGACCCATGGACGCCGTAGCTCACGTCGCAGCGGTCGCACGAGCCGCAACCGGTGACATGGACGCGCTGTGCGGCGAGGGGCCTTCGCGACCGAATTCGTTCTCGAACGAGGAGGAGAACCACACGTCATGTCCGTGATCGACCGTATCGACTCACCACCTCAACTACCGTAAGCGATACTCCGGCTACCATGGCGGAGGTGAGCGAGTCCGAGCACGACACCACGCCAGGACGCCGGGCGTCGTCCGATCCGGGAGCTGGTCGATGACCGGCTGCTGGACGAGCTGCTGGAGGCGCATGCTCGATCACGGCTCATGACCGTGCTCAGTTGTGGCCCCTCAGATCGACTTCTTGGTCCGCGTCACGGTATCCAGGGGACTGGTCGGAGGGTGTCTGGTTCAGTTCCAAGAACGCAGTGCGCCTTGGCGCCGGCCGTGCGGTCCCGGGCGCGGGTGGCGGTCATGGGTCAACGTGGCCGATGACTTGAGGACGGCCGCCTCTCCGACGAGCAGCGAGCTCACTGGACGTAGGCGTTGGGCTAGGCACTGGCGACATGGTCCGCTCGTTCGATGTCCTTGACGCACACCTCGGTGAGGGGGCAGGTGGCGCAGTCTGGGAGTCCGGGATGACACCAACCGCGCCCGATAAGCCAGCTGGGCAGGTCGAGCGCACCTGGGCGGGGAGGGTACAGCGTCCGGGCCCTGGTGATCATGTGGTCGCGGTCGTCCACGTCGGCGAGACGCGTACGGAGGAAGACACGGCGCAGGTGGATGTCGTAAGCGACGTCGCTCCCTTCCATGTTCCTGATTGGGACGGCGAGGTCGCGCTCCAAGATCTCAACCGCCATCGCCGATATCTTCTGGCCGATGCCGGCGAAGGCCTTAAAGCGATCTTGCAACTCCCTCGCGTCGGGATTGCCGGACCAGATGGCTCCGGCGTCGCCTTCGTACTCGGTCATCACGCGGCGAGCAGCGAGAGTCAGCCAGCGAGGCATCTTCTCGATGTATCGGTGCAGCTTGGGGGAAAGCGCGATGGCCTCTCGCACTCCCGCCTCGTCTTCGGCGATGCGGGCGGGGTCGAGGTGACCAAGGCGTTGACGGAGAAGAAACGGTGCGCGCCAGGCCCGCTCCGCTGGTACTCCCTGGTCGAAGAGCAGTCCGGTCAGGAAAGCGAAACCATTCGTCCGGAGAAACTCGTTCGCCTCTTGGTCTTGAGTGAAATCCACCACCGGTTCCTTCGGAGCGGACTTGATATGTTCGGCGTAGGCCAAGAGTGCGGTGACTACACCGTCACGGAGCTCGATGTCACTCTTTGTCGCCAGTGCGGCGGGAGCGGGGCCGACCTTGGAGGCTGGGGGAAGAGTCTTCCGGCCATCCGGTTGGGACGGAAAGTGCCTCCAGCTCACGGCCCGCAGTAGGGCGTGACGAGTCCAGCCATCAACGTCATCCTGCCGGAGCTTCACCGCCAGACTTCGTGGTGCACCCGGTGCGCTGATTTGGTCGGCCACCACCACGATGGGAAGCGTGCGATAGCCCAGCGGCGTCGCGTCATCCGGTTTCAGATGCCGTTTGGTCACCTTGATCAAGCTCAGCAAGCTCTCGGACTCGTCGAAGTCATCCGACTCGACACCCTCGACGAGAGGATTGCCCTCGACCCAGGTTACCGAATGGACACGCGTCCGCCCATAGGTGTCTCTGTGTCCGATTCCGTGGCGGACAAGAACTTCTCGACCGTTCACCGTCGCAACGGCGACCCAACCGCGCTCGAAGTACTCGACCCCTTCGGGCCAACGCCACGAGAACGGCCCCAAGGCCTTCATCTCGACGAGGCGGATCCTGGGATTGACCGTGTCGCCCATATGGCGAGCCTAACGCATGGCCACGAGTTGATCGACGATTGGGACCGATCATCGTGGCCCCAGTTCGGGTGGTTCGTCACATGGCTTTCACGCGGGCCTCCATGTCGTCGAGGAAGGATGGGTCATATGGATCATCGACGTGGTCGCTATTCCATAGCCCGGACGTACGGACGTGCTCGTTCTCGGCATGCAGGCCAAGCCAGCCGGAAGTGGTGCGGTGAACGCCACCGTTGCGTTGGGAGAGCAGGGAGATCGAGTTGGCCCGAATGGACTTCCTTTGTTCGCGGTCAGGCACGTCCAGCCAAAGGAGCGGCATAGCTGTTATATGCTCGCTCACGGCCTGTTCGAATGGTCCTTCAGCTTTGTGTTGGGCCGGGCTGACCTTCGTCTGTCGCCAAGACTGCACCACATCGGCCGGCCAGTCGTCGACCTGCTGCAGTGCTGTACCGATGTGGTGGCGGAATATGGAGCCGCGATGATTGCCTACGCCTGCATTGGCTCCGCTGACCGGACCTCGATGCTGGGCCAACCTGCCCCAGAAGGTCGCCTGGGACGTAGCCCGCAAGGCATGGCTGCCCACACGTACCACGCGGAGCCCGTCTCCTCCGGTTCGGAACTGGCCTTCTTCGAGGAAGAACTCCACACCGTACTTCGGCCAACCGGTGGCATGATCGCAGTTTCGGAGTAGCCGCGGTCCCCCGATGCGCTCCTCCAACCGGCCGAGCAGAAAATAGAACCGCTCGGTATCCTTTCGGCGGTCAGCATTCCCGTCGCTCATGCGAGACGCTCCACAGTTGTCCCCTCCGGGTATTGATCGGCGGGCTGCCCTTGCCAGAAGGCAGCGAACGCCTGGCCGAGTCGACGTGGCACCATGCCGGAGGCCCCCTTGCCTACGCCCATGATCGTAACCAGATACGCGGTCAGCCCGGCCTGGCCCCAGGGCGTCGCCCGTACCACCCGTGCGTAGTCGGAGCTCTTTGCCGCAAAGGCCACGACGGATGATACGTTTCTTTTTCGAGCCTCATGGAGCAGGAGACTTTCGAGAAGACCAGCCGGCCAGTCGGCCGAGCGCATGATCTTATTGTAGTCACCGATGTGCTCCCTGGCGTGCAGGACGCCGTACCCGCCACTGAGAATGATCAAGGGTATGTCCTGAACTACCGCTTCTCGCAGGCTGGACTGAGCGGCCGAGTAGAAACCCCCGCTATAGCGGCGCCATGCTGGGAGTACTTGCCGTTCGTCCACGTGGGCCGAGGTTCGGTTGCGCGCTCGGGCTGCGATTAGGTCGGACGGCCACTGCGCTTCCTCTCGGTTACCCGTTCTGCCGCCGGTTCGCTTGCCCTTCGAACATGGGATGACCAGAAGAGTTTCGCTTCTATTTAGCTCCTGCAGTGGCCCTGCGCTACCGGTGGGTAGCGCAGGAGACATCTGTCGGCCTGCGGTCGCGGAGACGACTTGGCGATCGGCTCCGATCCTGCGGAAGGTCACTGAGCTTCCTGGCCGGATCATAGTGACCGTGTAGCCGGCAGCCCGCCAAGCACGAACATGTGACCGATCGCCGTGCCACCACTGTGGGTAATGGCGGACCGCCGAGACAGGAAGATAGCCTACGATTCGGCGTAGCTCAGGCCATGACAGGGCCACTTCCTCTTCATCTGCCGGACGGGCGGACAGGAAGATGGTGAGGCGAGCCCAGTCGGCCCGTCCGTTCCCCGTAGCTGGCACGACACCCTCCATCCAGGTGTAATGGCATCCTCTGTAGGAAAGCACGCCAGTGGACGTCGTGCCAAGCCTGACCTGGTGGTTTGCGCGCTGCCCGCCCGCTTCACCATCGTCTTTTCCCGCAGGCTGGACACCGCACGCTATTGGGTGCCCAGGCGTTGGCGTTCTCGTACGATCCACCGCTTGCCTTCCGCGGCGATTCCTTCCATGACGGTCAGGGTGTGGCGGAGGTTGGCGGCGTCCTGCGTTACTTCTGACACGACGCCGCTCGGCTCATCCTGGAGTTTCTCCGCATCCGGGGCCATTGCCTCGACGCGGATCTCCTCACCGTTGACGAGGGTGAGTCTGAAGTCGTGTTCATCGTCGTCGGTCTGGCGTACCCGTACGGCGGCGACCGCCTCGTAGCGGTAGTTGGTCCGCTGCCGATCGTGGAAGGTGCCCTTCACGAAATCGAGTTCGGCGTTGAGTTGCCGTACCCCGTCCGTGGTGAGGAGGAAGAGGAGCAGCTTGTAGCGCTCGTAGCGCCAGGGCCCTTTGCGTACGCGTGCGCTTCTGCCGGGGAAGGCGCGCGTCTCGATGAACGCGTGGGAGAGCAGGCCGCTCATCGTCAACCGGTAGTGGCGTAGTGCCTCGTCCAGAAGCATTTTCCGGTCGCAGTCCAGCCAGGCTGCCATCTGGCGGTCGTCGGGTTTGTCGGCTAGCTTCGCCTTCCAGCGCTCGAAGGCCTCCTCGCAGTCCTTCATGGTTCGTTCCTTCTCGGCGAGGTCGGCCGCATGTCGCCTGCGTTCCAGGACGATGCGCAGCCAGGCGTGGGCGGCGATCACGCCGGCCGCCAGTGCGAAGGTGGCCGTGCGGACGGCGCTCAGCGGGTCGATCCGTACCGCGACCTCCAGTGTCCACGTGACCCCGGGGACGAGGAGGGCGAGACCGAGGACCGTCAGCAGCATGGAGGCCGGGGGAGTGGCGAGTTCCCGCCGGTAGTCCCACAGCCTGCCGTTCTCCCACCGTGCCCTGACGTCGCTGACCCGGTACCGGATCAGCCAGGAGATCCTTTCGACGCCGATCCGCTGCTCCCGGTAGACGTCCACGATTTCGTCGCGCAGGCACCTGCGGATCCCCGCCGTCTCGGCCAACCAGACGGACCTGCTGGTGTCACGTGGAACGTATCTGGCGAAGTAGTGGTCTAAACGCCGGCCCACCATGTCGGCGAAGCCGCCGGAGGGGGCACTTCGCGTACGCGTCCACGGCGCATATTGCGCGTCCTTCACGCGGCGCCGCTGGATGTGGAAGCGCCACTCCACGCCGCCCCTTGCGGCGCAATAGCCGCCACCGACGCTCAGCAGGTACGCAAGCAGAGCGACCGCCTGAAGCTCCCGCACCAGAAGGTAAGCGATGTGGATCGCCGCCGCGGTCAGAACGGCGGTCGACACCAAAGCTTGAACCCAGGTGCCGGTTGTGAGGTCCGGTGGTCGCGGCTCACGGACCCGCGGCCGGGCCGGTTTCGGCTCGAAGAACTTCCAGACACGGTCTGCTCTGCCATTCGCCATCTGTTTCTGCTGGGCGCTGTCCAGGGCGCGGTGCCACATCTGGTTCTCGAGTGGCCCGTCCAGGAACAACTGCAGGTGCCGAAGGATCATGGAGCGCTGCGCGTCGGCAAGCCCGTCGAGGTCCTTGAGCAGGGGACGTAGGTCTTCGTCGGGTTGCTGCGCGGACTCCAGCAGCCGGCATAAGGTCCGCACTCCGTCCGCCCATGCGTCGTCACCGGTGGCGTTGCAGGTTCCCGGTGCCCGATGCAGCATGGTGAGGTGCTCCTGCGGCATCTCGTGCCGTGTCCGGCCGCTGACGAGGGCGAGCTGCCAGTGGAAGCAGACCCGGTTGCCGGTGAGACCGCCGTCCATGACGGCTCGGCCGATGAGCTCACGTGCCTTTCCCGGTATGCCGCCGGCGAGCAGCCGGACGCCGATCTCGAACATCTCCGCAGGCGATGCGCCTGCGGGGGTCTCGTAGACATATACGTCGCCGTGCACGACTCCCGCCTGGACTCCGACGTAGGCGGAATCTCCGGCGTAGTTCGTCGTGGTGCCATTCGGTCCAGCAGTGGTGCCCTGCGCGGTCATGACAGGCTTTGAACCAGGGCGATGACGCTCGCCACTTCTGCGGAAAGGGCGGCCACGTCCCCGACCAGCCCGCGCACCTTCTTCAGGGCCAGCGTCACCGCCCCGACGTCATGCGGATCGGTCGTCTGCAGCGTCTCGCGGGCGGCGGCGAGTTCCGCCTCGGCCGTGCGGTAGGTGTCCTCGTCCAGGTGCCCCGCCGTCCGCGCCTGCCGAAGCCGGATGACGAGTTCGGCGATCGCCGCGGTGGGGTCGGTGGGGGCTCCGTGGTCACCGGACACCCGGATGCCTCCGTGCACGTGCCCAGCCTGCACGACCACCCGTGCGTTGTCCTTGGCGACGTTGCGAATGGTGTCGCTCATCATCGGTGTCCCTTTCGTATCGGCCGGTTCGCGCTGTTGCGGTTCCTCGGCGGACAGGGTTTCGGCCAGTGCGGTGCTGAACGCCGCAGCGTTCGCCACCGCCCGCGCCTGCCAGTGCTCGCGGTCGGTGGTCTCCTTGGTGCCGTCGGCGTGGTCGCTGACGCCCCGGATCACGACCACCGGCAGGGACCTGTTGAGGTGCGCGGCCTGTGCCACGCCGGCGCCCTCCATCTCTATGGCGCGTGCGTCGTTGTAGTTCTGCCGGATCCAGTGCGCGTGCGGCGAAGTCGTCGAGTTCAGTACGACCTCGCCTGCTGCGATCGGCCCGAAATGCACCGTGGGCTCCTGGCCGTCGAGACCGGCCGCCCATGCGCGGTTGCGAGCCACATGCCGGGCGATCTGGTCGGCGCCGTGCGATACCTCCCAGACCCGGGGGCGGCTCTTGAACCCGTCGTCCTCACTCGTCCCGCCGTGGAACGCGTAAATGTGGGTGGCCACCACCACGTCCCCGAGGGCGATGTCGGAGTGCAGGGCCCCGGCGACCCCTGCGAACAGCAGCGCCGCCGGGGAGAACTCGTTGATGGCGCGTTCGGCCAGCACCGCCGCGGACTGGTTGCCCTTCCCGACGAGGCCCAGTGCGATGCGTGCCCGGCCGCGCGCCAGCCGGCCCACCTCGAATCGGGTGCCCTGCGGGTGGCGATACAGCCGCGGCCTGTCCAGCTTCGCGCGGACGGACTCGTACTCCACGTCCAGCGCCGTGAGAACGACGATCGTATTGCCGCTCATTGTCCCGATCCCTTCATGATCGACGGTTCGACTGGCCGGACCATCGGCGGATTCAGAGCCTTCTGAGGACCCGCCCTGAACAGCCGGGCCGGTCGGCCGGTCGTGCCCTTGCGTTCCGGGCCGGCCGCGACGATGAAGCCGCTGGTCTTCTGAACCTTGCGATAGAAATTGCGGGGGTCGAGAGAGATCCCCCATACCGCTTCGTAGACCCGCTGGAGGTCGGTGATCGTGAACGTCGGGCCGCAGAACGCCGTGGCGAGCGCGGAGTGCTCGAGCTTGGCGCGGGCGTTCTCGACACCGTCCTCGACGATCCGCCGGTGGTCGAAGGCGAGCTCCAGGTCGCCGGAGAGCACCTGATCTGCTCGCTGCCACCGGGCCGCGGCCGCGTCCGTGCCGGCAGCCGGTTCCGGGAGCCGCGGGGCGATCGCCAGGAAGGCGACCGACACCACCCGTCCGCGCGGGTCCCGGCCGGGGGCACCGTAGACGCCCAGGTGTTCAAGGTGCAGCGTCTCGACGTCCATGTCTGCCTCCTCCGCCAGCTCGCGGTGGGCAGCGGCGGTGATGTCCTCCTCGGCGTGCTGCAGGAAGCCGCCCGGAAGCGCCAAAGTCCCCTTGTAGGGCTCGATGCCGCGTTCGATCAGCAGCACATGAAGGAGAGACCTTCGCAGCGTCAAGATCACCAGATCGACGGCGAGCATGACTTCGGGGGGAGTCCAGCGGTCATCGGCCATGCGCTGACCTTAGCTTTTTGTCAGTCTGACAAAAAGTAGTTTCAGGATGCCGTCCTGGCCATCGCCTTGTCACCGGTTGGCAAGACCGTTGCCGCAGACCGGCCTCACTTGCGCTCCAGTCGTGGCTGGTCTACTCCTAAGCCGTGCCTTCCACGAAGAAGGTCCTCCGGGTGGTGGATAGGACACGCTGGTGTATATGGAGGGGCACAGTGGAGCGCCGTTCAGTTACGCCGAGACCAGGCCGTACGAGGTGGCCAGGTCGCTGAGTGAGCTGCAAGGGCCGGAGCACGGCGTCGTGGTGCTTCCGCTGGAGCTGGCGTGGGGTGGGCGAACCGAGTTCGACCTCGATGACGACTACGATCGGTCGGCCCGCTTACAAGATCGTGTTGGAGGAGGGCGGTGTGGAGCACCAGCGGCAGTTGATCAACGGGCGGCTGCTGGTGGAGCACTGGGACGAGATCCTCCCCGGCACGTCCAGTCCGAGCCCTGTGGGAACGGCGCTTTCCCCAGCTTCGGCATGCCGCCTGATGGATCGGTTCCAGTTCCGGTTGGTCTGCATCGCGCTGGATGTCGTCGGTGACCGGGGTTTCGTGCTGGGCGGTGGGCACGCCGTCCAGATGCACGGCATGGGCGCTCGTCCTTCAGAGGACATCGACCTGTTCTCTTCTCAAAGAGGAAGCCCGGAGCGGCCGCCGACGGCGTCATCGCCGCCTATGCAAGCCAGGGGCTGCGACCCGAAGTGGCCCGGCGCACCCCGGACCTCGTCCAGATGACGGTCATGACTCTGATGGCAATGCCTGCAAAGTGGATCTTGGGGGTGTTCTGGCGGGCTCACGCTCCGGTGATTCTGGAAGTCGGCCCGGTACTGCACCCTGACGATGCCGTGGCCGGAAAGATGGAGACGCTTTGTTCAACCGGTGGGCACCGCGCGACTTCCTGGACATCGACGCGATCCTGGCCAGCGGACGTTATGACCACGACCACCTCTTGGCCGTGGCCGCGGAGCACAACCCGGGCTTCGACACTGCCTTGTTCGCCGAGTCGCTCTCCTATCTGCACCGCATCCCCGACCGGGACTTCATGGCCTACGGCGTGCCCGCTGCGCAGATCGCAGTAATGAGAGACCGGTTTGCCGCCTGGGAACGAATGCTTGCACCGTAGGCAACGACGCGAGCCGCTGCTTGCCGCGCCGACTTGGCGTTGGATGCGGGCATCCCATACTCCGTATGGGCGGAATGTGACTTCTGTGCCTCGAATGGTTGGAATGAGCATGTTGATGGGTCAATAGTCACCACGGTAATTGGTGGTGACGGGCGAGGAGTGTGAACCGTGGGAGATCAGAAGTGACTTGATCTTCCTTGAACTGGTGTCACCGGAGCGGAAGACAGGCTTCTGACCTGGGGTGATGTCTGAACGGCCGGTGCTGCCGGGCTGTCCGACCGTTTTCACGCCGAAGAGGTCGCTGGTTCGAACCCAGTATCGCCCACCCCGTTCTTGCAGGTCAGCGAAGGTCTCGGAATCATTCCGAGACCTTTTTCGGTGCTAGGGGTCTTCGGGAGCCAAACGGGGAGCCACCACCCCCGGACTTACGCGGACTGCACCGGACGGCTCTGGCCGAAGACTGTGTTCATGGTCGCGGCCCCTCGGATGATGATCGGCCGCAGCTGATGCCGGTACACCTTCTCGGTCACCGCCGTCCCGGCGTGCCCCACCAGGTCGGCGATCGTCTCCAGCGGGACGCCGCCGTCACTCATGATCGAGACGAAGGAGTGCCGGAGTTCGCGGGGCGTCCGCTGCTCGCCAATGCCCGCCTTGGCGGTGATCAGCCGGAAGCCGCGACGGACGTTGGCGGCGTCCAATGCGGTTCCGCTTCGGGTGCTGAAGACCAGGTTGTTGTCCTCCTGGGCCTCACCGGCGCTGAGCCGCTGGGCGACTTGGCGCGTGTGGTGCTTGCGCAGGGCCTCGGCTGCCTGGGCGGGCAGCCCAAGGGTCCGGCGGGACTTGCGGGTCTTGGTCCCCGTGCGTCCGCACGGACCGCCATTGACCGTGCTGCTGCATGGACGCGGAGGCTGTACCCGGCGGTTGCCGAGTACAGCCTCCGCCGGTGCCACGTTGGTCTCGCTACTCGGACGATCGTGATCACGCCGGGTCCCACTCGGAGAACGTCCGCCTTCGGGTGTGACTGCCTGTTCGGTCAAGGACGAGCTCAACCGGTAGTTCAGGGGCGTCGCGTCTGTCCTGGGCACCCGCGCTTCCGGCGGAGTCGGCGAGTTAGTGATCATCACACTGCCCACCAACAGTGATGACGCTCGCACAATAAGGCGCGCTGTTGGCCGCTCCCCGCGGACCACGTTGGCGCTGGCTGACCATCGCAACGCTCGCCGCAGTAGGTGTCCGAATGGACTGTTCCCGGCTGTATGTATCATCCAGGCATGATGTCAGTTCAGACTGATGTGTTGAAGTTGCTGGCCGACCCGCTGCGTGCGCAGATCGTGTCGCTGCTGGCTGTTGAGGCGTTGTGCAACTGCCACCTCGTTGAGGAGACCGGCGCCAGGCAGACCAACATCTCCAACCACCTGCGGGCGCTGCGCGAGGCCGGGCTGGTGGACACCGAGCCTTGCGGGCGGTTCACCTACTACCGGCTGCGTCCCGAGGCGTTGGAGCGCCTGGCTTCCGAACTCGGTGAGTTGGCGGCCGGTGCCCGCGAGGCCCAGACCCGCCGGCGGAAGAGGCCGTGCACGTGACCAGCACGCAGGGCTCCGGTGCCGCCACACGCCCGCAGGAAGCGGGAGTGGTGGCCGGGCTGTCGATGCTCGACCGGTTCCTGCCGGTGTGGATCATCGCGGCGATGGTGCTCGGTCTCGGGCTGGGACGTGCCGTCCCCGGACTGGACGACGCGTTGGCCGAGGTCGAGGCCGGCGGGATCTCGCTGCCGATCGCGCTGGGCCTGCTGGTGATGATGTACCCGGTGCTGGCCAAGGTCCGCTACCACCGGCTCGACACCGTCACCGGCGACCGCCGCCTGATGCTGACCTCGCTGCTGCTCAACTGGGTGATCGGCCCGGCGGTGATGTTCGCGCTGGCCTGGATCTTCCTGCCGGACCTGCCCGAGTACCGCACCGGCTTGATCATCGTCGGGCTGGCCCGCTGCATCGCGATGGTCATCATCTGGAACGACCTGGCCTGCGGCGACCGGGAGGCCGCCGCCGTCCTGGTCGCCCTCAACTCCGTCTTTCAAGTCGTCGCGTTCGGTGCGCTCGGCTGGTTCTACCTGCAGGTCCTGCCCGGGTGGCTGGGCCTGGCGACCGACGATGCGGACTTCTCGGTCGGCAAGATCGTGGTCAACGTGCTGGTGTTCCTGGGCGTCCCGCTGGCTGCCGGCTACCTGACCCGCCGCTTCGGTGAACGGGCCCGCGGCCGCGCCTGGTACGAGGAGCGGTTCCTGCCCCGGATCGGCCCGGTCGCGCTGTACGGGCTGCTGTTCACCATCGTCATCCTGTTCGCCCTGCAAGGCGACACCATCACCGGCCGGCCCGGCGACGTCGCCCGCATCGCGCTGCCGCTGCTGGCCTACTTCGCGCTCATGTGGGGCGGATCCTTCGCCCTCGGACACGCCGTCCGGCTGCCCTACCCGCGCACCGCGACGCTCGCCTTCACCGCAGCGGGGAACAACTTCGAGCTGGCGATCGCCGTCGCCATCGGCACCTTCGGCGTCACCTCCGGGCAGGCCCTGTCGGGCGTGGTCGGCCCGCTGATCGAGGTTCCGGTCCTGGTCGGGCTGGTGTACGTATCGCTGTGGCTGCGTCGCCGATTCCAACCCGCGGGGCGGTGACACGACGATGACCGTCACCGACCTGCTCGCCACCGAGGCGCTCACCACCCTCGACCGGCCCGGCCTCGAACAGCGAAGGAACGCCGATGCCTGATCAGGCTCGCTCTGCCAAGCCCAGCGTCCTGTTCGTGTGCGTGCACAACGCCGGACGCTCTCAAATGGCCGCCGCCTACCTCACCCACCTGGCAGGTGACCGGATCGACGTGCGCTCCGCCGGGTCCGCGCCGGCCGACCAGGTCAACTCGGCGGTGGTCGAGGCGATGGCGGAGGAGGGTATCGACATCTCCGCCGAGACCCCCAAGGTGCTCACCGTCGATGCCGTCCAAGATTCCGACGTGGTCATCACCATGGGATGCGGTGACACTTGCCCGGTGTTTCCCGGCAAGCGCTACCTGGACTGGACCCTCGATGACCCCGCCGGACAGGGCGTCGACGCCGTCCGCCCGATCCGCGACGAAATCCGCAAGCGCATCGAGAACCTGGTCAGCGGGCTCCTATCGGAGAAGTGAAGGAGAAAGAGCACAGCCGGGCGCCGGGGGCGTGACGTCCTCGGCAACGTGTGCTCTGCCCGGTCTGGCTGCTCCAGATCGGTCCGTTGGGGACGTACGGTGACAGCCGCGCCAGGGGGCCTCAGTTGCCGGGTGGGCAGCAGGTGTGCAGGTAGGTGCGGAGTTCGGCGAGTGACCGGTCGACCGCGGCGGAGTCGATGCGATAGAAGACCTGCTTGCCGTCCCTGCGCGAGGTGAGCAGGCCGCCTCGGCGCAGCAGCGCGAGCTGCTGCGAGGCGTTGGACTGGCCGACCCCGAGGCGCTCGGCGACCGTGCCGACGGTGAGTTCGACGCCGCCCGCGAAGAGTTCGAGCATCTGCTGCCGCTGCTCGCTGGCCAGCGCCTTGAGGAACTCGCGTGCTCCGGCGCCGAGCTGAGCGGCCGGCGCCGCCCCGCAACCGCCCGGTGCCGCAGTCGCCCTCTCGACCGGCTCGACCATCGCTGCTGGCTCCTCCCCGAGGTGTGCGCCCAGCATACGCCACATATCAATACTACATTATTTCATGAAATGTTGATATGTTCGCCCCATGCTCACCGCACCACTCGTCATCATCGGCGGCGGCCAGGCCGGTCTGGCCACCGCCCGCATCGCCCGGTCCCTCGGCTTGGAGCCCATCGTCCTGGAGGCGACAGGCCAGCCGGCCGGGTCCTGGCCCCACTACTACGACAGCCTCACTCTCTTCTCACCGGCCAGGCGCAGCGCCCTGCCCGGAGCGGAGTTCCCCGGCGATCCGGACGGCTACCCCACACGGGACGAGGTCGTGGCCTACCTGACCGACTACGCCGCCCACCTGGACGCCGACATCCGCACCGGTCACCGAGTCGAAACCGTCCTGGCCGGCAAGGACGGCACACCACCGGGGTTCGAGGTGATCACGACGAGCGGTGAGGTCTTCGCCACGCCGCTGCTGATCGCCGCGACGGGCGGATTCAGCCGCCCCCACCGCCCGGACCTGCCGGGACTGGACGGCTTCCCCGGCACGGTGCTGCACTCGTCCGACTACCGGCGTCCCGACCCGTTCACCGGCCGGCGCGTCGTGGTCGTGGGGGGCGGGAACTCGGCCGTGCAGATCGCGATCGAACTGGCCGCGGTCGCCGACGTCACGCTGGCGACCCGACACCCGCTCCGCTTCATGCCCCAGCGCGTGCTGGGCGTCGACATGCACATCTGGCTGCAGCGCACCGGACTGGACGCCGCCGGGTGGGCGCGCCCACTGCTGACGGGCGGCAAGGGCACCCCGGTGTTCGACACCGGCACCTACCGCGACGCCATCGCCACCGGCAACCCCGACCGCCGCCCGATGTTCACCCGCCTGGACGACGACCAGGTCCTCTGGAGCGACGGGACCCGCGAACACGTTGACGTGGTGCTGCTGGCCACCGGGTTCCGGCCGGGCGTGGAGTACCTCGCCCCACTGGGCGCACTCGACGATGACGGGCAGCCCCGCCACCGGGGCGGCGTCTCGGCCACGCATCCGGGACTGGGATTCGTCGGGCTGGAATGGCAGCGCTCCTTCGCCTCAGCCACCCTGCGCGGAGTTGCCGCCGACGCCCGGCACGTCCTCACCCGCCTGCGCAAGCAGACCCGCACCCCCGACGGCTCGCTGACACCGACCCCATGACCGCCTCCTGTGTCCTAGCAGCCAGAACAGTGCTGCTGTGAGCTGCACCGACACCTCACGGGCCACCGCCCACGCATTGGACTCATCACTCTGCGGGGCCGGGACCACGAGCCGGCATGGGCTGTCGGGAACCTTGTGACTTCCCCGCCGGTGGCCTCAGGTGAGCTGCGCGGAAGCCGAGCGCCGCACCGGAGGGTCAACTCTTCTCTCGTCGCTTCTTCCATTCGGCGGCGACGGCCTCGACGTGTTTGCGGATGTCATCGCTGCGATCCGCGCTGCCGTTGACGTCATGGCGCGCCTGACCGTAGTCGGCCCACAGGGCATCCCCGGCGAAGCGGAACGTTCGTTTCGGGCTGCCCGGTGTAGGCATGTCAGCCGCCCAGCTTCATGACCAGCGAGCGCAGGTGAGGTGTTGCGGCGTTCTCCTGGCCGCGCTTGCCCCACACTGCGATGTGTTCGCCGACCAGTTCGGCGAGGCTCGCACGCTCGTCGTCGCTGAGTTCAACCGTGGTCGTGGTGTCGGTCCGGCAGCCGTATGCCGTGAAGAGGATGTGTCCGACCGCCCGTTCGGCCGCGGGGGGCTTGCGGTTGCGCTGAGCATGCCAACTGGCACTGTTGTTGACGATGCCCCAACCGTGCAGGGCTTCGAGGTTGGTGAGTTCAAGCCTCATGGGGCCGGTGCCTCTCACTGCAAGGGTGTGGCCAAATTTTACGCGGCCGCCCTGCGCCTGTGGTCCACCCGTAGGGCGGGAAGCTCCTCGGACAACTCTCTCGGCTCATTCTCCGACTACGCCAGCCTCAACCCCGCGGCTTTCCGGAGGTGCGCCTCAACTGATGCGACACCCTGCCCGCCGGGCTGCTCACCGCGACCTACACCGACGGCCTCCGCCGCGACTCAACGTCCCACCAGCCACCGTCCGCTGACGATCGGCCCGATCAAGATTTCGCCGTGGTCGCACCGACGGGCAGGACCGTCTTCGCGGTCCTGCCCGTCGATGCTGTGCTCTTGGCGCGCGTTGTCAGATCGCGCGGAAGCCGTCACTGTCGATCACTGACTGATGGACGAAGATGTCGGCGGTGCCGTCATCGGGGGCGATGAACCCGATCCCTTGTCGGGGTTGAACCACTTCACGGTTCTCTGAGTCATGGGGTGTCTCCTTCGGACGGGTGCGGATCGACGCGGCTGCGTCGATCCGGGCTGCTGGCCGTCCGCCCGTCTGGAGTGGCAAATGACGAAACGCCCGCTGCTGAAGCTCCGATGTCGGAACTCCGCGGGCGTTTCCACGTCTGCGATGGCGGCCCTGGGCGGTGGCTTCCCTTCCGTGGAGACTGCCACCCTGACACCGCGCGCCAGCTACGCCGTGTACCCGCCGGTAGCCCAACCCGGGTTCTCCCGCACCAGACGAAGTACCAGCAGCCGCATCCGCCGCAGCGTCACGGAAGGCAATTGGTGCGGAAGCGCCACGGGCGGTGCACGGTCCGTGCCGGTGAACCGCACCCCGTCCCGGGCCTGCGGTTCGAGGTCGACCGGGCGGGCCGGGCGATGTTCCTCGATGTCGGCCCCGGGCCCGAGCCTGCTGGTTGCCCCGCGGGGAGACCATCCCGTACTACCACGTGCTGAAGATCCTGGTCCGCTGCGATGCCGATCTGTTCAAGCGGCGGCCCGCGCGTCCCGCCGGCGGGCGTCCGGGATGTCGGCCGAGGGAGCCGGACACTGGCTATCCGGGCCCGGTTCCTGGTCTCCGGCTGGGGCACGGTCTGGCTGCTGAGCCACCACGAATCCGAGACCGCGCTGACCAGTCTCCACCGGGCGCTGGCCGCAGCCGACGCCACTGACGCGGATGATGCAGAGGCAGATGGCGCCGATATGCAGGCCGGGATGGGCGAGTGAACCCTCCTGCCGGCACACGCCCCGCAGGAGGGAGGCATGACCACGCGAGCGGTGAGGTGGAGACCGCCAAGAGAAGCGCGCGCGGGTGAACAGGAGGCGGGTGAGGGGCTGCCCACCGCCGTGGGCGCGCCGCCGTAGTCCGCCACAACCGCTCGCGTGAACCGCGCCCGCCGATCACCGAAAACCTGTGGTGATCGAGGTAGATATTCGCGTCGGCGTGGGGTATGGTTCCTGTCATCGAAGAGGAACAAGTCCAGCAGGCGTGGCAGATGACGAACTGCCCGCACAGATGGATGACGCGGGCCGGGCGTGCCGGGGTCAACGCAGTGGAAGGGACTCCGGCAGCCGGCTCCGCGGCCGGTGGCCAACGGGCCGCCGGCAGCACGAAGGCAAGTCGCAGTACCGCAAGAAACACAAGTAACGCAGGTAGGAAGAACACGGAAGGAGGGCTTCGGCACCATCGGGATCGCCCGCAGCGCGCTCCAGTCACGCCGCGCGGGTACCGCAGCCCCACAGATTGGACGGTGGTTGACGGTCACGCATCCGCGATCCCCGCGCCTCCGCCCCAGGCGGCCGGTGCGGACGACAAACGGCCCAAGCGCCGGATAGATGGTGTTGTACCTCATGGCCCCGGCGCCGCCCTTTGGCGCCGGGGCCCCGTCGTTCCCGCATGCGTCCGGTCCGGCATGCGTTCGGCGCGGACGATTCACAACAGTACGGAAGGTTCTGTGAGAGCACCCCAGCCGGTTCAGACCGGCCCCCACTCAGCACGCCGTGACCCGCGCCCGGCCAAGCCCGGTCCGGTGCGGGGCGACTCCGGCGCCGAACCCGGCGCCGCGCTCGACGACAAGCTGGACGATGAGGATTACCCGGCCTACAGCATGGGCCGGGCCGCCGAACTCCTCGGCGTCACCCCGGGATTCCTGCGCGGACTGGACGCCGCCAAGCTGTTCGTCCCGCAACGCTCGGCCGGCGGCCACCGCCGCTACTCCCGCTACCAACTGCGCCTGGCCCAACGCGCCCGCGACCTGATCGACCAGGGCACCCCGCTGGACGCCGCCTGCCGCATCATCATTCTTCAAGACCAACTCGCCGAAGCCACACGCATCAACACACAACTCCAGCAACGCCTCGACCAAACCCCTGCCCCTGAACGGGACTGACACCGCCATACCCGCCCACACGCCCGCCGGCAACGGCGCCCTCCTGCGCCCCGGCCCGTCTCCAGATTCGGCTCGGCGTCGGGAACGCGGTGACTGCCGTGTCCGGCCCGCGCCAAGCCGACCCGCCGGTGGTGGGCGAGCTGACATGGCCACCGTTCCCGCACTGGACGATCACGTATCCCGCGCGTTGTCGGTGGATTGCCCGCCGCGGGTGGCCCTGGAGCTGTCCGGAGTGCAGTTCTGCGATTCCTCCGGCATGAACGCGTTCGTGTCGGCCGGAAACGAGCGAGGGTCCTGGGCGGGAACTGGTCCTGGTCGGCCCGACTCAGCGGGTCGCGGACTACCTGCGGACGACCGGGGTGGACCGGGCCATCACCATCGCCGCCGCTGTACCCGAGTGACAGCCCGACGCCCACAGGGCGGCGGTCCCGCAAGCGGTGAGGGCGGCCGTGATCACGGTCCACTGGCCTCATTCGCAGAAATGGTCGGTTCTGCAAGAGCGGTCGCGCCGCGCCGGGCGGCCGTGTGCGCGCAGGCCGCTTCTGGTGGGGCAGTTGTGCGTCGGTCTTCGGCGAGTTGGACCAGGCGGGCGGCGGTACCGGCGAACAGCAGTAGTCGGCGGGCGGTGGAGGGGCTGAACGGCTCGGCGTTCGGCTGTGCGAGGACGGCGAGGACTCCGTGGGCGGCCAGGGCCGTCGGGGCGGCGCTCAGCGCCACGAACGGTGTGGTGGCCAGCGAGAAGACGGTGAATGCGGTGAGCGCCACCGTGGTGATCGGCACGGGTCCGGCCGGGCTCGTCCGGGACGCTCGGATGCCGGTGCGACGCGGCCCGCCGGCGCGGTCGACCGCGGCTCGGTCGCCTTCACTTACGGGGGCACCCTGTGATGGACGGCTCGCGCGTGGCGTGTCCGGGGTGTGCCGGGGGAATGGGTCTGGAGTCCGATCGGGGGGATGAGCATGACCGGGCAGGTGGATGATCGGCCGGGCACCATTCATGATCGTTTGGTGAAGGCGATGAATTCCGGCGTTCTGGCCACCGACGAGCGTGGCCGGATCACGGCGTGGAACCCGCGGGCGCGGGAACTGCTCGGCTACACCCGCGACGAGGTGCTGGGCAGGCCGATGCACCGGCTTCTGCACCGCGACGTCGACGGGCACGTCCCTCCCGAAAAGGACTGCCGCCTCCTGGGCGGGCTGCGCACCGGCGTTCCCGATCACGGGGACGGCTACCTGTTCGCCCACCGGGACGGGCGGCTGATGATGTGCTCGTGGTCGTCCGCGCCGATCTACACCGGGGACCCGGGCCGGGCCAGACCCGCGGACCGGGCGGTGGTCGGGCTGGTCATCGTCTTCCAGGACGCCGCCGACCGGGTCGAGGCCGAGCGCGAGCGGCGCGAGCAGATGGCCCGAGTGCAGCGGGCCAATTCCCGGTTGCGGCTGGTCGCCGAGATCACGACGGTGCTGTCGTCCACACTGAACGAGCGGGAGGCACTGCGGCGGCTGGTCCGGCTCGTGGTTCCCCAGCTGGGGGACTGGGCCGAGGTCGATCTGCTGGTTCGCGACGGCCGCGTGGAGCGGGTGGCCGCGACGCACCACGAGCTGTCCGCCGCCGACATCGCCGGACTCGAGGGGCCGCTTCCGCCGCTCCCGCGCGTGCCGCGGGGACCGCTGGCCCAGGTGCTGCGCGGTGGCACGGCGGTCGTGGTCAGCGGCGAAGCCGACGTGCGCTCCGACGAACCGCTGGACGCCGCCCAGCGCGAACTCTTCCAGGTCATGGACGCCCAGAGCGCGATCATCGCCCCGCTGGCCGCCCGAGGTGAGACATACGGCGCGCTGACACTGGGCTACTCCCGCCCGGGGCACGGCTACGGGCCGGACGACCGGCTCGTCGTCGAGGACGTCGCCCGCCGCACCGGCCTTGTCCTGGCCAACGCCCGCCTGTACGCCGGGCAGCGAAACACCGCCGAGGCGATGCAGCGCAACCTCCTCACCCCTCTGCCGCAGCCTGGCGAGCTGCGGCTGGAGGCCAGGTACGTGCCCGCGGCCCGAGTCAGCTGGATCGGCGGCGACTGGTACGACGCGTTCACGCTGCCCGATGGCGCCATCGGAGTGGTCATCGGGGACATCGTGGGCCACGACCTGCAGGCGGCGGCCCGCATGGCTCAGGTCCGCAACATGCTCCGGGCCCTGGCCTGGGACACGACCGCGCCGCCCAGCACCGTGTTGGCCCGCTTGGACGGCGTCATGGCCGCCGTCAGCGACGCCGACCTGGCCACCGGCGTGTTCGGCCGCATCGAAGAGGCCTCCGGCGGGCGGTGGCGGCTGCGCTGGTGCAACGCCGGCCATCCACCGCCGCTCCTGATCACCGGTGACGGCGGCACGCATTTCCTGGACGAGCACGGAATGCTCCTCGGCGAGCCCGACCTCACCGGGACCCGTCCCGACGGCGCCCGTACCCTGCCGGCCCTGTCCACACTGCTCCTCTACACCGACGGCCTCATCGAGACCCACGACAGCGACCTGTCCGACCGTCTCACCAGCCTCCGCCGCCACGGTTCCCACCTGGCCCAGCTTCCGCTGCCCGACCTGTGCGACCAGCTCCTGGAGCGCATAGGGCCCAGTGGCGAGGACGACGTCGCGCTCCTCGCCCTCCGCATCCCCGGCTGACGGCCGCGTGGCACGCACACCCCGCTACCGGGCCGCATGCGCGCACCCCGCTACCGGGCCGCATGCGCGCACCCCGCTACCGGGCCGCAGGGTCGAAAACCGGGCCGCGGAACGGTCGGGCGATGCGCCGTCGTGAGAGCGGCGGTTCAGGGACGGGCGGTGGAAATGTCGCAGGAGGCCAGGATCTCCTCCGGCAGTGCGAAGCCGGCCCCGGCGGACGCCCTGGCCAGAGCCGCCTGCGCCGAGGCCGGATGCGTCTCGGGCGGCACGACCAGGAGCAAGAGCGGCTCCGCACGGCCGCAGGCGACCGCGACCATGTGGTCGAGGCGGGGGAGCCGGCCCACTCCGATCTCCCGGCCCAGGACGGCGATGCGAAGCGGCACGCGGTCCCAGTCGCCCACGTCGATGATCAAGCGGCCGGCGGTCATGCCCGGCCGCCCGGCCAGGGCCGTCACCAACGCGGTGAGTTCGGCCACGGCGTCGCGGGACCGGGGCCACCAGCCGCCGTCCATGACTCCGCGTCCGGCGCCGCCCGGCGTCAGCCGCAACCGCGACGCCGGCGGTGGAAGCAGAGGTGCTGGGGTCGCGGCGGTGGGGTCCGCGAGCGGGAAACTGTGGGCCATATCGGAGGCCCCAATCTCGGCCTGTCGATGGCCGGGCAGTACATCACCGAGGACGGCGCCGGCAATGCGGCCTGCGCGCGAGATGCCTTCGGCAGGACCACACTACGTCACCGGTGCCTTCGGCGGTGTCGAAGGCGTTCGGTCATCACCGGAGGGGAGTCACTGCGACGCGCGTAGACTGCGGTCATCCGGCCAAGGACGCCGTCCCGCCCGGGTCGACTCGCCATACCGGCTTTGGCAGGGAACGCCGTGCCCCTTCCGGAACGCGCCCACTGCGACCGCACAGGGGCGCCGCGGTTGTCGCCACTCGGCGATGGTCAAGAGAAGTGCAGCGAACGGCAATTGAAATCCGCAGCCCTCTGTCCGGAAGAGGCGGGAAATCGTGAGTATGATGTAGATATCCGATAAAGGCATTGTCCCTATATGGAGATGGCTTGATTGCCGGTCGGCCTGAGAAATCTCCTGCCGCATCTGCCGAGGTAGCGAGGCATCGGGTCGGTCTCGTCCCGCGCCGACAACGCACCGGGGGGCGCTGTCCGCGCCTCTCGGGAGAGGGGCGCGGCTCTGTGCGAACCACTGCCGAACGAGCACCGAGAGCCGGGCTCGACACCGGCCGGGCTCGTGTCAGGCGGTCGCCTGGACTGCGGAGTCCGGCCGGCGGAGCGGCTCGGGCGGCGCGGCACATCTCGACGGTGAACCGGTTGAACTCCGGAGCCTTCATCTCCTCGGCCAGCAGCAGCGGCTCACGGGCGAGGGCCTCGACCGGCACCGCGTCCAAGTCGGCGCCTCCACGTGACATGCCCCTAGAGGGGTTCGCTGGACCAGCTCCAGACGCCTCCCTCGTGTCGTGGGCGCACGAGTTGTGCGCCGCTGGAGTCGGCGAGCTCGGCGACGGTCTGGATCAGCCGGCGGTGGAAGTCGTCGGGCGGGTGGGCGCCGGACGAGCCTTCCAGCAGGGTCACACTGACCTTGGCGTCGTCGCGCAGTTGCGCGGTCAGCCTTCCGGCCCCGTCCAGCCGGAGCATCACGATCGCATCGGCGCGGACCAGGTCATGGCCCCCGCCGGCCTCGATCCAGACCTGGTGCATGTTCCCGCTCACCGGCCCCATCTCCTCGGCTCCAGGCTGTCCGTCAGGCCCTACCACCCAACATAAAGGGCCCGGCATCACCTCGTCGCGGGCGCGGTGACGATCGTCACCGCATGCTGAGGCAGGCCGCGGCCGCACTCGGCGGCGTCCAGACCGGCCCCGCACCCGCCGGCGGGCCCGCTGGCGTGCCCATCAGTCCGAACGGACCGGTGCCCGCTGCGGGCACCGGCGAGATCATCAGCGGCTACACGGCGTCACTCACCTTGGGCGCAGGCCAGGTCTGCACCGACCCGGGTCGCTAAGGCGAACGCCGGCCGGCCCGCCGCCGTCTCGGCGACCGGGGGGTCAGCTCGGGCGCACGAGCATGAGGGCGGTGGCCTCGACGATGTGGTCGCCCGCGGCGTCCACCGCCACCCAGCGGTAGTGCTGGATGATCTTGCCGCTTCCCGTTTCACGGGACTCGCCGGGTGTGAGTTCGACGTGCAGCGTCGTCCCCGCCTCGAGCATCTTCAGGAAGCGCACCTCGCGCAGCTCGATCAGGGCGATGGCGTGGTCGAGCAGCCCCGACTGCTCTACCAGCCCGCCCATCAGCAGCAGGACGCCCTGCCCCGGCATCGGCGCGCGGGCGCCCTCGGCCCGTTCCCGGAGGCCGGGGTTGAACAGCGGGTGCGTGTAGCCGCCGAGGCCGACGAGCCCGTCGATGAGGGGCTGGGTCACGTGCACCGGCGGCGTGCTGGACGTCTCGCCGGACGATGCGGCCGTCATCGCGTGTTCCAGACGGGGCGGCGCTTCTCCACGTAGGCCCGGTAGCCCTCGTCGGCGTCCGCGACCTCCTCGTGGAAGCGGGTGAACAGCTCGCGCTCGAGGCGCAGCCCCTCGTCCAGCGTCGCGTCCGGGGCGGCGTTCAGGAGCCGCTTGATGATCGCGGTCACCGCGCGGGAGCGGTCGCCGAGCGCGTCGGTGAGGCGGGTGACCTCGTCCATCAGCTCCGCAGGCGGGACGCTGGAGAGCGCGAGGCCCCAGTCGACCATCTCGGGTCCGGTCAGCCAGCGGCCGGCGAGGAGCAGCGCGCGGGCGCGCTGGTCCCCGAGCTTGCGCGGGGCGCGCTGGGACGCGCCCGCGCCGGGCACGATCCCGAAGTCGCTGTGCGTGTCGCCGACCTTGGCGTCGTCGGCGGCGATGACGAAGTCGCAGGCCAGCAGCAGCTCGAAGCCGCCCGCGCGAGCCAGGCCGTTGATCGCGGCGACGCTCGGCAGCGGACACGCCTCCAGCCGGTCGAGGAACGCGTGGAGGCGGCGGATGAACGGCAGGAAGACCCCGGGCGGGTCGGCGAAGCACTCGCCGAGGAAGCCGATGTCCATCCCGACGCAGAAGGCCCGGCCGGTCCCGGTGATCACCAACGAGGAGAGCGAGTCGTCCCGCTCGGCGGCGTCGAGGGCGGCGTTCAGGCCGTCGAGCGTCTCCGGGGACAGGCTGTTCATCCGCTCGGGGCTGTTGAGCGTGATGGTCATGACCGAACCGGTCACCTTCGTATCGACCCGGGTCATGAGCGTGCGGCTCCTTCTGTGTCGGTGAGGTCGCGGACGAACTCCAGCAGCGCCGAGGCGTAGCGGTCCGGGGCGCGCAGGTGCGGTTGCCCGGCCAGGCCGGGCAGGACGACGAGCCGGGCATCGCGTGCCAGCTCCAGCGCGAGCGGGTCCTTGGGGGCGAGCATGTCGGACTCGGCGCCGAGCAGGAGGACCGGCACGTCCACCGCCGCGAGTGCGTCGGACGGGTCGTACCGGAACGCCGCACGGTAGCCCCATTCGTAGTGCTCGGCGACGCGCATCAACTCCGTCACGGCCAGGTGCAGCATGTCCTGCGGGACGTCCGCCCCCCAGATGCGGAGGTAGCGTTCGACGGCCCAGCCGAACTGGGAGCCCGTGCCGTCGATCGGCGCGCCGGGCGTCCAGTCCGCGAGGAAGCCGGCCCGTTCGGCCGGGTCGAACAGCGGGACGCCGCTCAGCACCAGTCCCGATGCGGGCAGGTGCGCGGAGGCCGCGATCGCGAGGGACGCGCCGGTGTGGACACCGCCGAGAACGGGACGCTCCAGTCCGATCCCGGCGGCCGCCTGTGCGAGCATCCGCGCGTAGTCGGGGATCTCGAAGCCGGGTCCCGGCGGTGGATCGGACGCGCCGTAGCCGGGGGTGTCGAAGGCCACGGCCCGGGCGGACAGACCGAGCACGGGCAGTACCTCCTCGTAGACCCGGGAGGACAGAGGCGACTCGTGGAACAGCCCGATCCACGGGCCGGAGTCACCGTTGATCCTGTAATGGACCTGTCCCCAGTCCGTGTCGGCGTAGCCGCCCTTCGTCGCCGTTGAGACGGTCCTCATAGGGCGCTCGCCTTGACCAGGAGCCGTGCGCCGTCGTCGGCCGCGATCGAGGGGCCGCCGAGCCCCGCCGGGATGTTGATCAGCGAGCAGGGCTCCAGGGGCGCGCCGTCGGCGGTGACCGTGCCCTCGGTCACAACCAGGAACCGCTCGTGGGCGGCGGCCGGGACGGGCCGCGCCCATCCGGCGGGCAGGTCGACGAGCACCGAGACACCGGCGGCGGCCGCGTTGCTGCTCAGCACCTTGGACCGCAGGCCGGGGACGCCGGGCTCGGCGAGCCGGGTCAGTGTGTCGTCGTGGTCGCGCCACACCATGAAGCGGCTCTCCTTCCGGCGCACGTAGCCGCGCGGGCCGATCGGGTCCGACGTGCCGGGGCGGACGTGGCGTCCCGCCTCCTCGTCGGGGCGCACCACCCGGGAGACGCGGTCGCTCCCTTCGGGCGACGACTCGCCCTCCATCATCAGGAGGCACTCGAAACCCTCGTCGGACGAGGCCGAATGCACCCAGCCGGGGGGACGCCAGAAGTAGTCGCCTGCCTGGAGTTCTCCTTCGGCGGTGAGCCTCACCCGCCCGCCGAGGAACAGGGCCTCCTCCACACTGTCGTGGTACGCCTCGGACAGGTCGCGGTAGCCGGGGTCGGTCCGGACGTGGTCGATGCGGCGGGACGTCGCCGGGTCGTTCCAGAGGGACCGCATCCAGTACTTCGAGAGCAGTTCGCCGATGCGGTCCGGGTCCCCGAGGTTCTCCCGGAACGCCGGCTCCATCGAGTCGTACGCCTCCCGCCCGTTCACCCACGGCATGGCGGGACCGTCGACGATCGTGACCTCACCCGACATGCGGAACTCCTTCGGCGGAAATACATCAGACATAAAGGTAGCCTGTCGTTGTGAGCTAGTGTCAAGGGCTACTGCCCTGGTCGTAGGTGCTTGACATGGCGATCGCGATACATCAGATTTATAGCTAGCTGGGAAGGGGGGAGCGTGCTCGGTACGAGGCCGTTCGAGGAGAGCCCGGAACGCGGCGATCTGCGGGACATGGTCGGTTCGCTGCTCGCCAGGGAGCTGCCCCCAGACCGGGCGCTCGCCCTCGACCGCGAGGGGCTGTTCGCCGCCGGCGCCTGGACGGCGCTCGGCAGGGC